>NZ_JBHWGP010000001.1:89973-287396 GCF_042733155.1 Streptomyces sp. NPDC059740 | reverse complement strand
CCCCTGCTCTAATCTTTGGGGTGTGCTTTGTATTTTTTAAACACACCCCCCCCCCCGCCGGCCCGGCGGGTGGGGGGGTGGCCCCCCCGCCCCCCGCCCGCCCCCCCCCACCACTGCCTCAGGCGACGGAAGCCACGGACGGTGCAGGAGCCACCGATGCCGCAGCCGCCGTCACAGGTGGCGCCGCAGCCGCCCTACCCACCGAAGCCGTCGAACCCGCCGGCCCCGCGGATGCCGCCGCCGCGGATGCCACCGAAGCCGGCTCTGCGAGACCGGTGACGGGCCTCGTCCCCCTGGCGGTGACCGTCCGGCCCAGGTGGCGGCGGGCGCGGGTGTCACCGGTGAAGTAGGCCGGCAGGTCCGCGGAGAGGGCGGTCCGCAGCAGGAGTTCGCGCACCTGCTCGATGTGGGCGGCCTGCCCGGTAGGGGCCACCGGCGCGCTGCGCGCCAGTTCCGCGCAGGCCAGGTCCAGCAGTGCGTGGACCGTCTCCCGCTGCACCGCCCCGTGCCGCACCCACTGCCAGAGCTGGGTGCGGGCCCACTCCGCGGCGCCGGCGTCGACCAGGGAGCCGGCCACCTCCACCACGCCCCGGCCGCGCAGCCAGGCGTCGAAGTAGCGCACCGAGAGCGTGACCGCCTCCCGGAGCCCCTCCGGCGTCGGGGGCCCGCTGGTGCGGTGCAGGGAGAGGAGGTCGGCGGCGCGGACCTCGACGTCGTCCCGCCGCCGCTCGACCTGGTGGGGCAGGGCGCCCAGCACCTCGTCGAAGGCGGCGCGGCAGACCGGGACGAGACCGGGATGGGCGACGACCGAACCGTCGAAGCCCTCCTCCGCCTCCCGCTCCTTCTCCAGCCGCACCCGGGCCAGGACCGCCTCGTCGGTCCACAGGTCGCCCCCCGGTGCCTCCGCGGCCCGCGGGCCGACCGCCAGGGCGCCGCGGCGGTGGCAGGTGCGCACCAGCAGGTCGGTGGCGGCCCGCAGGAAGGGCGCGGTCATCGTCACCCGGTCCATGTCGGGCAGCACGGCGTCCGGCCGGTGGGAGAGGGCGCGGACCACCCCGGCCAGGTAGTTGCCGCGTCCCATCTGCAACGCGGTGGCGTGCTCCGCCAACTCGTGAAGGATCTCCTCCATCTCGAACGCGGCGGTGAGCGTCTCGACGACGACGGTGGCGCGGATCGTGCCCGGGGCGAGCCCGAGGAGGTCCTCGGCGAGGGTGAACACCTCGTGCCACAGCCGCGCCTCCAGGTGGTTCTCCACCTTGGGCAGGCTGAGGAAGGGCCCCTCGGCACCCAGCCGGGCGCAGTGGAAGGCGTGCAGGCCGAAGTCGACGAGCGCGGCCGGCGCGGGCCGCCCCGCCACCACCAGGTGCCGTTCCGCCCGGTGCCAGCCCCGGGGCCGCAGCACGACGGCCGGCCGGCCACCGTGGTCGGCGTCCTGCCCGGCCCGGTACGGCTCGCCCTCGCTCCGCGCCGGGGCGGCTGACCTCCCTCCGGCCGCCCGGTGACCGCAGACCGCGTCCAGCACCGTCAGGTGCCCTTCCACGATCGCCTCCCAGGTGGGGGCGGTGGCGTCCTCGAAGTCGGCGGTCCACACCCGGGCCCCGGAGGCGACGGCGGCCAGCGCCGCCCGGCGCTCCGGCGGACCGCACAGTTCCACCCGCCGGTCGGCCAGCCCGGGCGGGGGCGGCGGGACGCGCCAGCCGGCGTCCGCCCGCACCTGCGAGGTGGCCGGTACGAAGTCGAGGTAGCCGCCGGTGGCCAGCCGCTCCGCGCGGTGGCGGCGCTCGGAGAGCAGCGCCAGCCGGGCGCCGGCGAAGGCCGCGTCCAGCCGGCCCACGAAGGCGAGCGCTTCGGGGGTGAGGATCTCGTCGTGGCGGTCGCCCGTGGGCCCGAGGACCTGGACGCGGGGGGCGGGGGAGGTGACGGACATGAGGGTCTCCTCGGCACCGGGGGTGAGGGTAGGGCGGAGCTGGTGGACCGCAGAGGCCGGCGGCGCCGGGACGCGGCCGGTGGCCGGGCCGGTGACCGGGGCGGCCACCGGGCTGTGACGAGTCCCCCGCCGGACCGCGCACCGGTCCATGCGGTGGGAAGGGACGGGGAAGGCGGGGCCCGTCGCACCTTCGGGCCCCGCCTCCCCGCCCCGCGCGAACCCACCGGCCCGCCCGTCCCGGAAGCGGGGCGGACGGGCCGGGCACCCCGGGGTCGGCGCGGGGTGTGCGGCGGACGGTTCCGCAACGTCCGCCCGGGGCGGGGCGGGCGTGCCGGTGACCGTCGGGTACCGCCGGCAGGGGCTCCGAGAGGGTTAGTGGAACTGACCCTCTTCGGTGGAGCCGGTCATCGCCGTGGTGGCCGAGGCCGGGTTGACGGCGGTGGAGACCAGGTCGAAGTAGCCGGTGCCGACCTCCCGCTGGTGCTTGACGGCGGTGAAGCCCTGCGCCTGCGAGGCGAACTCCTTCTCCTGGAGGTCGACGTAGGCGGTCATGCCGGACTCGGCGTAACCGCGGGCCAGGTCGAACATGCCGTGGTTGAGGGAGTGGAAGCCGGCCAGCGTGATGAACTGGAAGCGATAGCCCATCGCGCCCAACTCGCGCTGGAACTTGGCGATCTGGTCGTCGTCGAGCGCGGCCCGCCAGTTGAAGGACGGCGAGCAGTTGTAGGCCAGCATCTGGTCGGGGTACCGGGCGTGGATGGCCTCCGCGAACTCCCGTGCCTGGTCCAGGTCGGGGGTGCCGGTCTCCATCCAGAGCAGGTCGGAGTAGGGCGCATAGGCCAGGCCGCGGGCGATGGCCGGGGCCATGCCGTTCTCGACCCGGTAGAAGCCCTCGGCGGTGCGCTCACCGGTGCAGAAGCGCGCGTCCTCCTCGTCGACGTCGCTGGTCAGCAGCGTCGCGGCGAGCGCGTCGGTGCGGGCGACGATCAGGGTCGGCACGTCGGCGAGGTCGGCGGCCAGCCGGGCCGCGTTGAGGGTGCGGATGTGCTGGGAGGTGGGCACCAGAACCTTGCCGCCGAGGTGGCCGCACTTCTTCTCCGAGGCGAGCTGGTCCTCGTAGTGGATGCCCGCCGCGCCCGCCGCGATCATCGCCTTGGTCAGCTCGAAGGCGTTGAGCGGACCGCCGAAGCCCGCCTCGGCGTCGGCAACGATCGGGGCCAGCCAGTCGGTGGTGTCGGTGCCGCCCTCGGCCGTGGCGATCTGGTCGGCCCGCAGCAGCGCGTTGTTGATCCGACGCACCACCTGCGGGACCGAGTTGGCCGGGTACAGGCTCTGGTCGGGGTAGGTCTGGCCGGCCTGGTTGGCGTCGGCCGCGACCTGCCACCCCGAGAGGTAGATGGCCTGGAGACCGGCCTTGACCTGCTGCACGGCCTGGCCACCGGTGAGCGCGCCCAGCGCGTGGACGTAGTCGAGGTCGTGCAGCTGGCGCCACAGCCGCTCGGCACCGCGACGGGCGAGGGTGTGCTCCTCGCGGACGCTGCCCGCCAGCCGCAGCACGTCCTCGGGCCCGTAGGTGCGCTCGATCCCCTTCCAGCGGGGGTCGGTGGCCCACCGCTGAGCCAGTTCCTCGGCCGTAGTCCCTGTGCCTGCCATGACCGCCTCCTGCTGTCGTGTGGAAACGCAGTGCCGTGTGTCGCGTGGTGCCGTGCGTTGCCTGGTGCTGTGTGGTGCGTCGTGCTGTGTGTGCGTGCCCGAGGCCGCTCGTCGGAGGGTCTGCGGGGATGCACGTCGTCTGAGGAGTCGTGCTCTGTGAACCGTGTGAAGTGGTGTCACCGAGTGTCGCCTCATGTGGTCTGCGACCCGCCGAGCCCCTGTACGCGCGTGGAGCGGAGAGTGCGACGGTGCCACCGGGCGAACCTGCCGGGGGTGTCCGGCGCAGGGCTGAGCGGGCCCTGGTTCGTCCGGCCGCCGGGGTTCGGCGGGCCGTGGGTAAGACTCTGGCAGTGGCACTGAGTGCCATCAAGGGGTCAACGATGCCAATTTCTGCGCATCTTCGAACTGCCTCTTGCCAACTCTGCGAAGACGATGTTCTTTGTACTTGAGCAAGGGGCCGCCCGAATGAGCACGTGAGCACGGCCTTCCGTGGTGTCTTCCGGCTGCCCCCGGAGGCCTCGCGAAGGGTGGCGGCCGGCCCCGCGGACCCGTCGAAGTGACACAGATCACATCGCACACATCCCCCGGGAAGAGGGAACCCCATGGGCAGGACGTACGCGGGGGCGCGGCTGCGCCGACTGCGCGCCGAACGCGGCCTCACCCAGGTCGAGCTGGCCAGGACGCTGGCGATCTCCCCCAGCTACCTCAACCAGATGGAACACGACTCCCGCCCGCTGACCGTGCCCGTACTCCTGCGGCTCACCGAGGAGTTCGGCATCGATCCGGGCTTCTTCGCCGAGCGCGACACCAGCCGCCTCGTCGCCGACCTGCGCGAGGCGCTCGCCGACGAGGTGACCGCCGGGAACGTCAGCGCGGGCGAACTCGCCGAACTGGCCGGCCGGCTGCCCTCCGTCGCCACGACCCTCCTCGACCTGGGCCAGCGCAACCTCGCCCTCACCGAGCGGCTCGCCGAGGTGACCCAGGAACGCGACCAGATCGACGCCGCGCTGCCCCGCTCACCGCACGACGAGATCCGCGAGTTCTTCTACCGCCGGCAGAACTACCTCCACGATCTCGACGTCGCCGCCGAGCACCTCGCGGCGGACCTCGGCATCCGCCCCGGCGAAGTCGTCCGCACCCTCGCCGCGCGCTTGTCCGACCGCCACGGCGTGCACCTGGCCGCCGACGCCGACGTGATGCACCACTACGACGCCGCCTCCCGCGTCCTGCACCTCTCCAACCGCCTCCGCCCCGGCCAGCAGGCCTTCCGCATGGCCACCCAGCTGGCGCTGCTGGAGTACGACCGGGAGCTGGCCGAGCTGGCCGCCGAGGACTTCCAGGAGTCGGACACCGCATGGCCGTTGGCCCGGGTCGGCGTCGCCAAGTACTTCGCCGCCGCGCTGATCCTGCCCTACCGGGCCTTCCACACCGCCGCCGAGGAACTGCGCTACGACATCGAGCGCCTCACCGACCGCTTCGGCCTCGGCTACGAGACCGTCTGCCACCGCCTGAGCACCCTCCAGCGCCCCAGGCTGCGCGGGGTGCCGTTCTCCTTCGTGCGGGTCGACCGGGCCGGCAACATGTCCAAGCGCCAGTCCGCCACCGACTTCCACTTCTCCCGGGCCGGCGGCACCTGTCCGCTGTGGAACGTCTACGAGGCCTTCGCCGCCCCCGGCCGCATCCACGTCCAGATCGCCGCCATGCCCGACGGCAGCCGCTACCTGTGGACCGCCCGCGCCATCACCCGCCACCACGGCGGCTGGGGCAAGCCCGGCAAGACCTTCGCGGTCGGCCTCGGCTGCGAGATCCGCCACGCCCCGCGGCTGGTCTACTCCGACGGCCTGGACCTGGACAACGTCTCTGCCGCCACCCCCATCGGCATGGGCTGCCGCACCTGCGAACGCCTGGACTGCCCCCAACGCGCCGCCCCACCCCTCGGCCGCCCCCTCGACATCGACGAGCACTGCAGCACCTTCGTGCCGTATCCGGTGCGGGGGGCGGGTGGGCGCACGAGCTGAGGGCGACGCTCACGTCGGCATCTCAGCGGGCAGGTGTGAGCCACCGCCTTCGGGGCGGACCGTACTCGCGGATGCGTGGTCCGACAGGCCGGCTCAAAGCCCTCGCCTGCCTGCCGCTGCAAGGCAGACCAGGCAAGGTGGCCGGCCTCGCCTCGTCGGGGATGCCACCGGCGGGGCCCACGGGTGCCCACACCGGCGGGCCCCACGGGTGGTTCGGACGACTGGGCTGACGGAAGATTCAGTCCTCCTCCGGCCGGCCATGGCCTTCGAGGCGAGAAATGATTGCCTCGGCCAGCGAACGGAATTCGCGAAAACAGGTCTGTACGTATTTCTGCGTACTGCCGAGCGCCCCGTCTGCTGCTTTGAGATCGAACATGGGTTTCCTGGCGTCGTGAGCGAGCGGCATGAGGCTCCGGTAGTTCCGTAGCGTCGCGATCTCGTACGACCGGTCTCCGGTGGACGCCACCTCCTGCCCCAGAACGGCAGTACCGAAAACCCACGGAATGCGTTCCAGCCAGCGGGCGTAGGCTTTGACGGGGCGGTCCAGCCTCATCTCGGGCTGCATGATGACGTAGCCGAGAGGCTGCATGAGAGCCCTTGGCACAGGGATCTTCCCTGGTGCTCGCGGCAGAATGACCTGTTGCCAGTCCTGTCGCCAGTTCTGCAGCGTCGGGCCGAGGTTGCGCAGGCCCTTCAAGGAGAAGAGGTCGGCTGCGAGAGGCATGAGCACGGTGTCCGCCGCAAGTAGTGAGGCCCTGTTGATAGCACCGAGGTTGGGGCCGATGTCGATAAGGACGACATCAGCGTCCACGGCGGAGACAGCGCCTTGGATGATGCGGTGGAACGCCGTCGTGGTCCGGATGGCCGCCGGGTCTCCGGCGTACGTCTTGAACCACTCGTTCGAGAGCTTGTCCTCGAACCGGCTGAGTTCGAGGCTGCCTGGCAGCAGCCACAGGCCGGGCGCCAACGCCGCCGGTCGGATGTGTGCGATGTCCCCTGTGCCCTCCAGAATGGGGCGCACGGCGTCAGCGATGGTGTGGCCGGGTGCGACGCGGCCGGTGGCCGGGAAGGCTGGATGCTTGACACCCTGCTCTATCAGTTCCGAGGAGTCCTCCCACAGCTCCTCCAGTTCGGTCTCGTCCAGGCACATGGCGGTGAGGTTTGACTGCGGGTCGAGATCTACCGCAAGTACGCGCAGGCCGATGCGCTGAAACATGTGCGCCAAGTGGTAAGCGAGGGTGGTCTTTCCCACTCCGCCCTTGTTGTTGAAGAGAGCGATAGAGGTCACGGCGCTGTCCTCAGAGTGACCGACCACGAAGATGCGTCGACCTGGAATTCGGGTGGCGGGTTTCCGTTACGTTGCAGGGCGGCACGAATTCTTCCGATACCTCGTCCGAATCGGTTGACGTAACCGAGTGACTTCATCGCGGCAGCCAGAGAGGGGTTACGGTAGTCGTTGACCCGGTCGAAGTTGTCGCTTCGGACCTGCCCGTAAGGACCTCCTGGGTTGGTGACTTCGACCCTGTCGTCGAACCAGGCGATGCGCGTGGGGGCGTAGGAGGTCTCGTAGTTCCGGTGCATCAGCGCGTTCATGCATACCTCCCTCAGCGCCTCGAAGGGATATTCGGGGCGTGCTTGCTCACGGAGACCACTCTCCACCAGTCGGGTCCGGAGGTGGCCGCGGAGGACGGGCTCGAGGCGAGCCGCAGTGTCGACGATGTTCTGCCGCAGTTCCTGGTCGTCAGCGATCGGGGCGTCCAGATCCGTGCCCTGGTAGCGCACGAACTGTACATAGGCGCCCGGGACGAAGTTGCTGGGATCGAAGCCGACGACCAGCAGCCCCAGCGCGGTCGGAACCGGGTGTTCCGCGGAGCGGGCGAGGTGGAGCGAGGCCAGCTGTTGAGCCAGTGGACGCCCGTTCTCCTCGATCACGTCCGGATCGACCACTGAGGGAAGGTATGAGCTGCGGAAGAGCTGCAGGTCGAGGTCGTCGAGAGTGCTGGCCGGTAGCGGCTGGGTGTCGAAGGGGCTGTCAGTGGATCGTCGGCGCTCGGCGAGTACTCGTTCATCGTCCCGTGTCGCCCGTCGCGTCGTGGGGCCGGGACGGACCCAGACCACGCCCTCAAACCGCACGGGTGGGGTGGCGGAGGCCTCCACACGGATGCGCACCACGGGCTTGCCGCGGTAGACGGCCGCCTGAACGGTGAACGAGGGCCGGTCGAGGAGCCGACCATCGTCGCGGAGGTCGGTCAGCGCCAACAGGGCCCGGTCGCTGGTGTCGACGCCGTCCACGGGTTCGCCCCTGTCGTCGACACCCACGAGGATGTCTCCGCCCCCATGCCCGGCAAGGTCGTTGGCCATGGCGCAGACGGCTTTTCCCACGGCATCGCCGCGCTTGCCCTCGCGCTTCGCGGTGCTCTTGAACTCAAGCCACGGTGTCTCGCACGTGCCCAGGTGGTCGGCCAGATCTTGGGTGGTCACAGTGGCCATTGTTCATCATGGCCGTGCATCGGTGCCGGAACGTGATGCGCCCACCGGGCGGGGGCGTGAGCACGTCGCCGGCCCGTCCAAGCGCGCTACCCACGTCCCGCTGGACGTGCACCGGACATGTGGCGCCCTGACCGAGAGTGGAAATCACCTGTCGACGCAGCCCATGTCGTGATCCGCGTCACCCGCGGAGCGATACGGGTCGGCTCCCAAGTCCGCGCCCCGATATACCAAGTGACTCGGGTTACTTGCTCCGCGCGGGCTGCTGAGCTGGACCCTGGTGCGCACGCCTGATGCCGGTGGGGAGCCGTGTCCCGCACGTGGCTCCCAGAAAGGCCCCCACACATCGCTCAGGGGCCCGACCCGCTAAGCGGATCAGGCCCCTGACCTCGTGTTTCTTCAGTCGGGGTGGCGGGATTTGAACCCACGACCTCTTCGTCCCGAACGAAGCGCGCTACCAAGCTGCGCCACACCCCGAAGCAACGAGCTCTACTTTAGCGGACTGCTGCCCGGAGGAGAAATCCGGTTCAGCGCAGGCCGCTGCGGGGGCCTCCCAGGTAGGGGCGGATGCGGTCGAGGCCGACGAGGAGCAGGGCGAGGGCGTAGAAGGCGACGGTGAAGTAGACGGCGTTCAGCAGGACGCCGCCGTAGCCGTGGGCGTCCACGTCCAGGAAGGGGTACGGGTAGCGGCCGGGCGTGCCGGGGGCGAGGAGCAGACCGCGGAGAAGGGCGAAGGGGAGGTAGAGGAGGGGGTAGAGCAGCCACTGCCAGGCGTACCGCAGGCGGAAGCCGTCGGGCGGGGTGAGGAGCAGCCAGTCCAGGGCGACGCCGAGGGGAGCGACCGTGTGCATGAGGTGGTTGGAGACGGTCCTCGCCAGGCCGTTGTCACCGCCCTGCGCCATGGCGAAACCGCTCGGGCCGCCGGTGAGGATGAAGTGGTAGACGAGACCGGTGATCACGATGAAGAGGACCACGGCTCCGGTGATCCGCGGCGAGAGCGCGGGACGCCCGGTCCAGGCGCGGTGGGCCGACCAGGCCAGGCAGAGGGCCACCATCAGGTTCGACTGGATGGTGAAGTAGCTCAGGACCCGCCACAGGTCGTCGGTGAGGGCGATGTCCATGACGATGCCGACGACCGACACGGTGGCGAGCAGGGCGCGGAACGCGGCTGTGAGGGGCCGGCGTACCGGTGGGGCCACGGCCGTGGCGGGGGTCTGCGCGGACGCCGCCGCCGGGCCGGTGGAGTAGTGCGTGGACCGCGTCGGATCGATCATCCCCCTACGGTAAGGGCAGAGATCTTCGTGGGGCAGGGGCGTGTGGACGGCCGCGTGCGCAGAGAGGGCGCGGGCGGTACGGCACCGGGCCCTGGACCGCAACACCCCTCGCCCGGTGGGTGGGTGAGGGGTGGTCGGCGGTACGGGCCGGCGGCTGTTGCGCCCTGCGGACGGTGTGGAGGTCAGCCCTCGTCGCGTGCGGTCAGGGTCAGCAGCGTGGCCTCCGGAGGGCAGGCGAAGCGGACCGGCGTGTAGCGGTTGGTACCGCAGCCCGCGGAGACGTGGAGGAACGAGGTGCGGCCGTCCGCGGTGTGGGTGGACAGGCCCTTGACGCGCTCGGTGTCCAGGTCGCAGTTGGTGACCAGGGCGCCGTAGAAGGGGATGCAGAGCTGGCCGCCGTGGGTGTGGCCGGCGAGGATCAGCGGGTAGCCGTCCGCGGTGAAGGCGTCGAGGCTGCGCAGGTAGGGCGCGTGGACGACGGCGAGCGAGAGGTCGGCGTCCTCGACCGGCCCGCCGGCCACCTTTGCGTACCGGTCCCGTTTGATGTGCGGGTCGTCCAGGCCGGTCAGGGCGATCTCCACGCCGTCGATGCGCAGGGAGCCGCGGGTGTTGCCCAGGCCCACCCAGCCGGCCTCGTCGAAGGCGTCGCGCAGCCCCTCCCACGGGTTGTGGACGGCGTGCACGGCCGGGGCGTTCCCGTTGAGCCCGTGGCGCCCCTGGACCTTCTCGACCAGGTAGCGGGCGGGGTTGCGCAGCTTGGGCCCGTAGTAGTCGTTGGAGCCGAAGACGTAGGCGCCCGGGAACTCCATCAGCGGACCCAGCGCGTCCAGCACCTCCGGCACACCCTCGGGGTCGGAGAGGTTGTCGCCGGTGTTCACCACGAAGTCGGGGCGCAGCCCGGCCAGCGACTGGAGCCAGCGCTGCTTCTTGCGCTGGCCGCGGACCATGTGGATGTCGGAGACCTGGAGGACCCGCAGCGGGCGCATGCCGCGCGGCAGCACCGGGACGGTGACCCGTCGGAGCCGGAAGGACCGGACCTCGAAGCAGGCCGCGTAGGCGAGGCCGGCTGCGCCGACCGCCGTGAGGGACAGAGGAACTCCGTATCGCGCGCGCATGGCACCCATCGTCGCAGAGTGCCGGAGGGGGGTGGTCGGCAGTGCCCCCGGGCAGGGGCGCTGGGCGCCGCTGCGGGTGCCGGCTCCGCCGTGGCGGTGCGGTCCGCGGCGTCGCCCGGAAACAGTGGCGCGCCGCGGTGGTGAGGGCGGGCATACTCGTCGCCATGACCACGCTCAAGGCCAAGCTTCAGGACGACCTCACCACAGCCATCAAGGCGCGCGACGAGCTGCGCTCCTCCACCCTGCGTCTGACCCTGACCGCCGTGCACACCGAGGAGGTCGCGGGCACCAGCGCGCGCGAGCTCTCCGACGCGGAGGTCGAGAAGATCGTCGCGCGGGAGGCGAAGAAGCGGCGGGAGGCCGCGGAGGCGTTCGACAAGGGCGGTCGCGCCGAGCAGGCCGCCCGGGAGCGGGCCGAGGGCGAGGTCCTCGCCGATTACCTGCCCAAGCAGCTCACCGACGAGGAGCTGGAGCAGCTGGTCGCCGAGGCGGTGGCCGAGGCGCGGGGACAGGGCGCGGAGGGGCCGAAGGCCATGGGCGCCGTCATGAAGATCGTCAACCCGAAGGTGGCGGGCCGTGCCGAGGGCGGCCGGGTGGCGGCCACCGTGAAGAAGCTGCTGGCCGGCTGAGGCGTCACCGCCGCCCTGCCCGCAGCGGGCGCGGCCGGCAGGTGGACCGGAACACGAGAAGGGGCGCCCGCGAGAAGGGCGGTTTCTAGGAGTTGTTGCAACACCCCAGTTCAAGGGGTGCGATGGACTTCGAGATCCGTGAGGACCGGACGAAGCCGCAGGGCAGGAAGAAGCTCGCGCGGGAGCGGGAGGCATACTCCCGGTTCATGCAGCAGGGTATGAGCAACCGGGAAGCGTGCCGGATCGTCGGGATCGACCGCCGGACCGGCCAGAAGTGGCGCAATGGGCGTCACGCGTACGGAAACCGGAAGGCGCTGCCACCGATCGACGCGGTGGCAGCGCCTTCCGGGCCGTCCCGGTACCTGTGCGAGGACGACCGCATCCACATCGCCGACCGGCTGCGGGAGAAGGCCACCATCCGTGCGATCGCCGCGGAGCTGGGCCGCAGCCCGTCCACGATCAGCCGGGAGATCCGCCGCAACGGCATGCCGCTGCGAGGAGACGTGCGACGCTGGGCCTACCGCCCGCACGCCGCACAGGCCCGCGCCGATGCCCGTCGGCCACGCCCCAAGCCGGGAAAGATCGGCCAGAACACCACACTCCGCGACTTCATCCAGGACCACCTACACCTACGGTGGAGTCCGGAGCAGATCTGCCAGGCTCTGCGGACACAGTTCCCGACCGGCCGGAGATGCACGTGGTCCACGAGACGGTCTACCAGGCCCTCTACGTCCAGGGCCGGGGCGAACTGCGCCGCGAACTGGCCCGCGCCCTGCGCACCGGCCGCGCCCGGCGCAAGCCCCGCCGCCAGGCCCAGCAGCGCCGGCCCCGGTTCGCCACTTTCATGGTCATGATCAGCGAGCGGCCCGCCGAGGCGGAAGACCGGGCCGTGCCCGGCCACTGGGAGGGCGACCTGATCATCGGCAAGGACGGCAAGTCGGCCATCGGCACACTCGTCGAGCGCGCCACCCGCTACGTCATGCTGCTGCACCTGCCCGCAGACCACAGCGCCGAAAGCGTCCGCGACGCGCTGGTCACCACGGTCCAGACCCTGCCGCCCCACCTTACGAGGTCGCTGGCCTGGGACCAGGGATCCGAGATGGGCGCCCACAGCGCGTTCACCATCGCCACCGGCGTCCCGGTCTACTTCTGCGACCCGGCCAGCCCCTGGCAGCGCGGCTCGAACGAGAACACCAACGGCCTGTTGCGGCAGTACTTCCCCAAGGGCACCGACCTGTCCGTCCACAGTCCCGAACACCTGGCGGCCGTCGCCGCCGAACTCAACGGCCGCCCACGCAAAACGCTCGACTGGGAAACCCCAGCCGAGCGCCTGCATAAACTGCTCGCGGCCTGATCAACACGACCACGTGTTGCGACGACCCCTAGAAACCGCCGAGACGGGCTCTCAGCGGTTGTGGCCGCCGCCGCCCGGCCAGTTGAACCCGCCGTCGTTCCCGCCCAGCACGCCGTCGGGAAGGTCGGGGAGGTCCGGGCCGTGGTTGCCGCCGGGATCGGTCGGGGCGTTGTCGGCGGGCGGCTTCTGCTGGTGGCCACCGTGGCCGCCCTTGGCCTTGCCCTTCCCTATCGGGACGGTCGGCAGCGACACCGGAGCCTTCCCGGACAGGGCGCCGTTCATCGCGTCCCGCCAGATCGGGCCGGGGGTGTCGGCACCATAGACCTTGTCGTGGGGGACACCGCCTATGGTGATGTCGATCATCTTGCGCTTGTGCTCCGGGTCACCGACCCAGACCGCGCCCGCCAGGTCCTTGGTGTAGCCGACGAACCAGGCGCTCCACCGCTCGTCGGTGGTGCCCGTCTTGCCCGCGCTGTCCCGGCCGGTCAGGCCCGCCTGGGTGCCGGTGCCGTCCTCGACCACGCCCTTGAGCAGGGTGTTGACGGTGTGCGCGGTCTTGGCGGACATCGCCTGGCTGCACGTGGTCTGCGGGACCTTCATGGCCTTGCCGTCGGCGTCGGTGATCGACTCGATGGCGACCGGGGTGCAGTACTTCCCGTCGTTGGCGAAGGTGGCGTAGGCCGAGGCCATGGTGAGCGGGGACATGCCCTGGGTACCCAGCGCGATCGACGGCACCTGGTCCAGCGGCTTGCCACTGGCCTGGTGCTTTATCCCCATCTTGTCCGCCATCTGCACGACGGGACAGATCCCGATCTTGTCGATGAGCTGGATGAAGTAGGTGTTGATGGACTTGGCGGTGGCCTCCTTCATGCTGTAGGGGCCCTTCTCGTCCTTGTCCTCGTTGGGGACCGTGCCGCTCCCCTCCCACCTGCCCTTGCACGTGGAGGCATGCGGGTAGGGCACCCGGTACGGCGCGGACAGCGTCAGCTCGGGGCTCACGCCCTGCTCCAGTGCGGAGGCGGCGACCACCGGCTTGAAGGTGGAGCCGGGCAGGAAGCCCAGGTCACTGCCGCCCATGTCGTGGTCGACCGAGTAGTTGACCTGCGTCTGGTGCTCCGCGACCTTGAACCCGTACGGACGGGACTGGCCCATCGCCTTGACCTTGCCCGTCCCCGGCTCGACGAGGGCGGCGGCGCTCGCCACCGGGTCGGAGGCGTAGACGTGCTTGCGCAGCGAGGCCTCGACCGACTGCTGCGCCTTCGGGTCGAGGGTGGTGCGGATGGTCATCCCGCCCTCGTCCCAGCGCTTGTTGCGGGCCTTCCGGGTGGCGCCGAAGGCCGGGTCGGAGAGGAAGACGTTGCGGACGTAGTCGCAGAAGAACCCGGCCTCATGGGTGGCGCTGATGCAGCCGCTCCTGGGCTGGCTGACGTGCAGCGTGATCGGCGTCTTCTCCGCCGCGTCGGCCTGCTGCCGCGTGATGTCGTGGAGCTGCGCCATGCGCTCCAGGACGGTGTTGCGGCGGTGGGTCGCCTCCGCCATGTCGTTGACGGGGTCGTAGCGGGAGGGCGACTGCACGATGCCCGCCAGCAGGGCCGCCTCCGGCAGGTCCAGGTCCTCGGCGTGCTTGCTGAAGTAGCGCTGTGAGGCGGCCTCCACGCCGTACGCCTGCTCACCGAAGAAGGTGATGTTCAGGTAGTTCTGGAGGATGCGCTTCTTGCCCAGCTCCTTCTCGAGCTGGATGGCGTACTTCAACTCGGTGATCTTCCGGCCCACGGTCTGCTTCGTGGCCTGGGCGACCTTGTCCGGGTCGTTGCGCGCCTCCTCGATGAAGACGTTCTTGACGTACTGCTGGGTCAGCGTCGACGCGCCCTGGGACACCCCGCCCGACTGGGCGTTCTTGTTGAGGGCCCGCAGCACGCCCTTGAGGTCGACGGCGCCGTGCTGGTAGAAGCGCGAGTCCTCGATGGCGACGATCGCCTTCTGCATGTACGGGGAGACCTGCTTCAGCGGTACCACCGTGCGGTCGCGGAAGTAGACCTTGGCGATCTCGCCGCCCTGCGAGTCCAGGATCGTGGTGCGCTGACTCAGCGGCGGGGTCTTCAGGTTCGCCGGAAGATGGTCGAACCCCTCGACGGTCCCCTTGGCGGCCAGGCCCAGTGCACCGGCCGCCGGCAGTGCCAGACCGGCCAGCACCACCCCGGTGACCACGCTGACGCCGAGGAACTTGGCGACCTGCTGGGCCCGGGTCAGGCCCCCGCCCTCGCGCTTGTTAGCCATGGGAGCAGCCTACGTGGCGAAACCCCGGACAGGGGCGCAGGTGTTCGCCTACGCTGTTGGCCGTCGGGTCCTATGGTCCTCTCCCGGGTTTTCGTCAACCCCCTCCCCCTCGCACCGTGCGGACCCCTGATGGCGTGGAAGGTCTTGCCGCACCCCGTCTGACGTGGGTGAACTGCCCCGGTATGCGGTCTGGGCGAGCATTGCCATGAATCACTCCGGTGGGTGATCTGTCGCCTACGCATAGTCCTTTCGGGCCATCCAAGATTGGGCCCGTAGGGGGTGTTGCGCTCTGCACGCCTTCCGTAACGTCCTCAACTGGCAACGGTGAATATGCCGTTTGCCGCCGTGGGGGAGCCCCGATTCGGGAGAGGACGGCGCCAGCATGAGCTGGGTAACCGACTGGAGTACGCAGGCAGCCTGCCGTACTACCGATCCGGACGAACTGTTCGTACAAGGAGCGGCCCAGAACCGCGCCAAGGCCGTCTGCACGGGGTGTCCCGTGCGGACCGAGTGCCTGGCGGACGCTCTGGACAACCGCGTCGAGTTCGGCGTCTGGGGAGGGATGACCGAGCGCGAGCGCCGCGCCCTGCTGCGCCGCCGCCCGACCGTCACCTCCTGGCGGCGCCTGCTGGAGACGGCGCGGACCGAGTACGAGCGTGGCGTCGGGATACTGCCCGTCGACTGCGAGGACGAGGGCTTCGAGAGCGCCGGCTTCGAGTCCGACGGCTTCGAGGACTTCGACCGCTACGCGGCAGCGGGCTGACCGGCCGGCGGAGACGGGAGCCGCTCACCCGGTCCGGCGCTCACAGGGCGTCGGTGGCCGTGGGCACGGGTGTGGTGGGTGCCGGCGTGGTGGGTGCCGGGGCTGGGGGGCCGCGGCGCCGGAGGTACGGATCGGGCCCGCCCTGGCGGACCGCTGTGCGGCGCTGTGCTCACGGGTCGGCCGCGGTCGGCTTTCGCCCGCGGCCGGCGGCCTCAGCCGCGGTCGGCGTTCAGCCGCGGTCGGCTGAGTCGGGGTCGGCGAGGTCGGGGTTGGCCGATCCGGGGTCGGCAGGGCTGGGGTCGGCAGGGCTGGGCCCGGCGGGGCCGGCGTCGGTGTCGGAGGAGGCCAGCCGGGCACCGATCGCGCGGAGCCCGGTGAGGTCGTGCACGTCTCCCGGCAGGGCGGCGACCTCGGCCACCGCCACCTCGGGGTGGAGCGCCGAGAAGCGCTCCCGGGTACGCCGTTCACGGGCCAGTACCCGCATCCGCTCGGCGTGCAGTCGCAGCATCCCTGCCGCCAGCCGTTCGCCGGACAACGGAGCCGGCGGGGCGCCCACGGGGGTGTCGTCCCGGGGTGCGCGGTCTGCCCCAGGGGCGGTGGGCGCCGGGCCGGCACCGTCGCCGACGTGTTCGGTGGCCGAGGTGGCCGGGTTCGGAGTGATGGGGGGTGTGGAGTGCTGTGCGGGCGCGGCGACGGGGGGAGAGGTGTCGTCTGCCGCTCCGAAGCCAGCATTCCCGGCCCCGAGATCCACAATGCGGCGGTTTCCAAGATTTTCTGATGGACCGGGCGCCGCGCCCCCGGCCACCCCGCCGTGGCCGGCCAGGCTCTCCTCGGCCGCCCGGTCCACCTCGGTGCCGCGGCTGCCGCCTGTCGCGGTGCCGGGCCCGGCCGCCGGGGTGGTCAGCGCCTCGGCCGCCGCCAGCGCCTGCTCGGCGCTCAGCTCCACCGCCCCGCTGGCGTGCACCCGGTTGAGGACCAGGCCGGCCAGCGGCATGTGGTCGGCTGCCAGCCGCTCGACGAAGTAGGAAGCCTCCCGGAGCGCGTCCCGCTCGGGGGTGGCGACGACGAGGAACGCCGTCCCCGGGGCCTGGAGGAGCCGGTAGGTGGCGTCGGCGCGGGTGCGGAAACCGCCGAACATGGTGTCCATCGCCGCGACGAAGGTCTGCACGTCCTTCAGGAGTTGGCCGCCGACCACCTTGTTGAGGATGCCCGTCATGATCGACACCCCCGCGTTGAGGAACCGCATGCCGGCGCGGCCTCCGGCCTTCGCGGGGGCCATGAGGACCCGCAGAAACCTTCCGTCGAGGAAGGAGCCCAGCCGCTTCGGGGCGTCGAGGAAGTCCAGGGCCGAGCGGCTCGGCGGGGTGTCGACGACGATGAGGTCCCAGTCGTCGCGCGAGCGGAGCTGGCCCAGCTTCTCCATGGCCATGTACTCCTGCGTGCCCGCGAAACCGGCGGACAGGGACTGGTAGAAGGGGTTCTCCAGGATGGCCCGGGCCCGCTCCGGATCGGCGTGCGCCTCGACGATCTCGTCGAAGGTCCGCTTCATGTCCAGCATCATGGCGTGGAGTTCGCCGCCTGCGCCGCCGTCCACGTCCTTCACCCGGCGCGGCACGTTGTCGAGTTCGCAGATGCCCATCGACTGGGCCAGCCGCCGTGCCGGGTCGATGGTGAGCACCACCACCCGCCGCCCCCGTTCGGCCGCGCGGACCCCCAGCGCCGCGGCGGTCGTGGTCTTGCCGACGCCCCCCGACCCGCAGCACACCAGGATGCGCGTATGCGGGTCGTCCAGCAGGGTGTCGACCTCCAGGCGCGGCGTCGCGCCGTCCAGGACCGCCGACCCGTCGAAAGCCGCCGTCATGCCGCAGCCGTCCTCCCGTAGAGACCTGCTCCTGCCCCGTCACCGCGTGCCGGCCTCACAGCGGCCCCTGCCGGTGCAGCTCCCGGGCCTGCCGGTAGAGGCCGCCCAGGTCGACGCCGTCCGGAAGCTGTGCCAGTGCGTAGGTCGGCAGGCCGAGCGAGGTCAGTTCCGTGTACTGGGCGGACTCCAGCGCGACCCGTTCGGCGTGCTCCCGCGCCTGCGCCAGCAGGGGCTCCATCAGCCGCTCGGCGGACGCCCCGGGACGTGCCCCGCCCAGTCCGGCCCGCGTCAGCGCCCCGACGACCTCCGCCCTGGCGGGTCCGGCCGCGGCGTCGACCGCCGCGGCGTCCAGGACGGCCGGGCGCGTCATGTTGATGACCACCCCGCCGACCGGGAGCCCGGCAGCCCGCAGCTCGGCCACGCCGTCCACCGTCTCCTGGACCGGCATCTCCTCCAGCAGCGTCACCAGGTGGACAGCGGTCTCGGGGGACTTCAGCACCCGCATCACCGCCTGCGCCTGGGTGTGGATCGGCCCTATCCGGGCCAGCCCCGCCACCTCGTCGTTGACGTTCAGGAACCTGGTGATGCGGCCGGTCGGTGGCGCGTCCATGACCACCGCGTCGTAGACGAAGCGACCGGAGCGGTCCTTGCGCCGCACCGCCTCGCAGGCCTTGCCGGTCAGCAGGACGTCCCGCAGGCCCGGTGCGACGGTGGTCGCGAAGTCCACGGCCCCTATCTTCTGCAACGCCCGCCCCGCGCTCCCCAGCCGGTAGAACATCTGGAGGTAGTCCAGCAGGGCCCGCTCGGCGTCGATGGCCAGCGCGTGGACCTCGCCCGACCCGCCGGGAGCCATCGCGATGCGGCGCTCCTCGTAGGGGAGCGGCTCCGTCTCGAAGACCTGGGCGATGCCCTGCCTGCCCTCGACCTCGACCAGGAGGGTGCGTCGTCCCTCCATGGCCAGAGCGAGTGCGAGGGCGGCGGCGACCGTGGTCTTGCCGGTGCCCCCCTTGCCGCTGACGACATGGAGCCTGCTCACGGGTGGGAGCCTAACCAGTAGCGGCGGCGCCTACGCACGGGACGGGCACACCGGCCGGTCCCGGGAGGGCCGCGGCCCGCCGGTGGGCGGGCCCCGCGGGGCGGCCGAGGGCAAGCGGGCCGGCCGCTGCCCGGGCGTTCTCCGGCAGCGCGGACCAGGGGTTACGCTCGCCCCATGACCAAGTGGGAATACGTGACGGTGCCGCTGCTCGTCCACGCGACCAAGCAGATCCTGGACACCTGGGGCGAGGACGGCTGGGAGCTGGTGCAGGTCGTGCCGGGCCCCAACAACCCCGAGCAGCTGGTGGCCTACCTGAAGCGGGAGAAGCAGGCGTGAGCGCGGTCGAGGAGAAGATCGCCGCGCTCGGGCTGAAGCTGCCCGAGGTCGTGCCGCCCCTCGCCGCCTACCAGCCGGCCGTCACCTCCGGGGGCTACGTCTACACCTCGGGCCAGCTCCCCATGGTGGACGGCGCCCTGGCCGCAGCGGGCAAGGTCGGCGCGGAGGTCACCCCCGACCGTGCCAAGGCCCTCGCCGCCACCTGCGCGCTGAACGCCCTGGCGGCGGTGAAGTCCGTCGCCGGCGACCTGGACCGCATCGTGCGGGTGGTGAAGGTCACCGGGTTCGTCGCCTCGGCCCCCGACTTCACGGGACAGCCGGCCGTCGTCAACGGTGCCAGCGAGCTGCTCGGCGAGATCCTCGGCGACAAGGGCGTCCACGCCCGGTCCGCGGTGGGCGTCGCCGTGCTGCCGCTGGACGCGCCGGTCGAGGTCGAGATCCAGGTCGAGCTGGACCGGTGAACCCCCCGGGGCGGCCCCGGCCGCCCCGGCCACCTCTCGGACGGCGCGTTTGCCGGACGGCGCGTTTCCCGGCCTTCGGCACTCCCCGGCCTTCGGCACTCCCCGGAGGCCGGCAGGCGTCGGTGCCGGCTCCTCCCGGGCACCGGGCTCCCCAGACGCGGGCATTCCCCCGGCCTCGGGCACCTCTCGAACATCGGCGTGCGAGCGCATAGCATCCCGACCATGGCGTCCATGACCAACGGCCAGTGGTTCCCGCCGGAATGGCCGGAGCGCATCCGGGCCCTGGCCCGGGGTGAGTTGACCCCCGCCGAGCCGCGGGTGGCGGCGACCGTCATGCTGCTGCGCGACGGCCTGTCCGGCCCCGAGGTCTTCCTGCTGCGCCGGCGCACCACCATGGCGTTCGCCGCGGGAGCGTGCGCGTACCCCGGTGGCGGCGTCGACCCGCGCGACCGGAACCGGGTGCCGTGGTCGGGACCCTCGCCCCGCGAGTGGGCACGCACCCTCGGTGTGGACGAGGCGACCGCCCGGTCGGTGGTGTGCGCCGCGGTCCGCGAGACCTTCGAGGAGGCCGGCGTGCTGCTGGCCGGCCCCGCGGCCCCCGCGCAGGACACCGGGGGCGACGACGCGCACGTCGCCGACGTCACCGGGGACGCGGCCCAGGCGGTCGGTCCCGCGCAGGTCGTGGCGGACGTCGGGGGGCCGGAGTGGGAGGCCGCGCGGGCGGCCCTCGTCGCCCGGGAGCTCTCCGTCGCCCAACTGCTGGACGACCACGGCCTGTCGCTGCGCTCGGGCCTGTTGCGGCCCTGGACCCGCTGGATCACGCCCGAGTTCGAACCCCGCCGCTACGACACCTGGTTCTTCGTGGCGCGGCTGCCCGAGGGACAGCACTCCCGCAACGCCTCCACCGAGGCCGACCGCGCGGGCTGGGTCTCCCCGGCCGAGGCCGCAGCGGCGTACGACAGCGGTGAGTTGACCATGATGCCGCCGACCATCACCACCCTGCGGCAGCTCGCCGCCCACCACGACACCGACGCCGTCCTGGCCGAGGCCGCCGGACGGGACCTGACGCCGGTGCTGGCCCGGGCGCGGGTGGACGAGGCCGGGGCGGTCGTCCTGAGCTGGCCCGGCCACGAGGAGTTCACCAGGCGCCTCACCTCCGGAGGGAACCCCGCATGACGCAACCGACCACTGCTCCCGGCCGCCCCAGGGACGCCGTCGGGGGGCCGGCCACGGAGCGCGCCGAGTGCCTGCTCGCGCCCAACCCCTCCCCGATGACACTGGACGGCACCAACACCTGGATCGTCGCCGAACCCGGGGCCGGTCTCGCCGTCGTCGTCGACCCCGGCCCGCTGGAGGAGAGCCACCTGCGCGCCGTGGTGGACCGCGTCGAAGCGACCGGGCGCCGGGTCGGCCTGACCGTTCTCACCCACGGGCACGCCGACCACACGGAGAGCGCCGCGCGCTTCGCCGAGCTGACGGGCGCCCCGGTGCGGGCCCTGGACGTGGCGGGGCGCCTGGGCGGGGAGGGGCTCGGCGAGGGCGATGTGATCACCACCGGTGGGCTGGAACTGCGGGTGCTGGCCACCCCGGGGCACACCGCCGACTCACTCTGCCTTCATCTGCCCGCCGACCGGGCGGTGTTGAGCGGCGACACGATCCTGGGCCGCGGCACGACGGTGGTGGCGCACCCCGACGGCCGGCTCGGTGACTACCTGGACTCCCTGCGGCGGATACGGTCCCTCGTCACCGAGGAGGGCGTCACCACGGTGCTGCCGGGGCACGGTCCGGTGCTGGACGACGCACTCGGCGTCGTCGAGTTCTACCTCGCGCACCGTGCCAGCCGGCTCGCCCAGGTGGAGACGGCCCTCGAAGGCGGCCTCCAGACCCCGGCGGAGATCGTCGGGAACGTCTACGCGGGCGTCGACCGCTCGCTGTGGCCCGCCGCGGAGCTCTCGGTCCGCGCCCAGCTCGACTACCTGGTGGAGCACGGCCTGGTGTGAGCGCGGCAGCCGGGCCGGGCTTCGCCGCCGGGTCGCCCTGCGGTCCGGACGGCTCGGGTGGCCCGGCGGTACGGGCGGGCCCGGCAGGCGGGTCAGCGGCGCGGGGGAGGGGCGAAGTACGCCTGCGCCAGGCCGTCCAGGACATGGTGCAGACGACGCTCGAAGGCGCCCCCGGGGTCCTCGGGCTCCTGTTCCCCGCGCAGCGCGCGCGAGGAGAGCGGATACTCGCCGCTCTCGGCCGCCCGGTCCAGCAGCGAGACCCTCCCGGCCGCACGGCCGCCGCGGGCGGCGCGCGGGACCGCTCCCCGCCGTCGTGCCTCGG
Organism: Streptomyces sp. NPDC059740; assembly: GCF_042733155.1. Lineage (NCBI taxonomy): Bacteria > Bacillati > Actinomycetota > Actinomycetes > Kitasatosporales > Streptomycetaceae > Streptomyces > Streptomyces sp. NPDC059740. Next base: position 265,883 of record NZ_JBHWGP010000001.1, on the reverse strand, counting down.
CGCAGGCGTGGCCCTGGGTGAAGGCGAGGACGGTACGCCACACGTCGAGCATCTCCTCGATCGTCAGCCCGTGGCCGTCCAGCAGGGCGAGCGAGGACTCCGTCAAGGCCAGGGTGTTCGGGCCGAAGTCCTCGGCGGCCAGGGCGTGGCGCGTCAGCCAGGGGTGGCGCAGGGTCAGGTCGCGGACCCGGTGCGCCGCGGCGGCCAGGTCGGCCCGCCAGTCACCGGTGGGCGCGGGGGCGACGGCCTCGGCGCTGACCCGGTCGACCATGAGGTCGAGCAGGTCCTCACGGCTGTCCACGTACCGGTACAGGGACATGGCCCCCGCCCCGACGTGGTCGGCAACCTTCCGCATCGTCACCGCGTCCAGCCCCTGGGCGTCCGCGACCTCGACGGCCGCAGTGACGACGAGCTCGTAGGACAGGGCGGCCCGTGCCGCTCTCGCCGGACGCCCGGCTCGCTCCCAGTTCACCATCGTGCTCATCGTACGAGGCCGGCGGACGGGTGCTCCGCACCCTGCGTACCCCGTACGCGTACCTCGTACGCACGAGGCGTGCGGGCTCGGCTCGGCTGCGTGCCCGGCCGGTCCGGTCTGCCCGACCGGTTGCCCGCCGGCTCGGCCTGCCCGACCGGACGTCCGGCCCGCGCGCGGTGTCACCGGCGGCGCAGGTCGCCGGCCGTCGAAGGCCGACGCGCGGCCGTGCCCGTGGCGGCCGAGTGCCGCGCCGGGGCACGGGTGCGCTCGACCGCGACGAGGTCGCCGTCGGGAGGGTGACGAGGCGGCCGACGGAAGGGTGATGAGGCCGCCGATGGAAGGGTGGGGCGCCGGTCGGGCCGTGGCCGGCCGCGACCGACGGCTCAGCGGGAGCGCTTGGCCAGCCGTTCCACGTCCAGCAGGATGACGGCACGGGCCTCCAGGCGGAGCCAGCCGCGACCGGCGAAGTCCGCGAGTGCCTTGTTGACCGTCTCCCGGGAGGCGCCGACGAGCTGGGCGAGCTCCTCCTGGGTCAGGTCGTGCACCACGTGGATGCCCTCCTCGGACTGCACGCCGAAGCGGCGCGAGAGGTCCAGGAGTGCGCGGGCCACGCGGCCGGGCACGTCGGAGAAGACCAGGTCCGACATCTGGTCGTTGGTCTTGCGCAGGCGTCGCGCCACCGCGCGCAGCAGAGCCGTCGCGACCTCGGGTCGTGCGTTGAGCCAGGGCTGGAGGTCGCCGTGGCCCAGTCCGAGGAGCTTCACCTCCGTCAGCGCGGAAGCCGTCGCCGTGCGAGGGCCGGGGTCGAAGAGGGAGAGCTCGCCGATCAGCTCACCGGGCCCCAGGACGGCGAGCATGTTCTCGCGCCCGTCCGGGGAGGTGCGGTGGAGCTTCACCTTGCCATCGGTGACCACGTAGAGGCGGTCGCCGGGATCCCCCTCGTGGAACAGCGCGTCACCACGGGCGAGCGTGACCTCTCCCATCGAGGCGCGCAGCTCGGCCGCCTGCTCCTCATCGAGCGCCGCGAAGAGCGGTGCGCGCCGCAGAACGTCGTCCACGAGATCTCTCCTTGTCGACATGCACAGAGGACCGTGGTCCCCATCATGCCGGAATGCAAAACAGTGCGATCGATCACAAGTTTGCCGGACCAGTGGCACGCGCCATAAGGCAGGGGGGCCGATCGGACCATCATTCCCGGTGAGCGGGCGTGATGTCGGTGACACTCGTTAGTCTGGCCGGGTGTCCAAAACGCCGCTGGAGCCCAGGAAGACGGGACTGAGTGAGTGAGCACCGAGCGCGATTCAGCTGTGGGCGAACAGGCCTCCAGTGCCTCCTCGCGGAGCGCCGAGAACCCTTCGGGGCGCGCCACGGGTCCGGGCGCGGCGCGGGGCACGAGAGCGACCGGCCGGGCGGCTGAGACGAACGGTACGGCTGAGACTGGCGAGGCGGCCGAGGCGGCTGGAAAGGCCGGGACGGCGGTCGGGGACGGGGCCGGCAGGTCGTCGGCGAAGAAGACGGCGGCCCCGACCTCCGGCACCAGGAAGAGCGCGGCCAGGAAGAGCGCGGCCAAGAAGACCACGGCCAGGAAGACCGGTGCTGCGGAGAAGGCCGCCCCCGAGGAGAAGGTGCCCGAGGAGAGGCCCGCCGCCAAGAAGACCGCCGCCAAGAAGCCCGCGACGGAGAAGGCCGCGGCGAAGAAGGCCGCGGCGAAGAAGACCGGGAAGAAGGCGGCGCCCGCGAAAAAGGCTGCGAGGGCTCCGAAGAAGGCCGTGGCCTCGCCGGTGCCCTCGGGGGAGACCCACACCGCGCTGGTCCGGCGGGCCCGCCGGATGAACCGGGAGCTGGCCGAGGTCTACCCGTACGCCCACCCCGAGCTGGACTTCACCAACCCCTTCGAGCTGCTGGTCGCCACCGTCCTCTCGGCCCAGACCACCGACCTGCGGGTCAACCAGACCACCCCCGCCCTCTTCGCCGCCTACCCCACGCCCGAGGAGATGGCCGCGGCCGAGCCGGAGATGCTGGAGCAGCTGATCCGGCCCACGGGGTTCTTCCGCGCCAAGGCCCGCTCGCTCCTGGGGCTGGCGGCGGCGCTGCGCGACAGGTTCGACGGCGAGGTTCCCGGCCGGTTGGAGGACCTGGTCACGCTGCCCGGCGTCGGGCGCAAGACGGCCAACGTCGTGCTGGGCAACGCCTTCGGTGTCCCGGGGCTCACCGTCGACACCCACTTCGGGCGTCTGGTGAGGCGCTTCGGCTGGACGACGGAGCAGGACCCCGAGAAGGTCGAGGCGGTGGTCGCTGACCTCTTCCCCCGCAGCGAGTGGACGATGCTCTCGCACCATCTGATCTTCCACGGCCGTCGGGTCTGCCACTCCCGCAAGCCCGCCTGCGGTGCGTGCCCCGTCGCGCAGCTCTGCCCGTCCTACGGCGAGGGCGAGACGGACCCGGAACGCGCCAGGAAACTCCTCAAGTACGAGATGGCCGGTCAGCCCGGGCAGCGGCTCCACCCGCCGGCGGACTACCCCGGTCCGCCCGCCCCGCCGCCCGGCTCCGCCGCCCCGACAGCGGCCGGATGAGTCCGGATGGGTGCGCCCCGGCGGGCCGGGGCGCACCCATCCGGGAGACCGGCATGACCCGAGAAGAAGGCCCAGGGCCGAGGAGGGGGCGCGCATGAAGGATGCACCGCACACACATCACACGCCGGCAGGGGCGGTGGGCTCGCAGGACCTGGCGGGGCACCCGGGGGACGTCACGCTGCGGAGCGAGGGGCTGCCGCCCTGGCTGGAGCCGGTCGCGCGCGCCGCGGCCACCGTCCAGCCGCACCAGCTCAGCCGTTTCCTGCCGCCGGAGAGCGGCGAGGGGCGGCAGTCCGCCGTCCTGATCCTCTTCGGGCACGGTCCGCGGGGGCCGGAGCTGCTGCTGATGGAGCGGGCGGGCACGCTCCGCTCCCACGCCGGCCAGCCGTCCTTCCCCGGCGGCGCGCTCGACCCGGAGGACGGTGACCCGGAGGGCGCCGGCCCGCTGCGTGCGGCCCTGCGGGAGGCCCGGGAGGAGACGGGGCTGGACCCGGCGGGTGTGCAGCTCTTCGGCGTCCTCCCGCGCCTCTACATCCCGGTGAGCCGTTTCGTGGTCACCCCGGTCCTCGGCTGGTGGCGGGAGCCGAGCCCCGTCGGTGTGGTGGACCCGGCGGAGACGGCCCGCGTCTTCACGGTGCCGGTGGCCGATCTCACGGCCCCCGCCAACCGCGTCACCGCCCTGCATCCCCTCGGCCACACCGGCCCGGCCTTCCAGGTCGCATCCACCCTGATCTGGGGTTTCACGGCCGGGGTGATCGACCGCCTGCTGCACCACGCGGGGTGGGAGCAGCCCTGGGACGCCGACCGCCGCGTCCCCCTCGACCCCCATGCGTGAGACGGTGGCGCCGTGAACGTCCTGGACATCCTCCTGCTGCTGGCCGCCGTGTGGTTCGCCGTTATCGGCTACCGCCAGGGTTTCGTGGTCGGCATCCTCTCGGTGATCGGCTTCCTCGGGGGCGGTCTGGTCGCCGTCTACCTGCTGCCGGTCATCTGGAAGCAGGTCACGCACGACGCCTCCCCGGGGACGTACGCGGCGATCGCCGGCATCGCCATCGTGATCGTGTGCGCCTCGGTCGGCCAGGCGCTCACCACCCATCTGGGCAACCGGCTGCGACGCCACATCACCTGGTCACCCGCGCGTGCGCTGGACGCGACGGGTGGGGCGCTGGTCAACGTCCTCGCCATGCTGCTGGTCGCCTGGCTGATCGGTTCGGCGCTGGCCGGGACCTCGCTGCCCACGCTCGGCAAGGAGGTGCGCAGCTCCAAGGTGCTCCTGGGGGTGGCACGGGTGATACCGCCGCAGGCCGGTACCTGGTTCGCCGACTTCAGCTCCGTCCTCGCGCAGAACGGCTTCCCCCAGGTCTTCACGCCGTTCGCCAACGAGCCGATCCACGACGTGCCGCCGCCGGACCCGAAGCTGGCCGGCAGCCCGGTCGCCGCCCGGGCGAGGGGCAGCATCGCCAAGGTCGTCGGGACCGCCACCTCGTGCGGAAAGGTCCTGGAGGGCAGTGGGTTCGTCTTCGCCCCGCACCGCGTGATGACCAACGCCCACGTCGTGGGCGGGGTCTCCGAGCCCACCGTCCAGCTGGGCGGCCAGGGCCGCGTCTACGACGCGACCGTCGTCCTGTTCGACTGGCGGCGTGACATCGCGGTGCTCGACGTGCCGGATCTCGACGCCCGTCCGCTGCACTTCTCCACCACCGACGCGGAGAGCGGACGCAGCGCCATCGTCGCCGGCTATCCGGAGAACGGCGGGTACGACGTCCGCTCGGCCCGTGTCCGGGGCCGCATCCAGCCGCCGGGCCGCGACATCTACCACCGCACGACGGTCAGCCGCGACGTCTACTCGCTGTACGCCAACGTGCGTCAGGGCAACTCCGGCGGCCCGCTGCTGACCCCGCAGGGCAAGGTCTACGGGGTGGTCTTCGCCAAGTCCCTGGACGACGACAGCACCGGTTACGCCCTCACGGCGGACGAGGTCCACCAGGACGCGGTCCGGGGCCGCACGGCGCACCGTGAGGTGAGCACGCAGGCCTGCGCGATGTGAGTGCGGCCCTGTGGGGCTCGTCGGTGGGGGCGGCGCCTGGCGGTGGCCGGCGTCGCCGGCAGGTCAGGTCCGGGTGTGCCGAAGCCTGGCCGTCATCCAGCGCGCACGGCGGCGGAGGATATGAGGAATGCCGAGGGTCGCGGTCAGGTCGGAGGTGTCGCCACCCGGTAGTCGGGGGGCGTTCCTCTCCTGAGATCCGACGGCGACGGCGACGGCGCTGCTGCGGCGGTCACGTGCCACGTCACTGTAGTCGTGCGTCCAGCCCATGCCCTGATGTTGCCCGGCCTCGACGCACGTAATCGCCGCCCGCGCGGCCAATCGGACTATGCGGCAGGCATTTGGCTTTCGGTCATTTTTTCGGGTGCCCGGGGGCGCCGCCCCGCAACGCTGCTGAGCACGGCGGATCCGCTCGCATCAGCCCGGCGGCTCACCGGCCCGGCAGCCCGGGGTCCTGCGGGTCCGGGGTCCTGCGGGTCCGGGGTCCTGCGGCTCACCGGTCCGGTTCGGGGTCCTGCAGCCAGTCCACGAGCTCCTTGGTGAAGGTCACGGGGTCCTCCTCGTGCGGGAAGTGCCCAAGCCCGTCGAAGAGGCGCCAGCGGTACGGGGCCTCGACGTACTCGCCCGACCCCGCCGCGCTGCGGATGCGCATGACCGGATCGAGGGAGCCGTGCAGGTGCAGGGTCGGGACGCGTACCGGCCACTTCATGCGGCGGTTGAACTGATACCCGTCCGGACGCCCCATGGAACGGACCATCCACCGGTACGGCTCGATCGAGCAGTGCGCCGTCGACGGGATGCACATGGCGTGGCGGTAGGTGGCCAGCGCCGACTCCTCCAGCGCGCGCGGACCCGACCACTGACTGAGCAGCTCCCCCACCAGCGCCCCGTCGTCCGCCGTCAGCCGGCGTTCGGGGATCCAGGGCCGCTGGAAACCCCAGACGACCGAGTTCTGCCGGCTCTGCCGGGGGTCGGAGAGCATCGCCGACCGCCACCGCCTGGGATGCGGCATCGAGGCCACGACCAACCGGCGGACGAGTTTGGGGCGCATCACCGCGGCCGTCCAGGCCAGGTAGCCGCCGAGGTCGTGGCCGACCAGGGCCGCGTCCGGCTCTCCCAGCGAGCGCACCACCCCGGTGATGTCCAGGGCGAGATTGGCCGGGTCGTAGCCGCGGGGGGTGCGGTCGCTGCCGCCCACTCCCCGCAGGTCCATCGCCACCGCCCGGAACCCGGCCGCCGCCAGCGCCGGCAACTGGTGTCGCCAGGTCCACCAGTACTGCGGCCAGCCGTGCAGCAGCAGCACCAGCGGTCCCTCGCCCATCTCGGCGATGTGGAAGCGCGCACCGTTGGCCGCGACGTCGCGGTGGGTCCAGGGGCCGTCGGGCCGCACGACCGCGGTGGCCGACGGGGCTGCGGGCCCGGGTTCAGAAGCCGTCATGAGCAAGAGCGTGTCACACCACCGCGCTCTTCTCCTCGCCGTCGAGGGCGGGCAGCCGCTCGCCGGTGACCACCCGGGGGTGCGGCTTGGCGTTCTGCAGCACCGCCGCCGACTGCTTCGCGGACGCCGCGACCTTCTGCGGTCCCTTGCCGCGCTTGGCCTTCTTCACGAATGCCAGCGCCACGAGCCCGAGCAGACCGGCGACGATGAGGCTGGCGGCGAAGGACAGCAGGAAGCAGAGGGCCATGTTCCAGTGGCTCCACGTCCGGATGCCGTAGGCCAGGGCGAAGCTGAGCATCGGAAGGGAGAACAGCAGCACCATCCCCGCTGCCGTACCGGCCGCGCCGCCCATGCCCGCCCGCTTGGCGTCCTGTCGCAGCTCCGCCTTGGCAAGTGCGATCTCGTCATGGACGAGGGCGGACAGGTCGGTGGTGGCCTGGGCCACCAGCTGTCCGAGGCTGCGGTCGGTGCCGCCGTCGGTTGTGCTCATCGACTACTCCCGTGTCTCTCGCGTTGTCGTCCGCCGTTGCTGTTACCCGCTCAGATCATGCCGGACCATCCTCGTCGCTGCGGGTTGCGGCGGCCACCTCCGCCAACCGCCGGTGTTCGGCGGCCTTCCGCTCGTACAACTCGGCCATGCGCAGGTGGTACTCGGGGTTGCCGGCCTCGTAGATGTCAGGGACGCCGTCCTGGTCCTCGTCGCGCTCCTCGTCCTCGTACAGGCGCCGGTAGCGGTCGTTGCGCAGCTTCAGCAGGACGGCGGCGAGCACCGCGGCGAGGACCGAGCCGGTCAGCACCGAGGCCTTGACCTCGGCCGTCAGCCTGGGGTCGGTGGCGAATGCCAGCTCCCCGATGAGCAGGGCCACGGTGAAGCCGATGCCGGCGAGGACGGAGACTGCCAGCACGTCGGGCCACCTCAGGTCCGGGTTGAGCCGAGCCCGGGTGAAGCGCGCGGTGAGCCAGGTGCCGCCGAAGATGCCCGTGGCCTTGCCGACCACGAGCCCGAGGACGACCCCCAGCGTCTCCGGCCGGGTGAAGACGTCCCGCAGCGCCCCGTGGGAGAGCGACACGCCGGCGGAGAACAGTGCGAACAGCGGCACGGCCAGGCCGGCCGAGAGGGGCCGCAGCAGGTGTTCGATGCGCTCGCCGGGGGAGCGGTCCTCCCCTTCGCGGCGGTGGCAGCGGAGCATCATGCCCATGGCCACGCCGGCGATGGTGGCGTGGACCCCGCTGTTGTACATCAACGCCCAGATCACGACGGCCAGCGGGACGTACACGTACCAGCCGCGCACCCGCAGGTGGAGCAGGAGGCGGAAGAGCGCCAGCCCCGCGACCGCCAGTCCCAGCATCAGCAGGTCGATGTGCGAGGTGAAGAAGACGGCGATGATCAGGATGGCGAAGAGGTCGTCGACGACCGCCAGCGTCAGCAGGAACGCGCGCAGCGCCGCAGGCAGGGCGGTGCCGATGACGGCGAGGATGGCCAGCGCGAAGGCGATGTCGGTGGCGGTGGGCACCGCCCAACCACCCCGGTCACCTCCCGAGACCCCGTTGACCAGGAGGTAGACCAGGGCGGGGGTGGCCATGCCGCAGAGGGCCGCGACGACCGGCAGGGCCGCCGTCCTGGGGTCGCGCAGCTCACCGGCGACCAGCTCCCGCTTCAGCTCGATGCCGGCCACGAAGAAGAACACCGCCAGCAACCCGTCCGAGGCCCAGTGGGCGACGCTCAGGTGCAGACCCAGCGCGCCGGGGCCGAGGTGGAAGTGGCTGACGGACTCGTAGCTCGGGCCCTGGACGTTGGCCCATACCAGCGCCAGTACCGCAGCCACGAGCAGGAGGACGCCGCCGACCGTCTCGGTGCGCAGCGCGTCGGTGAGGAATGTGCGTTCGGGCAGCGGGAGCCGTCCGAAGAGTATGGAACGACGATTGTCGTCGGGCGCGGACACGAGGAACCTCCGGTCACCGCGGCATCTGCCGGACTGTGCCTTGTCGCACCCGGTGCATGGTGCACCGGGCACGGCTCTTGCAGTTGCCGACCAGACTTCCCGGCGCGCCCTGTGTGGTCGGTGCCGACCACCTGCGTCTCTTGACGCGTTCTTCACCCTACCGCGAGCGACGTCCCGGCTGACCTGGCCCTCTCCACCCTAGGGACACCGCGGCCCCGCCGTCCGCTGCTGCGGTGCAAACGGAGCACGGCGGGGAGAGGCCCCCCGCCTGCGTGCAGGTGTCGGCTGTGGAGGGGGCGGAGTGGGGGTGGGCGCGGGGCGCGGGGCGCGGGGTGAGCGAAGGGGACGGGGCGGGGTCGGAGGGGCTGCCTGTCGTGCTCGGAGGGGCTGCCTGTCGTGCTCAGAGGGGCTGCTTGTCGTGCTCGGCGTATGCCGGCGGGAGCGGAGTGCGCGGCCGGTGTCGGCCGGTGCCACCACCGTGCCCGCCGGTCGGTGGCCGACGGGGAGCGCGTCACGCGGCCCTGCGCTCCGGATGCGGGGAGGTGCGGGTGGCGGTGGAGGGTCCGGTCCCGGGGTTTCGGCGAGGCGCGCCTGTGTCCGGCGGTCCTCCTGCCACAGTCGCATGAGGAGCAGCTCCTGACCGGGGTGCGGACCGGGACCTCGCAGGAGCGGCGCGGCGGCCGGCCCGTGGGTGCGAGCCACCCGAGTGATCACGAGGCTGGTCCCGTCGCGCTCGGTCATCGGCCGTGCTCCGGACCCCTGCATCCACTTGGCCCGCCACGTCCCCGGTCCACCACGTTTCGGCGTCCGGTGGAGTAGGGGCACGAGGTGGAAGGCCGGTAGGCCGGTAGGCCGGTGGCCTGCCGAGCAAGTCCCTGGTGCGCCGACCGCGTGCCGAAGTGGTGTCGACTGACGGAGGAGCCTGCTTGCGTGGGCGGGCGGAGAGGTGGAAGACGATGGCTGGGAACGGTGACGTGATCGTGGTCTTCGGCGGCACCGGGCAACAGGGCGGAGCCGTCGCCCGGGAGCTGCTGCGTCGAGGCCGGACGGTCCGGGCGGTGGTGCGTGACCCGGAGTCGGAGAAGGCCCGAGCGCTCGCTGAGGCCGGTGCGGAACTCGCGCGCGGCGACATGGAGGACGCCGCCTCGCTCGATGAGGCCCTGCGCGGCGCCTATGGCGTGTACAGCGTGCAGCCCTTCGCCGGCCCCGACGGGCTGGAGGGGGAGGTGCGCCAGGGCCGGGCCGTGGCGGACGCGGCCGCCCGAGCCGCCACCCCGCACTTCGTCTACAGCTCGGTGGGCGGCGCGGAGCGCGACAGCAAGGTCCCCCACTTCGAGAGCAAGCGAAAGGTCGAGCAGCACATCGAGGAGCTGGGGCTGCCGGCGACCGTGCTGCGGCCGACGTTCTTCATGAGCAACTTCCGGGGGATGGGCCCTGTGCCCGTCCACGAGGGGGCGGAGGAACTGGTCCTGACGCTGGCCATGGAGCCGGGCGTCCCGTTGCAGATGATCGCCGTGGAGGACATCGGCGTCTTCGCCGCTGACGCCTTCGAGGACCCCGACAGGCACCTGGGCCGGCGCGTCGAACTCGCCGGGGACGAGCTGACGGGCGCCCAGATGGCCGAGATCTTCTCGGAGATCGCCGGACGGCCGGTGCGGTTCGCCTCCCAGCCGCTGGCGGAGCTGCGGGCCGGCAGCGAGGAGATGGCCCTCATGTTCGACTGGTTCAACAAGCACGGTTACCGGGCCGACATCCCCGCCCTCAAGGAGGCCCACCCCGAGCTGATCACTCTGGAGGCCTGGCTTCGCAGGAACTGGTCCGGTCCACGAGGCTGAGAGCGGCAAAGGCCGCCGGCCACGGGCCGATGGCCGCCGGTCACGGACCGATGGCCGCCGGTCACGGACCGATGGCCGCCGGTCACGGACCGATGGTCGCCGGTCACAGGCCCAGGGTTGCCGGTCGGTGGACGCCGGTCGGTGGTCGGTGGTGAGGGTGGGCGCTGCGTGGCGGACGAAGCGCCTGCCCCCACCACCGTCGCCGGTCAGTCCTCCGAGGAGGAGGCCGGGAGCTGGGCCTGGATCAGTTCCATGACCGAGGAGTCGGTCAGCGTGGTGACGTCGCCCAGGGTGCGGTTCTCGGCGACGTCCCGCAGCAGACGACGCATGATCTTGCCCGACCGGGTCTTGGGGAGTTCGGCCACCGGCAGGATGCGCTTGGGCTTCGCGATCGGGCCGAGCTGCTTCGCGACGTGGCTGCGCAGCTCCTCCACCAGCCCCTCGTCCTCCGAAGCGGAGCCGCGCAGGATGACGAAGGCACAGATCGCCTGCGTGGTCTGCGGGTCTGTGGCGCCGACGACGGCGGCTTCGGCCACCTTCGGGTGGGAGACCAGTGCCGACTCGACCTCCGTGGTGGAGATGTTGTGGCCGGAGACCAGCATCACGTCGTCCACCCGGCCCAGCAGCCAGATGTCGCCGTCCTCGTCCTTCTTCGCACCGTCGCCCGCGAAGTAGCGGTTCTCGAACCGGGACCAGTAGGTGTCCAGGAAACGCTGGTCGTCCCCCCAGATGGTGCGGAGCATGGACGGCCACGGTTCGGTGAGGACCAGGTAGCCGCCACCGCCGTTGCCCACCTCGCGCGCCTCGTCGTCCACGACGGTCGCGGCGATGCCGGGCAGCGGGGTCTGCGCCGAACCGGGCTTCGTCTCGGTCACTCCGGGCAGCGGACTGATCATGATGCCGCCGGTCTCCGTCTGCCACCAGGTGTCGACCACCGGGGTGCGGTCCTGGCCGATGTGGTGGCGGTACCAGACCCAGGCCTCGGGGTTGATGGGCTCACCGACCGACCCCAGCACCCGCAGCGAGGACAGGTCGTACTTGGCCGGGATGTCGTCGCCCCACTTCATGCAGGCGCGGATCGCGGTGGGGGCGGTGTACAGGATGGTCACGCCGTACTTCTGGACGATCTCCCACCAGCGGCCCTGGTGCGGCGTGTCGGGGGTGCCCTCGTACAGCACCTCCGTCGCGCCGTTGGAGAGCGGGCCGTAGGTGATGTACGAGTGGCCCGTCACCCACCCCACGTCGGCGGTGCACCAGTAGACGTCCGTCTCCGGCTTGAGGTCGAAGACGGCGTGGTGGGTGTACGACACCTGGGTGAGGTAGCCGCCGGTGGTGTGGAGGATGCCCTTGGGCTTCCCGGTCGTCCCGGAGGTGTAGAGGATGAAGAGCGGGTGCTCGGCCTCGAAGGCCTCCGGCGTGTGCTGGTCCGACTGGCGGTCCACCACCTCGTGCCACCACACGTCCCGGCCCTCGGTCCAGGTCGAGCCCATCTCCTCGAGGGACTGGCCCGTGCGCCGGACCACCAGGACACTGCGGACGTTCTCCGTGCCCGGCTTGGTCAGGGCCTCGTCGACCGCGGGCTTGAGCGGGGAGGGCTTGCCCCGGCGGTAGCCGCCGTCGGAGGTGATGACCACCCGGGCGTCGGCGTCGTTGATCCGGGTCGCGAGCGCGTCGGCCGAGAAGCCGCCGAACACCACCGAGTGCGGGGCGCCCAGTCGCGCACACGCCAACATGGCGATGACCGTCTCCGGGATCATCGGCATGTAGATGGCGACGCGGTCACCCGACTCGACCCCGAGTTCGGTCAGGGCGTTGGCCGCCTTGGAGACCTCTCGCTGCAGATCGGCGTAGGTGATGCGGCGGGTGTCGCCCGGCTCGCCCTCGAAGTGGATGGCCACCCGGTCACCGTTGCCGGCCTCGACGTGACGGTCGACGCAGTTGTACGCCACGTTGATGCGGCCATCGGCGAACCACTTGGCGAACGGCGGGTTCGACCAGTCCAGGGTCTGTGTGGGTGCCGTCTCCCAGGAGAGTCGCTTCGCCTGCGCCGCCCAGAAGCCCAGCCGGTCGGCCGACCCTTGCTCGTAGGCCGCCGCCGTCACGTTGGCATCGGCCGCGAGATCGGCGGGAGGCGCGAACCGCCTCTCCTCACGCAGCAGGTTGGCCAGGCTTTCGTTGCTCACGACATCTCCCGTTCTCAGGGGTGCGGTATGTCCCGGCCCTAGCTCACCAGCCCGGCCCCTGACCTGACAAGGCCTGCCGGGGAAATTGGTGTAGACCTCTTGGCCTCGTCTGAAGGAACCCGGAGGTCGGCCCGGTACGCCCGGCTCGGGTACCGAACGCCAGGCCAGCATGCGGCTTCGTCCCGAGCATGCGCGCGCTCCCGCGCCCGGCGTGCCTCAGATCCGTGCCATCGGCGCCTCCGCTCCGACCGCTGCGAACGTCCCGGTGGCCTCGTCGAGGACGTACGCCTGCGCCTCGCCGACGTGGAAGTAGAGGCCGGTGAGTGTCAGGGACCCCTCGGCCACGCGACGCGCCACGCAGGCGTGGGCCCGCAGATTGGCCAACTGCTGCACGACGTTGACGAGGGCGAGGCGTTCGAGGTCGTCGGCCACCGGGCGGTCGGCCAGTGCCACCTCGCCACGCCCCAGCCTGCCGATACGTTCCAGGCGGGCCAGGCTCGGGCGCCCGTGCTGCAGCCAGCGAGCGAGCGGCGTCAGGGCCCCCGGTTCCGGTGGCGAGCCGAGGAGTGCCTGCATGGCCCCGCAGCCGGAGTGCCCGCACACGGTGACCGACCCCACTTGCAGGAGATCCACCGCGTACTCGACTGCCGCGGCCACCGAGTCGCAGGCCGACTCCTGGCCGGGTGGTGGCATGAGGTTGCCGATGTTGCGGACGGTGAAGAGATCACCCGGACCACTGGACGTGATCATGCTGGTGACCAGCCGGGAGTCCGCGCATGTGAGGAAGAGCTGAGTAGGGCGTTGGCCCTCGCGGGCCAGGCGCGCCAGCTCCTCGCGCACGTGTGAGGCGGTGTGGCGCTGGAAGGCGCTCAGGCCGCCCAGTAGTTGGGCACCGGCACTCGGTGGGGCGCCGTCGGCTCCCGGACGGAGCGCCGGTCGGTCGTCCGGTGGATCTGCGGGACGGGCGCAGTGGTGGTTGCGCCACGGCGTCCAGGGGCGGCAGGAATGGGTTCCGGGAGGCTCGGCCAAGCCGTCACCCGCCTCGTTTCCCAGGGCCACCCCGCCACCGCCCGAGCGGTGGTGGGCGGACCAGTTCTCCAGAGCTCTGTGCGCGGCGTGGTCCAGGAACGAGCCGGTCAGGCGCACGGTGACGTCCGCTCCACGGGGCAGTGCGGCCAGGGCTCGGAGCAGTCGTGGCACTGCAAGGAAGGTCAACTTCCCGTCCACGTCGACGCGGTGTCCACTGCCCTCGGCGGTCACGGTGACCTCGGTGCGGACCAGGCGTCGGAGCGACGTGGCGGCCGCCACCGCTGCGCCGAGTCCGAGCCCGGGGAGGACCCCGAAGGCAACCACTGCGCCCAGGGTCACGGTGTAGCTCGCGAAGCCCTGCCGATGCCCGCTGTGGCCCGGGTGAGCCAGTCGCACCAGATGCACCCCGGCGGCCACCACCACGGCAGCCGGAGCCACCAGCGGGATCTGCCCCCACACGGCTGCCGGCAGACAGGCGAGGAGCAGTGTGGCGAGACAGCACAGGACAGCGGTGCGTACGCCGGCCACCCGTCTTCCGGCCCCGGGAGCGTCAAGTGCGGCGCCTGCGGCGACCGGGACACCGCCCAGCAACCCCGAGACGATGTTCGCGCATCCCTGAACCGCGAGGCCCGTTCGTGTCAGGTGAGGTGTTGAGGGGGCTTGCCGGACAGTCGTGGGTCCCATGGCGGACATCGGCTTCGCAGCCACCGACCCGACGGTCTCCGTCCCCGCTGCGACCGCCACCGTGAGGGCGGCGAGGAGGATGACCGACCACGGGGCCCCGGGCGGCACGAGGAATCCGGGGGCCGGCCACAGGGGCCCATCGAGGCGGGGAAGAGTGACGCCCAGGCTCAGTACCGTGGCGATGACCAGTGCTGGTAGCGGGGCAGGGGCGTGACGCAGCAGACGGCCGAGTCGCCCCGGCAACCGCGGCCAGCCGACCAGCACGGCGAGAGTGCAGATCCCGACGAACGCGCTGGCGGCCGCCGGGTGTGCGAGCCGGTCGGGGAGAGCTGCGAGGCTTTCCAGAGTCGTACGACCCGGTCGGCCGCCCAGCACCACGTGGAGCTGGCGGACGACGAGGGTGACGCCGACGCCGGCGAGCGCGCCGCGGAGCACGGTCGGGCTGAGCCGCAGGCGCTCACGGAGGGGCCCCGAGACGCTCAGGGCGAGTTGTGCCAGGCCCGCCAGTGCGGTGACGGCGCACGTCATCCGCCAGCCGTAACGCTGCACGAGGTCCACACTCACCACCAGGGCGGCGGCGGACGCCCCACTCACCTGAACAAGAGGCGTCCCGAGCAGGCCGGCGAGGAGGGCGCCCACGGCGACGGCCACCAGGCCGGCCAGTGGTGGTGCTCCCGCCACCACGGCGACACAGAGGGCCAGGGGGGCGGCCGATGCCAGGAGGGTGAGCGAGGCGCCCAGGTCCTGACGCCGGCCGACGAGTCCCCGCCACGGTGATGCCGTGGGCTCGCCGGAGGCTGGTGGTGCAGGTCCCCGCTCGGTGTCGCAGTGCTGCGTGCGGAGGGCGTCGGTGGGTGAAGAGGTCGCCGGCGGAGAGGTCTCCGTCTCCGTGCTCCGGTCGCCGGTCGGCTCCACGGGCGCCGAGGAGTCGGGGAGGTGCCGGGAGTCGCTCTTCTTCTCGGTAGCGGGTCCTGAGCGGTTCGCAGGCACGGTTGCGTGGGAGGTGTCCTCCTCGGGTGGACAGTCCCCCTTGTGCGGCGGCGTTGCGGATTTCGCCCGAAGGCGATTGATGAGCTGCGGCATCCCGTCTCCTCCAGGGCGACGTGGTCACGCTGAACGTGACCGTGAGCGGCGGTACGTGCGGGGCGGTAGGGGCGCCACTCGCCATCGGTGGGGCACTCGGTGATGTCCAAGTCCCGGTAAACGAAGAGTAATGAAGCGTAAAGGCGACTGAAAAGCCTTTTCGAGCAATTGCTGCTCTCTGTCCGCCTATTGAGTGATTGTTATGAAAATCGGCTTGTCCTTGTACTGGGGCGTGGAGGGGCGTGCGAGATTGTTGGGACGCGTGGGAGGCGGGGGATCAGCGGCTCCCCGCCGTTCCGGAGAACCAGACGGCCAAGGGAACGAGGTGGCTCATGAAGAAGCCGACCACGGTACGGCTGCGGATGGGTTTGCTGACGACGGCGGTCCTCGCCGGCGCCGTCGCCTGCGGCGGCCCCTCGGCCGCACCGCCGGCCGCCAGCCCGGTGGCATCCCCCAAGGCGAAGGCCCAGCCCGAACGGATCATCGGCGACGGGTCCACGGCCTACACCGGCGCCCAACCCAACCAGCCCAAGCCCAGCCGGCTCGCCCCCGGGGAGAAGCCCCCGCAGTTCGTCGTCTTCTCCTGGGACGGTGCGGGGGAAGACGGTCAGAAGCTGTTCTCCCATTTCAGGGAGGTCGGTAAGAAGTACAACGCGACGATGACGTACTTCCTCAGCGGCGTGTACATGGTTCCCAACGACCGCAGAGACGTCTACCAACCACCCGAACACCGGCCGGGCTCCTCCGACATCGGCTTCAACGACGTCAAGGGCATCAAGGCCACCCTCGCCCAGGTGCGCGGCGCCTGGCGGGACGGCAACGAGATCGGCACGCACTTCAACGGCCACTTCTGCGGTCCGCACGGAGGTGTCGGCACCTGGTCGACCCAGGAGTGGGAGAGCGAGATCAGTCAGGCCGTCTCCTTCGTCCGGCGGTGGAAGACGAACACCGGCCTGCGCGGCGAACAACCGCTGCCGTTCGATTACGCCAGGGAACTGGTGGGCGGACGGGCACCCTGCCTCGAGGGTCAGAGGCAGCTGGTGCCCGCGGCCAAGGCCATGGGGTTCCGTTACGACGCCAGTTCCGCCGGCGGCCTCCAGGTGTGGCCCTCCAAGACGGACGGCCTCTGGGACTTCCCCCTCCAGGAGGTCCCCGTTCCCGGCCGGTCCTTCGAGACGCTCTCCATGGACTACAACTTCCTCGCCAACCAGTCCCGCACCACCCACGGGGACCCCGCGATGTACGGGGCGTGGGGGCAGCAGATGCGCGACGGCCTCATCGCGGCCTTCGACCGTGCCTACAACGGGAACCGGGCACCGTTCTTCGTCGGCAACCACTTCGAGTCGTGGAACGGCGGCACCTACATGAAGGCCGTGGAGGAGACCATCAAGTCGGTCTGCCCCCGGCCCGAGGTCCGCTGCGTCTCCTTCAAGCAGCTCGCAGACTGGCTGGACGCCCAGGATCCCAAGGTCCTGGAGAAGATGCGTTCCCTCGACATCGGCCAGGCGCCCCAGGGCGGATGGAAGACCTTCCTCTCGGCCGAGGCGCTGCGGCAGGAGGGGCACGGGGCCGCCGGTGCGCCGGGAGCCCCCGGGGCGCAGGCCCGGCCGGAGACCCCCGAGCAGGCACGCAACCGCCGCCACCGGCACGTGGAGGTGCGCATCTTCGGCGAGCCCCCGGACGCGCACGCCCAGGAGGCCGGGGCAGCCGGTGCCCAGGGCGGAGCCCCCGAGCGGTCCGCCCCGGCGCAGCCCGCGAGCGGAGCCGTGCAAGGAGCGGCCGGCGCCCCGGCGAGGAACGGCGGCAGGCAGGCGCCGGTCACCGTCGACCGCGCACCCACCATCCGCCACCACGGCGGGCACGAGGCACGTGTCTTCGGCGAACCGGCGGATGCCCACGGCCACATGGACGAGGCGGGGCCGATGCCGTAGGGCACCGCTTCGCCCTACCCGGCGGCAGGACCGATGGCCCCGGTGCTCACGCGGTGGCCATTTCGCCGAGGCGGAAGGAGGGGTCGACCTGGGCCGCCAGGTCGACCCCTGTTTTTGCGTTCCCCCAGCTCTCTGCGTTGCGGAGGTGAAAATGGACCATCTGACGCATGTACCGCTGCCAGTCCCGGCGCTCGTAGGACGCGTCGACGGTCGCCTGGAGCGTGGCGAGCGCCGCACGGCCTGCCTCCTCCAGTCGGCCGAAGGACGGTGCTCCCCCTTTCTCCATGAGCCGGACCCAGTCGGACTGGCCGAAGGTCACCAGCAGGTCCTCGCCCACGGCCTCCCGCAGGAACTCCTCGTCCTCCGGCCCCTGCACCTTGTTCCCGACCACCCGGAGCGCGACCCCGTAGTCCCGGGCATACTCCCTGTACTGGCGGTACACGGCGACACCTCGACGCGTCGGCTCGGCGACCAGGAACGTCATGTCGAACCGGGTGAAGAGGCCGGAGGCGAAGGAGTCGGCCCCGGCGGTCATGTCCACCACCACGTACTCCCGCTCCCCGTCCACCAGGTGGTTGAGGAAGAGCTCCACCGCGCCGACCTTGGAGTGGTAACAGGCCACACCGAGGTCGGACTCGGTGAAGGGCCCGGTCACCATCAGCCGGGCCTGCCCTCCGTCGAGCGGAACGGGGCGGGCGCACGCCGCGTAGACGGGGTTCTCCTCCACCACGCGCAGCAGCCGGGAGCCCTCGCCGGGCGGCGTCGTCTTGATCATGGCCCCGGCGGAGGGGATGCGCGGATTGGAACCGCGGAGGTAGTCCTTGATCTGGGGCAGGTGGGCACCCATGGCGGGAAGGCGCTCGGCCACGTCGTCGGACAGGCCGAGGGCGGTGCTCAGGTGCTGGTTGATGTCGGCGTCCACAGCCAGAACGGGCGCGCCCACTGCTGCGAGGTGCCGGACGAACAGGGAGGACAGGGTGGTCTTGCCACTCCCTCCCTTACCTACGAAAGCGATCTTCATGTTCACTAAGAGTAGACGCATGAATGCGATGAGTTGCAGGTTTGAGAGGCGGAGACCACCCCTTCGAGGGGTACTGGCCCTCGGTTGCGTAGGGTCTTACTCATGAGTACGACCGCTGATCCGCTCGCGGCCCTCGCGGCACTCCCGGGTGTCGCGGAGTCCGTGGACTCCGTCCGCAAGGCCGTCGACCGTGTCTACGGGCACCGTGTCATGCGGCGACGCAGCAACGAGGTCAGCTCCGAGGCGGGCTTGCGCTCCGCCCGTGGCTCGGCCGCACTCTCGGGCGCCGACTGGGCGCTGGAGGAGGTGCGCCGGCGTTCGGACTTCAGTGGCGAGGGGCAGTCCCGCACGGTGGGTGCCGCACTGCGACTCTCGGCGGAGGCCGGTCAACTGCTCAGCGTGTGGCGCCAGTCCCCGCTGCGAGTCCTCGCCAGGCTGCACCTCGTGGCGGACGGTGGCGGAAGCGACCATGACCTGGTCGGCCGCCCACGCCTGTCCGGGGAAGCCGTCGACGAGCCTCTCCTGGAGCTGCCGCTGCCCGATGCGGAGGAGGTCGCCGGGCGCCTGGACGGACTCACTCGGCTCCTGCTGGCACAGACGCAGGCCCCGGCGCTGGTGACGGCGGCGGTCGTCCACGGTGAACTTCTCGCCCTTCGGCCGTTCGTCTCCTGCAACGGCCTGGTGGCCCGAGCGGCAGAGCGTGTGGCGCTGGTAGCCAGTGGACTGGACCCGAAGGCGGTCTGCCCGGCTGAGGTGGGCCATGCCGAGCTGGGGCGTGCCGACTATGTGGCGGCTCTCGAGGGCTATGTGACGGGGACCCCCGAGGGCGTCGGGGGCTGGATCGTCCACTGTGGCCGTGCCGTGGAGCTGGGCGCGAGGGAGAGCACAGCCGTCTGCGAGGCTCTGCAGCGCGGAGCGGCCTGACGGCTTCGGTACCGTGCCGACGGCTTCGGTGCCGTGCCCGCGTGCCGTCTTGGCGTGCGCCCTCCGGCCTGCGCCGTGGGGACACGTGCCGACTGAACAGTTCTGGCGGTCGGCTGTGACAGCGGTGACGGTCGCAGCTTCTCGGGAAGGGGTGCGCCTTGCCGGGTGTTCCGCACCGGCGGCTGCGACGAAGGAGCAGAGACGTCGGCCGGAACCTGCGTGACAGAAGTGCGGCGGCCTCCAAGGGGAGCTGGAGTGCCGCCGCTGGCACGTCAGCCGGGTGACCATGCGTGCTGTTCCTTGGCCCGTCACACCGGCTCTTTGTCCGGCAGCTGGCGGGCCGGCCCGTAATCGACGGGTCGCCGTCGCGTGGGTGCCCGGCTTTCGTGCAACGGTCCGTGGGCCTTTGCGGAGACTCCGTGCCTTCGCCGGATCTGGTCTCGCGGGCCGTAATTCCTTTGTACTCCTCTCCCGGGAAAAGTGGAACCCTGGCCACCGCCCAGCTCCCCGGACCGTCTTCCACCTGCGAGGAGGGTCCGTCAGTCCGCTCATCGTGGTGTCGCCAACAGGCGTTCTTCGGCGGTCAGGAGCGGGCTGCCCGGGAGCGCAGGGAGAGAGTCGTGGGCCTGAGGGGCAGAGGCCGGCGCTTGTTGGCGTACCAGACCACCCCGGCAGCGGCTGCTGCTGCGCCCGTGGCCACGAGCACCGTGACCAGAGGTCCGGAGGTGGGCATGCCCAGGCGGCGACGCTGGCGCAGGGGTACAGGCCGGGTGAAGGACAGGACGGGCCAGTCGCGGGCGGTTGCCTCCCGTCGGAGCGCACGATCGGGGTTGACGGCGCGGGGGTGCCCCACCGCCTCAAGCATGGGCAGGTCCGTGGCCGAGTCGCTGTACGCAAAGCAGCGGCTGAGGTCGTACCCCTCGCTCTCGGCGAGGTCCCGGACGGCTTCCGCCTTCGTCGGGCCGTAGGCGTAGTACTCGATCTCGCCGGTGAAGCGTCCCGCGGCATCGACCACCATCCGCGTGGCGATGACGCGGTCGGCTCCGAGCATCTCGCCGATCGGCTCCACGACCTCGGCGCCTGAGGTGGAGACGATGACGATGTCCCGGCCCGCCTCATGGTGCTCCTCGATCAGTGAGGCAGCCTCGTCGAAGATGATCGGGTCGATGAGCTCGTGGAGGGTCTCGGCGACGAGTCGGCGGACCTGGGCCACGTCCCATCCTCGGCACAGCGCCGAGAGGTAGGAGCGCATACGCTCCATCTGCTCGTGGTCGGCGCCGCCCAGCAGAAAGACGAACTGTGTGTATGCAGTACGCAGGGCGTCGCGCCGGTTGATCAGGCCGCCGCGGTAGAAGGACCTGCTGAAGGTCAGGGTGCTGGACTTGGCGATGACGGTCTTGTCCAGGTCGAAGAAGGCAGCGGTGCGCGGGGAGAGGTGAGTGCTCTGCGACGACGGGCTCCGATTTTCCACAGGCCGAGCATAGGCGCCCGCCATTCGGCGTAAGGTATGGCGCGTGGGTTTGCCTGAGAGGCCTCTCGGGTACACCATGGAAGTCACGGATCGTTCGCGACCGTGCTAACCCCGGTCCGACTCCTCCCCCCCCCGAGTCGGCCGTGGGGACGACCCCCGCTCTCCCCCCCGGCGGGGGTCGTCGCATGTCCGGACCCGTTTCGGCGATTTCGCCGGCGGTGCGCCGCATGCCGCTCTTCATCGGACTGCCTTGTGGCGGCTGTGCTGTCGTAGCTCATGCCCTCACTGTAAGTAGCCGAGGCGCTTCATGGGGAAAGGTGGCCGAAGCTCACCGGAACAGGTGAGCGGGTTATTCACAGCCCCGGACTTCTCCACAGTTTCGCTCCAAGATCCACGGAATTCTCCGGATCGCTGCACGGTAAATGCGACCGCGATGTCGGCGGATCGCGCCGCCGTGTGGAGAAAAGGAGAAGGACATGACGGGATCGAGGCCTTCGAGGCGACGTGGCGGGGACGGGCCGGAGCCGAGCTCCGAGGGCAGCGAACGGCGCCCGCTCCTCGTCACCGAGGACACCGATCTGTTGGACGACCTGCTGCGGCTGTGTGCGGCGGCGGGCGCGAAGCCGGAGGTGGCGCACGGCCCCCGGGCCACCGAGCGATGGCGTACCGCACCCCTGGTGGTCGTCGGCGTGGACCGGGCGCGCGCTTTGCCCGTCCCCGAGCGGCGGGCCGGTGTGGTGCTGGTGACCCGGGACGCGGACGACGCAGGGGTCTGGCAGGTCGCCGTCGCTGTCGGCGCGGAGCGTGTGCTGGTCCTCCCGGACGGCGAGAACTGGCTGGTGGAACGCATCGCCGATGCGGCCGAGGGAACGGGGCCCGAGGCGATGACGGTCGGTGTCGTCGGTGGGCGAGGCGGAGCCGGCGCCTCCACCCTGGCCTGCGCCCTGGCCGTGACAGCAGCCCGCAGGGGGCTTCGGACCCTGCTGGTGGACGCCGATCCGCTGGGAGGCGGCCTGGACGTGATGCTGGGCGGTGAGCGGGAGAAGGGTCTGCGCTGGCCGGCGTTCGCCGAGTCGCGAGGGCGGGTCGGCGGCGGTGCCCTCGCCGAGTCACTGCCCGAACTGCACGCCCTCCGCGTGTTGAGCTGGGACCGGGGCGACTCGGTGGCCATCCCGCCGCCGGCGATGCGTGCCGTGATGTCCGCTGCCCGTCGACGAGGCGGAGTGGTCCTGGTCGACCTGCCCCGCCGCGTCGACGAGACGGTGGCCGAGGCCCTGGCACAGACCGATGTCGGCCTGCTGCTCGTCCCGCCGGAACTGCGCGCGCTCGCGGCCGCCGGCCGGGTCGCGGCCGGCCTGCGGATGGTCCTGAAGGACCTGCGCGTCCTGTCCTGCCGGAGCGCCGGAGGGGGCAGGCCCGCCTCCTCGCTGCCCGATGCGGAGGCCGCCCGGTTGCTGGGCCTGCCGCTCGCCGGCCGGGTGCCCTGGGAGAGCGGGCTGGTGGACGCGACGACGCGGGGGGCGCCGCCGGGCTCGGCGCCACGCGGCCCGCTCGCCAGGTTCTGCGACGGGTTCTGGGACCACCTCCAGCCGTCCGCCGTCGGCTCTCTCGGTGAAGGCGGTGCGCGGTGAGCGCGGTCTCCCAGGCGGAGGGGGGTGCCACCACTCTGCTGGACGCCGTCCGGAGACGGCTGGCGGAGGGGCGGGCAGAGCCCACGCCCGCGCGGGTGGCCGCAGCGCTGCGGGAGGAAGGCCGGCTGCTGGGGCACGCCGAGGTGCTGGGCGTGGTGGCCGAACTGCGCTCGGAGTTGACGGGAGCGGGCCTGCTGGAGCCGCTGCTCGCCGACCCCGAGGTCACGGACGTCCTCGTCACCGGGCCGCAGGAGGTCTGGGTGGATCGCGGTGGCGGGCTGCAACGCGCCGCCGTCCGGTTCCCCGACGAGCCGGCGGTGCGGCGGCTGGCGCAACGGCTCGCCGCGGTCGCCGGACGGCGACTGGACGACGCCCGGCCCTGGGTCGACGCCAGGCTCCCGGACGGGACGAGGCTCCACGCCGTACTGCCGCCGGTGGCGGTCGGTGGGACCTGTCTGTCCCTGCGGGCGACGCGGCCCCGCGCTTTCACCCTCTCGGAACTCGTCGCCGCCGGGACGGTCCCGCCGGGCGGGGACCGCCTCCTGCGTGCCGTGCTGGCCGCCCGGCTCTCCTTCCTCATCAGCGGTGGAACAGGTTCGGGCAAGACGACGCTGCTGAGCACCCTGCTGGGACTGGTGGGGCCCGAGGAGCGCATCGTGCTCGCCGAGGACTCCGCCGAACTCCGCCCCGCCCACCCGCACGTCGTCAGACTGGAGTCCAGGCCGGCGAACCAGGAGGGCAGCGGCCAGGTCGTCCTGCGCGACCTGGTACGGCAGGCGCTGCGCATGAGACCGGACCGGCTGGTCGTCGGTGAAGTGCGGGGCGCCGAGGTGACCGACCTGATGGCGGCTCTGAACACGGGCCACGAAGGCGGGTGCGGGACTCTCCACGCCAACGCTGCGGGCGATGTCCCGGCGCGGCTCGAGGCCCTCGCCGCCACGGCGGGGCTGGACCGGCCCGCACTGCACAGCCAACTGGCCGCCGCACTCTCGGTGGTGCTGCACGTCGCCCGCGACAGGGAAGGCAGACGCCGGGTCGCCGAGGTGCACGTACTGACCCGGGACAGGGACGGCTGGGTCGTCACCGTTCCTGCGGCACGCTGGGGCCGGGACGGCTTCCGTCGTGCGGAGGGCTGGGAGCGGCTCGTCGAACTGTGTGCCAGGGCGGGGCAGGAGGAACTGCGGTGAACGTGGCTGCGCAGGTCCTCTCAACGCCGTGGCGGGCTGCAACTGCCTGGAGCGCCCTCGCCGCTATGGGCCTCCTGGGCGCTGTGGCAGTGCGCCGAGCACTGCTGCGCTCCTGCGCCACGCGCCGCGCACGGGGGGTGTCGGGGAGCAGCGCGGTGCCGGTCACGGGCCTGCGGGCGTGGAGCGCGCGCTTGCTGCGGTGGGAGGAAGCCGCCACCGCTCCCTCGCTCTGGTGCCTTGGCACCGGCCTCCTGGTGGCCTGGTCGGGCGCCTCGCCCTTGCCGGCTCTGGCCGGCGCCGCAGCGGTGCCCCTGGTGCGGCGGCGACTGCGTGCCCGGGAGCGACGACGATCGGCCGAGCGGCTGTCGGCGCAGGTCGTGGCCCTGTGCGAGGAGGTCGCCGCAGAGGTGCGGGCGGGGGCCCAACCGCCCAAGGCACTGCTCACTGCGGGCGTCACACGTCTCGGTGAGGCGGGTGAGGCCGTGGCTGCCGCCGCACGGTGGGGTGGCGACGTTCCGCAGAGTCTGCGGCGTGCGGCGGTGGCCCCCGGTGCGGCGGGCCTGCTCTCGGTGGCGGCCTGCTGGAAGGTGGCGACGGACAACGGCGCCGGGCTGGCCTCGGGGCTCGACCGGGTGGCCGCGGGGTTGCGCGCCGAGCGTGAGCGGCGGGCCGAACTCGCCGCTCACTCGTCCGGGCCCCGGGCCACGGCCTGGACCCTGGCCGTCCTGCCCGTCGGTGGCGTGGCGATGGGTGGGGCCTTGGGCGCGGACCCTGTCCGCGTACTGCTGCACACCCCCGCCGGCTGGGCCTGTCTGGTGGTGGGCGGCCTTCTGGAATGGGTGGGTGTGGCCTGGAGCGGACGGATCCTGCGCAGTGCGGAGGTGGCCTCGTGACGGTCGAGGAAGTCGCGCGAGTTGTCCACAGCCTGTTGACAGTCCTGCCGGGGATCGGCGGGGCCCTGCTCCTGCTCGGGTTCGTCTCGACGGTCCGACGGTGGCGGTTACGCGCTCGCACGCGCAGCAGAGTGGCGGACGTCATGGCTGCCGGCGAGTCTCCCGCGGCGCCGACGTCCTCACGGCGGGGAGGCCCGGCAGGGCGGACGGCAGCCACCGAGTGGAGCGTGGCAGTGGGCGCGTTCGGCACGGTGGTGCTCGTTGCCGGGGGCCTTTCCGGGGTGGTGCCCGGGCTCGCCACGGCAGGGGCGGCACGGTACCTGCTCAGGCGGGAGCGGGCCCGGGCTGCGGCACTCGTACAGGCCCGGCGGGAGGAAGCCGGACTGCCGGCCGCCGCAGACCTTCTGGCGGCGTGCCTCGCTTCGGGTGCCTGCCCCCGCAGGGCTGCCGAAGCGGTGGGGGACTCACTGCCCGGACCGGTCGGCGACCGTCTCCGCACGGTGGCTGCGGAGCTCCGGCTCGGGGCTGAGCCCGCCACGGCATGGAGCCGTCTGGGTTCGCTTCCCGGCGCCACCGCACTGGCCCGGTGCCTGGAGCGAGCCACCGTGACCGGTGCTCCCGCAGGCGAGGCCGTGGCACGGGCCGCAGAGGCTCTGCGCGAGGAATCCCGACGCGCCGCCCTGTCCCGGTCACAACGTGCAGGCGTACTCATCACCGCACCGCTCGCAGTGTGCTTCCTGCCGGCGTTCCTCACGGTGGGCGTGGTCCCCGTCCTCGTCGGTCTGGCCGGACAACTCATGGCCACCGGCTGACCTGCCCACAAAGGACAGGGCCGCTACCCGTCGCACCGCACACCCCATGACCTGTCAGAAGCGACAACACAAGGAGAAGGAGAAGAAACATGGCGACCACAGCACGTCAGGACACGAAGTCGGCGGCCAGGGAAGCCGGGAGGGCTCCGGCTGTGCCGTCCGCTCGCCCACGCCACAGCGGGCGCACCGCCTCGAACGACCAGGAGTCGTCGCCCCGGGCGGTCAGGCAACGGAAGGAGCAACCACCCGGCCGAGTCCCCTCGCACCCGGGCCCTGAGCCGACACCACTTTTGGTGTCCGGCCCCCGGTCGCACCGCCGGAGCCGACGGTCCGCCCTGCGCAAGCAGGCGCGCGACCGGGGCATGACCACTGCCGAGTACGCCCTCGGCACCCTGGTGGCCTGCGCTTTCGCGGCTGTCCTCTACAAGGTGGTCACCAGCGATGCGGTGTCGGCCGCGTTGCAGGGGCTGATCAACAAGGCTCTCAGTGCGAAGTTCTGAGCGCGGGAGACGAGCGGGTGGACGGGACGCCGGTTACGTGACTGCGGAGGCGGCAGCAGTCACTCCGGTCCTCGTGATGCTCATCGCGTTCGCCCTCTGGGCGATCGGAGCCGCGGCCGACCAGATCCGCTGTGTCGACGCCGCCCGGGCCGGTGCCCGGGCGGCGGCCCGGGCGGAACCGGAGGAGAAGGTGCTGGAGGTGGCCAGAAGCGCTGCACCGGACAAGGCGCGGATCGCGGTGTCGAGAAAGGGGCGGATGGTGACGGTGACCGTCAGAGCCGACCGGGACGACGTCCTGCGGTGGGCCGTCGAGCTGGGGGCGGAGGCGACGGCTGATGCCGAGGACACGGCGGCCGCATGACCGGCGGCACCGGCGGGGTGACGCGGGTTTCGCGACGGTGTGGACGGCCTGTACGGCACTGGCCCTGTGCACCGTCCTGGCGGCCGTCCTCGCCATGGCCCAGGTGGTCGTGGCCCGCCACCGAGCGGGTGCCGCGGCGGACCTCGCAGCGCTGGCCGCAGCGGACACAGCCCTCTTGGGCCCGGACCAGGCATGCCGTAGGGCGAAGGCCGTGTCTCTCGCCCAGGGTGCGCGGGTGGTCCGTTGCGGCCTTGACGGAGAGGTCGCGGACGTCGAGGCAGAGTCGAGCACCGGGAGGTTCACCGTACGGGTCAGAAGCCGGGCCGGGCCTCCGCAGGAGAAGAGCACCCCCGGCGGCCCGCGGGCCTCGCCCTCTCCGCATGGGGGATGACACCGCTGCCGTCCTCCGCGCCGCCTTGAGCCGACCAGGACTTCGCGTGGTCCGTCAACGGGCACTCCTGCTCAGCATTTGAGGCTGGGCCGGCGGGAGGGCGGGCGGCCGGGCCCGTCAGGCCTTGCCGGGTGAGTCCTCGTCGGGGCGCGCACCGTTCTCGGGCGGGGCCGAGCGCAGGAGTTCGGTCAGGAGCCGGACGGCGCCCCGCTTGTGGAGCGGTTCGTTCCCGTTGCCGCATTTGGGCGACTGGATGCAGGAGGGACAGCCCGCTTCGCACTCGCACGAGGCGATGGCCTGCCGGGTGGCCTGGAGCCAACGCGCGGCCGTGTGGAAGGCGCGCTCGGCGAAGCCGGCCCCGCCTGGGTGGCCGTCGTAGACGAACACCGTCGGCAGCAGTGTGTCGGGGTGAAGGGGGAGCGAGACGCCACCGATGTCCCAGCGGTCGCAGGTGGCGAAGAGCGGAAGCAGGCCGATCGACGCGTGTTCGGCGGCGTGGAGGGCGCCGGCGAGCTGCTCGGGGTTGACGCGCGCGGCGTCGAGCTGGTCCTCGGTGACCGTCCACCACACCGCCCTCGTACGCAGGGTGCGCGGCGGCAGGTCGAGCTTGGACTCCCCGAGTACCTCACCGGTGATGAGCCTGCGGCGAAGGAAGGAGACGACCTGGTTGGTGACTTCGACGGACCCGAAGCACAGCCGTGCCTGCCCCCACGGCACCTCGGTCTCCGTCTCCAGGATGGAGACGGAGGTGGTGTCGCGGGCCGTCGTGGAGTAAGGCGGATCGGCCTCCTTCACCAGCGCGACGTCGTCCTCCAGGTCCAGCCGTTCGACGAGGTAACTGCGTCCGCGGTGGAGGTGGACCGCGCCCTCGTGCACGGTGGTGTGGGCTGCTGCGGCGTCGACGGTGCCCAGCAGACGTCCCGTGCCCGCCTCCACCACCTGCACGGGTGCACCGCCCTGGCCGCGGATGTCGGTCAGGTCGGCGGCGCGCTCCCGCCGTGTCCAGTGCCAGGCGGTGGCGCGGCGCCGAAGCAGTCTGCGGGCCTCCAGACGAGGCAGCAGTCCGGTGGTGGTGGGACCGAAAAGGTCGAGGTCGGCGCCGGTGAGGGGAAGCTCCGCCGCGGCGGCGCACAGGTGGGGGGTGAGCACGTAGGGGTTGTCCGGGTCGAGCACGGTGCTCTCGACGGGCTGGTCGAAGATCGCCTCGGGGTGGTGGACCAGGTAGGTGTCCAGTGGGTCGTCGCGGGCCACCAGGAGTGCCAGGGCGCCCTGGCCGGAGCGCCCCGCCCGTCCGGCCTGCTGCCACAGTGAGGCCCGGGTGCCGGGGTAGCCGGCGATGAGGACCGCGTCCAGCCCGGAGACGTCCATGCCCAGTTCCAGCGCCGTGGTCGCAGCGAGGCCCAGCAGGTCGCCACTGTGTAGCGCGGCCTCCAGCGCCCGCCGTTCCTCCGGGAGGTAGCCGCCGCGGTAGGCGGCGATCCGGCCCGGGAGGGAGCGGTCCACCTCGGCCAACCGTTCCTGGGTGATGAGCGCGATCAGTTCGGCACCCCGTCGCGACCGGACGAACGCCACTGTCCGGACACCCTGCACGGCGAGGTCGGTCAGCAGGTCGGCCGTCTCCGCCGTCGCACTGCGGCGCACCGGCGCGCCCTGTTCACCGTGGAGTTCGGTGAGCGGCGGCTCCCACAGGGCGAAGACGACCTCGCCGCGGGGGGAGGCGTCCTCGGTGATCTCCACCACAGGAAGGCCGGTGAGACGGCCGGCGGCCTGGGCGGGGTCGGCGGCCGTCGCGGAGGCGAGCAGGAAGACGGGTTCGGAACCGTAACGGGCGCACAGTCGCCGCAACCGGCGGATGACCTGGGCGACGTGCGAGCCGAAGACGCCGCGGTAGGTGTGGCACTCGTCGATCACCACGTAGCGCAGCGAGCGCAGGAAGGAGGCCCAACGCGGGTGGGAGGGCAGCACTCCCAGATGGAGCATGTCGGGGTTGGTCAGCACGTAGTTGGCGTGTTGGCGGATCCACTCCCGCTCCTCCACCGGCGTGTCCCCGTCGTAGACCGCGGGGCGCACCGCCGTGCCCAACGGGGCGGCGAGATCGCGCAACGACCGGCGCTGGTCGGCCGCCAGCGCCTTGGTGGGGGCGATGTAGAGGGCGGTGGCGCCACGGCCGTTCGGTGCCTCGGAACCGTCCAGCAGCGCGGAGAGCACCGGGACGAGGTAGGCCAGTGACTTCCCGGAAGCGGTGCCGGTGGCCACCACCACCGACTCCCCGCGCACCGCGTGCTCCACCGTCCGTGCCTGGTGGGTCCAGGGACGTTCGATTCCGGCCACCCGAACGGCCGACACCACCTCGGGGCGGATCTGCTCCGGCCACTCGGCATGGCTCCCGGCGCGCGGGGGCAGGTGCTCCGTATGGGTGACGCGGGCAGCGCGAGTTGCCCCGGATGTGAGACGGTCCAGTACAGACCGCGGGGAAGGCCGGGAACCCACGTTCGGCGGCGCTTGATTGGAGGCCATCGACACCGAGTGTGTCACTGGAGTGTCAGACAATGCTGACAAGGCGTCGTGCGCGCCTACTGGTAAGTGATTGAATGCCAATGCGGCTGCCGATCCATGGGGGGCGACCGCTCGATGCAAGGTGCTGGAGGTTCCGTGGACCTGTCCCTGTCGACCCGGACTGTTGGCGACCGTACGGTCGTCGAGGTCGGTGGCGAGATTGATGTGTACACCGCGCCCAAGCTGCGGGAGCAGCTGGTCGAACTCGTGAACGACGGAAGCTACCACCTCGTCGTCGACATGGAGCGCGTCGACTTTCTCGACTCGACCGGCCTGGGCGTCCTGGTCGGCGGGTTGAAGCGGGTGCGCGCGCACGAGGGTTCGCTGCGTCTGGTCTGCAACCAGGAGCGCATCCTCAAGATCTTCCGTATCACCGGCCTGACCAAGGTGTTCCCGATCCACACCTCGGTCGACGAGGCCGTCTCGGCCACCGACTGACGTTTCCTTCCCCGCTCTGCCCGGCGGCCGGGTCCGGGCGGGGGAGCGCGGCGCCGGGCCCCGGTGGGCCCGGGGCGCCGCTGAGCACGCCCGCATACCGAGGGGGATGGCATGGCCACCGTCGAACTCCGCTTCAGCGCGCTACCCGAGCACGTACGGACCGCGCGATTGGTGGCCGCCGCCGTCGCCCGGCGTGCAGGCGTGGACGAGGCGGTACTCGACGAGGTGCGGCTGGCGGTCGGTGAGGCCTGCAGCCGCGCCGTCGGCCTCCACCGCTCCCACGGCATCACCGCCCCGATCCGGGTGGTGCTGAACGAGGACGAGAAGGCCTTCTCCATCGAGGTGGGCGACGAGGTGCCGGGCGCCCGTCCGAAGCCCGGCACCGTCCCGGGGGCGCGCATCGTCCCGGGCCAGGTGGGTGGCGGCCTCGACGAGGCGGACGCTGACGACCACGGTGAGGACGAGATGGGCCTGGCTGTGATCAGCGGCCTGGTCGACGACGTCGAGGTCGGCGCCACGGAGACCGGTGGCGTCATCCGCATGAGCTGGCCGACGGCGCCCGCACCCATCGTGCCCTGAGCGCTTTCAGACGCCTGTCGTTCCTGCTCCGGCTGTTCCGCCTGCAACTCGTCTCACCCCTTCACCTCACCCTTCATTTCACCCCTCGGTTTCCCCTCGGGCCTCTCCTCCCGGCCTGACCACTGTCACCGCGGCCCTGACTCAGCAGCCCGCACCTCTGTCGCACTGGTCACCCCCAGGCCTGCCTGTGCCGTCGCGCCGGCGGCCGTGAGGCTCGTCTCTGCCATCGGGACCCTCGTGCCGGAGCGGGGCGCGATGCCGACGGTGTCGGTTCGCAGGGGGCCAGGGTCTCTGCCGACGCGCACTGTCGCCGAGCGTGACAAAGGCAACTCCGACAGTTCCCGGCGATGCCCGTCGATCAGTCCGTCGTCGAACGGTGCTTCCAGGGGATGGATTGGGGCAGGCATCTCAACAGGGCCGCTGTTCAGAGAAGTTGAAGCGCAGGATGCTGCGTGGCCGGCTCCGGGAGCGGAGGGAGACGGGAGCTTCGCGGTCTTGGTGCAAATGGCTGCAATAGGGCTCACCCGGGTTCCTCGACTCGGAAGCGAAGGGCTTTCGCCGTGTATGTTCCGGGGCCGAGAGCCATGGAAGGGACCAATCCGGTGAACAAGAAGCTTGTGGCTGCACTGTCCGGCGGTGCGGCGCTGGTACTCACTCTGACCGCGTGCGGTGACGACAGCGGTGAGAAGCTCGACTCCTGGGCGAAGACGTTCTGCGACTCGGCACAGTCGCAGTTCAAGAAGATCCAGAACGCCAACTCCGCCATGCAGACCGCGGACGCCGGCACCGTCGACTCCAAGAAGGTCCAGCAGACCGACTCGAAGGCCTTCCAGCAGATCTCCGACGCCTATGCCTCGCTGGCGAAGAGCCTGGACAAGGCAGGAGCGCCCCCCACCGACGACGGCAGCTCCTCGCAGAAGGCCGCGGTCAAGGAGCTGAACGAGCTGTCCAAGGGGTACACGGAGCTCCGCAAGCAGGTGGACGGGCTGGACACCAGCGACAAGCTGAAGTTCGCCGACGGCCTGCGCACCCTCTCCGACGGCATCAGCAAGCTGAACAAGCAGAGCGAGGCGGCCTTCAAGAAGCTGGAGTCGGGTGACGTCGGCAAGTCGATGGCCCGCCAGTCCGGCTGCCAGAGCCAGAGCGGTGGCACCACCGCGCCGTCCGCCAAGGCCTCGGACTGAGCGGCTGAGCGACTGAACCGCGTAGCGGTCCGCAGCCCGCGCAGGCGGCACCGCGCCCCGCCCGTGAACCGATTGCACGGGCGGGGCAGGCCGCGCGCGGGACACCCCGTGGCCGGCCTCCCGTCTGGCCGGCTCTCCCATGCGGCCCGCCGTGCCATCGCCCTGTCGCCTCGCCGGCCCCTCTGCGCCATCGCCCTGCCGCTTCGGCCGGTTCCTCCGTGCGGCTGCTCTGTCGCCTCTCCGTTTCCTCCGCGTCGCCGGGTGGAACCGGGCGACGGCGGCGGGTGATGATGGAGCGCGTGAGTACCCACCTGCCGACCGCCGATCCCCAGGACCACGAGTCCGCCGCCCGCCTCACCGCTCTCCGCGAGGCCCTGCTGACCGCAGCCTTCACCGCAGACGGACTGCTGGAACTGCTGGGGGCCCAGGCCTACGCCGCACTGGCCCGGAACGAGACGGTGCCGGCGGCGCGCGCCACCGGAGGCGGCACCCCGCTGGAGACGCTGGTCCGGCTCTTCCTCCTGCAACGCTCGGTACCGGTGGAGCAGGCCCGGGCCGCGCTGCCGTTGGAGGAGTGCCTGGCCGACGGCTGGCTGGTCCGCGAGCAGGCGGAGAACGCGCCCGGCGAGGCTGCCGGGGAGCCGGCAGGTGACGAGGTACGGGCGACCGTGGACGTCCGCCCCTACGCGGGCCCCGAGGGACAGGACTGGTGGATCGTCTCCGACCTGGGGTGCGCGGTGGGCGGCGCCGGCGGTGTGGCGGGAGCGGCGGGCGCGAAGGCAGCCGCCGAGGTCGACCGCAGCCAGGTGGTGCTGGGGGTGGGCGGTGCCTCCACCACGCTCGCCGGCCTCATGGTGCCGCTCGCGGTGGACACCGCTCTCGACCTCGGTACCGGCTCGGGCGTCCAGGCGCTGCACGCGGCCCAACGTGCCGGCCGGGTGGTCGCGACCGACCTCAACCCGCGGGCCGTGCGCATGGCCGCCCTCACCCTCGCGCTCTCCGACACCGCCCCGGCCGACCTGCGGGAAGGCTCGCTGTTCGCGCCTGTCGAGGAGGAGACCTTCGACCTGATCGTCTCCAACCCGCCGTTCGTGATCTCCCCGCCGACCGCCGGCCGAAGCGGCACCGCCGGGCCGCGGCTGACCTACCGGGACGGCGGAATGGCCGGTGACGACCTGTGCCGCGCCCTCGTCCAGCAGTCCGCCCGTCACCTGAACGACGGGGGCTACTGCCAGCTCCTGGCCAACTGGTGCCACGTCGAGGGAGAGGACTGGCGGGACCGGGTGCGTTCCTGGGTGCCGGCCGGGTGCGACGCCTGGATCGTGCAGCGGGAGGTCCAGGACGTCACGCAGTACACGGAGCTCTGGCTGCGGGACAGCGGCGACCACCGCGGGGACCCCGAGACCTACGCGGCCCGCTACGAGGAGTGGCTGGAGGAGTTCGCCGCCGGCCGCACCACGGCCGTCGGCTTCGGCTGGATTACGCTGCGCAGGTCGGGAGCGGACCAGCCGTCGATCACCGTCGAGGAGTGGTCGCACCCGGTGGAGCAGCCGCTCGGCGCGGTCATCCTCGACCACTTCGCCCGGCAGGACTACCTCCGGCGGACCGACGACGCCGCCCTGCTCGCCGCTCACTTCCGGCTGGCGGACGAGGTGGTGCAGGAACAGGTCGGCATGCCCGGCGCGGAGGACCCGGAGCACGTGGTGCTGCGGCAGAACCGCGGGATGCGGCGGGCGACGAAGGTGGACACCGTGGGCGCGGGGTTCGCCGGCGTGTGTGACGGGAGCCTGCCGGCGGGCCGCATCCTCGACGCCATCGCGCAGCTGATGGGCGAGGACCCGGTACTGATCCGCGACCGGACGCCCGAGGCGATCCGCCTCCTGGTGGAGCAGGGTTTCCTGCTTCCGGTCGAGCGCCCCTGAGCTGTCCCGGCGGGCCGGCCCGAGGCGGGCTGCCCGCCGCGGCCCCGCCGACGGGGCGGCGAATTTCGACCGGTGCGCGGACCGGGCGGGGCGCTCGCCCGTGCCGGGGACGCAGGGAGGGTGCGGTACTCGCCGCCGTGTCCCGGCCGGATGCCGGGGACGCACGTCGTCGCTGGTCGCGAGCGTGCGCCGGGGGTCGGTCCGGCCGGGCCGGACGGCGGAGCGGAGGGGGCCGGTCCGCGGGAGTGTCCTGCCGCGTGATGTCGGGCACCCGTCCCGTGCTCGGCCGATCCAGGGGGCAGGAACCCCAGGAGTCGGGTTACCGTTCGAGTGGCGTTGCGGGGTTTTTCCGTTTGACACGCGGGCGGGATGTACCGTCACACTCCGCAGCGTCACGCGAGACCAGCGCCACCGACGCGCCCCCAGCGGGATCGGGCCAGCGGCGTGGAGGTGTCGTGCAGCGTCCACCGAGCGTCGACCGGAGAGAAGAGCCAAAGTTGTCCCCGACCAGCGAGACCGCACAGGGCGGTGGCCGCCGCCTCGTCATCGTCGAGTCGCCCGCCAAGGCGAAGACGATCAGTGGCTACCTCGGCGCCGGCTACACGGTCGAGGCGAGCGTCGGGCACATCCGTGACCTCCCCAACGGCGCCGCCGAGGTACCGGCGAAGTACAAGGGTGAGCCGTGGGCCCGCCTCGGTGTGAACGTCGACGCCGACTTCCAGCCGATCTACGTCGTCAACAGCGACAAGAAGGATCAGGTCAAGAAGCTCAAGGAACTTCTGGCCGACTCCGACGAACTCTTCCTCGCCACCGATGAGGACCGCGAGGGCGAGGCCATCGCCTGGCACCTGCAGGAGATCCTCAAGCCCAAGGTGCCCGTCCACCGCATGGTCTTCCACGAGATCACCAAGGACGCCATCCGGGCGGCCGTCGCCAACCCGCGGGAGCTGAACAAGCGGCTGGTGGACGCCCAGGAGACCCGCCGCATCCTGGACCGCCTCTACGGCTACGAGGTCTCCCCCGTGCTGTGGAAGAAGGTCATGCCGCGCCTGTCGGCCGGCCGCGTCCAGTCCGTCGCCACCCGCCTCGTCGTCGAGCGCGAACGCGAGCGCATCGCCTTCCGCTCCGCCGAGTACTGGGACCTCACCGGCACCTTTTCCACCGGCCGCGAGGGCGACACCACCGACCCCGGCACCTTCGGCGCCCGCCTGAACAGCGTCGACGGCCGCCGCGTCGCCCAGGGTCGGGACTTCGGCGCCGACGGCCGCCTCAAGAGCGACCAGGTACTCCACCTCGACGAGGCCGCTGCCCGTGGTCTCGCCGAGGCGCTGGAAGGCGCCTCCTTCGCCGTCCGGTCGGTGGAGTCCAAGCCGTACCGGCGCTCGCCGTACGCGCCCTTCCGCACCACCACCCTCCAGCAGGAGGCCAGCCGGAAGCTCGGCCTCGGCGCGAAGGCGACCATGCAGGTGGCGCAGAAGCTGTACGAGAACGGCTTCATCACCTACATGCGTACCGACTCCACCACGCTCTCGGACACCGCGGTCTCCGCCGCGCGTGCCCAGGTCACCCAGCTCTACGGCGCCCAGTACCTGCCGGACAAGCCCCGCTCCTACGCCGGGAAGGTCAAGAACGCCCAGGAGGCGCACGAGGCGATCCGTCCCTCCGGCGACCGGTTCCGCACCCCCGGGGAGACGGGCCTGACCGGCGACCAGTTCCGGCTCTACGAACTCATCTGGAAGCGGACGGTCGCCTCCCAGATGAAGGACGCGGTCGGTGACAGCGTCACCGTCAAGATCGGCGGCACCGCCACCGACGGGCGCGACGCCGAGTTCAGCGCGTCCGGCAAGACCATCACCTTCCACGGCTTCCTCAAGGCGTATGTGGAAGGGGCCGACGACCCCAACGCCGAACTCGACGACCGCGAGCGCCGGCTGCCGCAGGTGCAGGAGGGCGACGCCCTCACCGCCCGCGAGGTCTCCGTCGACGGCCACGCCACCAAGCCGCCGGCCCGCTACACCGAGGCCTCGCTGGTCAAGGAGCTGGAGGAGCGGGAGATCGGCCGCCCCTCGACCTACGCGTCGATCATCGGCACGATCCTGGACCGCGGCTACGTCTTCAAGAAGGGCACCGCGCTCGTCCCCTCCTTCCTCTCCTTCGCCGTGGTCAACCTGCTGGAGAAGCACTTCGGCCGGCTCGTCGACTACGACTTCACCGCGCGCATGGAGGACGACCTCGACCGCATCGCCCGCGGGGAGGCCCAGTCCGTGCCGTGGCTGCGCCGCTTCTACTTCGGTGAGGGCGATGCCGAGGGCCTGGACCCGGCCGCCGGTGCCGCCTCCGAGGCGGGCAACGGCGACGGCGACCACCTCGGCGGGCTCAAGGAACTCGTCACCGACCTCGGTGCCATCGACGCCCGTGAGGTGTCCTCCTTCCCCGTCAGCGACGACATCGTGCTGCGCGTCGGCCGCTACGGCCCGTACGTCGAGCGGGGCGAGCGCGACACCGAGCAGCACCAGCGCGCCGACGTGCCCGACGACCTCGCCCCCGACGAGCTGACCGTGGAGCTCGCGGAGGAGCTGCTGGCCAAGCCCAGCGGCGCCTTCGAACTGGGTACCGACCCCGAGTCCGGCAACCAGATCGTCGCCAAGGACGGCCGCTACGGCCCCTACGTGACCGAGATCCTCCCCGAGGGCACGCCGAAGACCGGCAAGAACGCGGTCAAGCCACGCACCGCCTCGCTCTTCAAGTCGATGTCCCTGGACACCGTGACGCTGGCCGACGCGCTCAAGCTGATGTCGCTGCCGCGCGTGGTGGGTACCGACCCCGAGGGCGTGGAGATCACCGCGCAGAACGGCCGGTACGGCCCCTACCTGAAGAAGGGGACCGACTCCCGCTCGCTGGAGACCGAGGAGCAGCTCTTCACCATCACGGTGGAGGAGGCGCTCGCCATCTACGCCCAGCCCAAGCAGCGGGGCCGGGCCGCGGCCAAGCCCCCGCTGAAGGAGCTCGGCAACGACCCGACCAACGAGCGGCCGGTCGTGGTCAAGGACGGCCGGTTCGGGCCGTACGTCACCGACGGGGAGACCAACGCCACCCTGCGGCGGGACGACGACGTCGAGACCATCACACCGGAGCGCGGCTTCGAGCTGCTCGCGGAGAAGCGCGCCAAGGGTCCGGCGAAGAAGACCGCCAAGAAGTCCGCGGCGAAGAAGTCCACGGCCAAGAAGACCACCGCGAAGAAGACGGCGGAGAAGACCACGACGGCCAAGTCCACCGCGAAGAAGTCCGCGGCGAAGACGACGGCCGCCAAGAAGACCGCTGCGAAGAAGACCACGGCGGCGAAGAAGACCGCTGCCGGTTCGAAGGGCTCCGGCGACACCGGCGAGTGAAACGCACCGCCCCGGCCCGCTGACACCTCTCAGCCGGCCGGGGTGTTCCGTTCCCGGGGGACGGCCTGCGCCCGCCCGGCCCTCGGGCCTGCCCAGGCGCCTTCGGGGCCGGTCGGACCCTGGCTGGTCCGGCCCCTCCGGCCAGGCCTTTGCCCCTGGCGCCGGGGCCGGTGGGGCTGGAGTGACGGGACACGACCCGCCCATGTGTTCGGGTGGGCCACGTGGGGGACGCGTCGTCCCGTTAGGCTGGCGGGATGACGCGTACCGAGCAGCCAACGGTCGTGAACCCCACCACCGACGCCCTTGCCGCGGACTCCCGCGAGCGCGCGGTGCGGGCACTGCTGCGCCTTCCCCCGCTGAAGCGGCTGTGGAGCGCACGGTTCGTCGGGGGCATCGCGGACTCCCTCGCCCTCCTGGTCCTCGTCCTCCTCGGACTCCAGGCGGCCACCTACGTACCCGTCGGGGGAGAGGCGGCGTTCGGCGGGGGCTACCGCGGGGCCGCCTTCGCCGTGACCACCGTCCTGGCGGCCCGGCTGCTGTCGACGCTGCTGTTCGGCGCCGTCCTCCTCGGCCCGCTGTCCGCGCTGACCGGCCCCTCCGGACCGCTCGACCGGCGCTGGACGATGATGGTCGCGGACGGGGTGCGGCTGGCGCTCCTGGTCGTGGCGCCGCTGTGGATCGACTGGACGCCGGGCAACGCCCTGGCCTGGGTGCTGGTCACCGCCTTCGTCGTGGGCGTCGCCGAACGCTTCTGGTCGGTGGCCTACGACAGCGTCACCCCGGCTCTGCTGCCCGCGCCGCCCCCCGAGGGCGCCGCCGTGCGCCCGCTGCCCGACACCATGGGCGCCCTGCGCCGGCTCTCGCTGCGCACCGCGTTCGTCGTGCTGCCGCTGGGTGCCGCGGCCCTCGTCGTCGTCTCCGTCATCGGCAACCTGCTCGGCAACGGCATCGAGTGGTTCCACCTGCACCAGGCCGCCCTCGGCTCCTACGTGGCCTCCGGGCTGTTCGCCGCGTCCGTCTCGATCCTGTACTTCCTCAGCTTCCCGGACGCCAAGGCCCCGCGCCCCCGCTCCCCGCTGGAGGGCCTGCGCCGACCGCGTGCCGGTGACGGCGGGCGCGCCGACCGCGGCCGGACGGGTGCCGTCCCGCTGCTGGTCCTCGCCTGCGCGGCGGTGGCCGCGGCGATCGCGGCGGCCGTGGCGGTCGCGGTGCTGCACGCCACCGACCTCGGCGGCGGCCCGGCGGCCTTCGCGCTCTTCGCGCTGGCGCTGTGCGGCGGCCCGGTCCTCGGCATCCGCTACGCCTCCCGGGTGCTGCCCGGCTTCCCCCGCCGCCGCATGCTCGCCCTGGCGCTCGCCGTCACCGGCGTCGCGCTGCTGGCGATGGGCCTGGTGCCGGACACCACGACCGTGCTGCTGCTGGCGCTCCTCGCCGGCCTCGCCGCCGGCGTCGCCGCCAACACCGGCCACACCCTGCTCGACCAGGAGACCGAACCGGACCGCACGGCCCGGGTCACCGAGCACCTGCACGCCGTGGTCCGCGTCTGCCTGGCCCTGGCCGCGATCGTGGCGCCGCTGCTGGCCGCTGCCATCGGCCCGCACCACCTCTCCAGCGGGAGCTGGGTGTTCGCCCACGGCGGCGCCGCGTTCACCCTGATGCTCGTCGGTGCGCTGCTGCTGCCCGTCGCGGCGCTGGTGCTGGGCAAGGTCGACGACCGCCACGGCGTCCCGCTCCGCCGCGACCTGCGCGAGGCGCTGCGCGGTGGCGAGCCGCCGCAGAAGCCCGCCGAGACCGGCTTCTTCATCGCCCTGGAGGGCGGCGACGGCGCGGGCAAGTCCACCCAGGCCGAGGCACTGGCCGAGTGGATCCGCGCCAAGGGCCACGAGGTCGTCGTCACCCGCGAGCCGGGGGCGACGGCGGTCGGCAAGCGACTGCGCTCCATCGTGCTGGACGTCGGCACCGACGGCCTCTCCGACCGCGCCGAGGCCCTGCTGTTCGCCGCCGACCGCGCCGAGCACGTCAGCAGCGTCATCCGCCCCGCCCTCGAACGCGGCGCCGTGGTCATCACCGACCGCTACACCGACTCCTCCGTCGCCTACCAGGGCGCAGGACGCGACCTGGCCCCCACCGAGGTGGCGCGGATCTCGCGCTGGGCGACCGACGGGCTCGTCCCGCACCTCACGGTCCTGCTGGACATCGCCCCGCAGGACGCCCGTGAACGCTTCACCGAGGCCCCCGACCGGTTGGAGAGCGAGCCCAGCGAGTTCCACGAGCGGGTCCGCTCCGGCTTCCTGGCGCTGGCTGCCGCCGACCCGGCCCGCTACCTCGTGGTGGACGCCGCACAGGAGCCGGAGGCCGTCACCACCGTCGTGCGCCACCGCCTCGACCAGGTGCTGCCGCTGTCGGAGAGCGAGATCCAGGCCCGCGAGGAGGCCCGGCGGCGCGCCGAGGAGGAGGCCCGCCGCAAGGCCGAGGAGGAGGCCGCCCGCAAGGCCGAGGAGGAGCGCCTGGAGCGCGAGCGCCAGGAGCAGCTCGCGCGGCTGCGCGCCGAGGAGGAGGAGCGCCGGCGCCAGGAGGCGGAGGCCGAGGAGCGCCGCCGGGCCGAGGCCGAGGCAGCCCGCCTGGCCGAGGAGGAGCGTCGCCGCGCCGAGGAGGAGCAGCGCAGGGCGGAGGAGGAGCGAGCCCGCCGGGAGGCCGAGGAGGAGGCGCGCGCCGCGGAGCAGGAACGGCTCCGGCTGCGGGCCGAGGAGGAGCGCAGGCTCCGCGAGGAGGCCAACGCCCGCCGCCTGGAGAAGCAGCGCCGCGCCGAGGAGGCCCTGCGCCGTGCCGAGGAGGCCCGCCTCGCGGCGGAGGCCGCCGGCGGCGAGGCCCCCACGGTGGAGTCACCGCAGCCCGCCCCGCCGCAGCACGGGGAGGGCACGGCCGACGAGACGGCCGTCCTGCCCCGTTGGTCGCAGGCGCCCGGCTCAGCCGCCGGGGCGGACGCTGCGGAGACCGCGGCCCTGCCCGCCGTCAACCTGCACAAGTCCACCGGCTCCCACCCGGCGGAACCGCACGAGACCCGGCGTCCGGTGGGCGACAGCGACAACGAACGCACCGCCGACCTGCCGCTGCCCGGGGCGCCGCACACCGGCGCAGCGGACGAGACGGCGGTCCTCCCGCCGGTCGGCGAGCAGGCACCGGCCGCCTGGCCCGAGCCGCACGGGGCCACCCGCGCCACCGCCCCCGGTGACCACGCCGGGTACGGGCAGGGCGGCCACGACGACCCGGCCGGGCGGGTCCCCTCGTGGATGTTCCGTGAGGACCACCACGGCGGTGAGGCCGGCCGTGACCGCGGCGGTTACGAGGACTCGCCGGTCGAGCGCACCCGCGAACTGCCCGCGGTCGTCCCGGACGAGTCCGGACGCGGCGTGCGCCCGGAGTGGGCGGAGGAGACCCCGCTGGACGACCTCCCGACGCTGGCCGACGAACTGCTCGGCCCGCACCACGAGGACGACCACTACCCGGGCCGGTCCGCCGCGGACGAGGCCGAACCGGGTGACGACGACGGGTCCCGGTACGGCAGGGGCCGCGGCGGCCACGGCGAGTCCGGTCCCCGGCGGTGATCCGGCGCGCCGGGGCACCGCTCCCGGCGCCGGCCGCGGTCCGGGACGCCTCCCGGGCCGTGGCCACGTCGTCCACCTGCGCCTTTGGGGCGATGTCAGTCGCCTCGGCGACAATGGGCGGCGAGTGGTGAGGCTGCGGCGCGTGGTGCCCCTGGGACCTCGCGGGCACCGTCGTCCCGGCCGGAGCCCGCGTGGCACGGCGGCCGGCGGTGCGGCCGCACCGAGCGCGAGCAGAGAGACGGTGGACGCACGATGACGGTGTGGGACGACGTGGTCGGCCAGGAACGGGTCGCCCGGCAGCTCGCCGCCGCAGCGGTCGACGCCGACGCCTACGTCACCGCGCAGGGCCGTCCCGCCGAGGCCTCCCCGGCGGAGGACGGCACCTCCGCGCCGGCCCTCGCCGCCTCCCGGATGACCCACGCCTGGCTGTTCACCGGCCCGCCCGGCTCGGGACGGGCCACGGCCGCGCGGGCCTTCGCCGCCGCCCTGCAGTGCGTCAGCCCGGATCGCGCTCTCGGCGGGGAGCCCGGCTGCGGCTTCTGCGACGGCTGCCACACGGCACTGGTCGGCACCCACGCCGACGTCGAGGTGGTCCGCACCGAGCTGCTGTCCATCGGCGTCAAGGAGACCCGCGAGCTGGTACGCCGCGCCTCGATGTCCCCGGCCGGCGGACGCTGGCAGGTGATCGTCCTGGAGGACGCCGACCGCCTCACCGAGGGCGCCGGGAACGTCCTGCTCAAGGCCGTGGAGGAGCCGGCGCCCCGTACCGTCTGGCTGCTGTGCGCACCCTCCGTCGAGGACGTCCTGCCCACCATCCGCTCCCGTTGCCGGCTGCTGACGCTGAGCACCCCGCCCGTCGACGCCGTCGCCGACCTCCTGATTCGCCGGGACGGCATCGACCCCGGGACGGCGCACAGCGCGGCCCGCGCGACACAGGGCCACATCGGCCGGGCCCGCCGGCTGGCCACCGACGAACGCGCCCGCGCCCGCCGCGCCGCCGTCCTGAAGCTGCCCGCCCGCATCGACGACATCGGCGGTTGTCTGCGCGCGGCCCAGGAGCTCATCGACGCCTCCACCGAGGACGCCAAGCAGATGGCGGAGGAGACGGACGCCAAGGAGACGGAGGAGCTGCGGGCGGCCCTGGGCGCCGCCGCGGGCAGCAACGGCCGGCTGCCCCGGGGCACGGCCGGCGTCATGAAGGACCTCCAGGACAAGCAGAAGCGCCGCTTGACCCGGACCCAGCGCGACAGCCTGGACCTCGCCCTGGTGGACCTGACCTCCTTCTACCGGGACGTCCTGGCCCTCCAGCTGGGTGCCTCCGTGGCCCTCTCCAGCGACGAGGTCCGCGACACCGTGCAGCGCGTCGCCACCGGCTCGACCCCCGAGCGCACCCTGCGCCGCATCGACGCCGTCATGGCCTGCCGGGAGGCCCTGGACCGCAATGTCGCACCGCTGCTCGCCGTGGAGGCCATGACGGTCGCCCTGCGCGCGGGCTGACGGCCGAGGCCGGGCCTTCCGCGGCGCCGCCGGGCGCATGGGCCGCTGCCCGCTGCTGAACGGCTCCGCTGCTGAACGGCTGCGTTCCTGGACGGCTGCGCTCCTGCACGGCTGCGCGGCGGCCCCTGCGCGACGTCCCGGGAGGGGGCCGGGGGCCGGATCGCCCCTGTGGTCCGGCGGCAAGGCGACATCGATCGCCCCCGCGCGGGCGCCCGTGCTCACTCGTACGTGACGTCGGGCAGGCGAGGGATGCTCACGTACGGATACGCTCCCATGACGCACCGTCGACGGTGGTCGCTCCTCGTCCGCCGGCACCGCCCCAGCCCGCTCACCCCAACGGCCGGCAGTCCTGAACCGCCGACACCGACCGGACGGGCCCGGTACTTCCCGGACCGTTGCCCGTCACCGCCCGAACCTGCTTCGAGGACCGCCTGTGATGGACACCGCCCGCCTGCTGCGTGCCACCGGCTGCGCCCTGGCCGCAGCCGCACTGCTCCTGTCGTCCGGCTGCTCCTCAGGCACCGGCCGCCCCGCCGGGCCCGCCGGCCCCAGCCCGGCCGGAAGCCCGGCGGGCCGCCCCACCTCCGGCCTCGCCACGCTCCAGCCGCTGCCGACCGCGATCCCCGAGAACCTGCGGTCCTACTACGACCAGAAGCTGCACTGGCGCAAGTGCGGGGTCGCCGGCTTCCAGTGCGCGACGATGCGCGCCCCTCTGGACTACGAGCACCCGAGCCAGGAGAGCGACCTCAAGCTGGCCGTGTCCCGCAAGGGGGCCACCGGTCCCGGCAAGAAGATCGGCTCGCTCCTGGTGGACCCGGGCGGGCCGGGGGCCTCGGCCATCGACTACCTCCAGCAGTACGCCCCGCAGCCCGCCTCGGTGCAGGCCCGCTACGACATGGTGGCGATGGACCCGCGCGGGGTGGCCCGCAGCGCACCGGTGAAGTGCCTGCCGGACAAGCAGATGGACACGTACACGCAGGTCGACCAGACCCCGGACGACAACGGTGAGGTCCGGAAGCTGACCGCGGCGTACCGGAACTTCGCCCAGGCCTGCCGGGCGCACTCCAAGGGCCTCCTGGGCCACGTCTCCACCGTCGAGGCCGCCCGCGACATGGACGTGCTGCGCTCGGTGCTCGGCGACCGCAAGCTCAACTACGTGGGCGCCTCCTACGGCACCTTCCTGGGTGCGACCTACGCGGGCCTCTTCCCCTCCCGCTCCGGCCGCCTCGTCCTGGACGGCGCCATGGACCCGTCCCTGAACGCCCGGCAGGTCAACGAGCAGCAGACCGCCGGCTTCAACACGGCCTTCGAGGCGTTCGCGAAGGACTGCGTGAAGAAGCCCGACTGCCCGCTGGGGACGAAGAGCCCCCAGGACGCCGGCAAGCGGCTGAACGCCCTC
This sequence comes from Streptomyces sp. NPDC059740, assembly GCF_042733155.1. Lineage (NCBI taxonomy): Bacteria > Bacillati > Actinomycetota > Actinomycetes > Kitasatosporales > Streptomycetaceae > Streptomyces > Streptomyces sp. NPDC059740. The sequence goes on along the minus strand of NZ_JBHWGP010000001.1, from coordinate 222,905 downwards.
TTCCGCAAGCTGGACCAGCACCCCATCTCCACCGGCGAGCCCCGCAAGCTGACCGAGTCCCTCGCCACCACCGGCGTCATCGCCGCCATGTACGACGAGGGGGCCTGGCCCACGCTGCGCGAGTACCTCGGCCAGGCCGAGAAGGGAGACGGCCGCGGACTGCTGACGCTCTCCGACAGCTACTACGAGCGCGACCCCGACGGGAAGTACGCCAACCTCATGTCCGCCAACGCGGCCGTGAACTGCCTCGACCTCCCGCCGGCCTTCCCCGACGCAAGGGCCGCCCGCAACGCCGTCCCCGCCTTCGACAAGGCGTCCCCCGTCTTCGGCGACGGCTTCACCTGGGCGGCGCTGAACTGCACGTACTGGTCGACGAAGCCCACCGGCAAGCCGCAGCGCATCGAGGCGAAGGGCGCCGACCCCATCGTCGTGGTCGGCACCACCCGGGACCCCGCGACCCCCTACCGCTGGGCCAAGGCGCTCGCCTCGCAGCTCTCCTCCGCCACCCTGCTGACGTACGTCGGGGACGGCCACACCGCCTACGGCCGCGGCAGCCGCTGCATCGACGACGCCATCAACACCTACCTGGTCAGGGGCACCCCTCCGGCCGCCGGCAAGCGCTGCACCTGAGCCCGCAACCCGGTACGAACCACACCGGCGCACTGTGTAGACTGGGCCGCGCAACACGCCGCCTTAGCTCAGTCGGCCAGAGCGACGCACTCGTAATGCGTAGGTCAAGGGTTCGATTCCCTTAGGCGGCTCGCGGAAAGCCCAGGTCACACCGCCCGTGACCTGGGCTTTTGCGTGTTCCGGGGCAGGGGGCGTCGAGCGGCCCGTGTGTCGCTTGACGGGCTGCGTGAGCGGTGCGTGAGCGCCGGGGTCCGGGACCTACTTGGCGGGCTTCTTCCGCTTGGCCTTCGCCTTGCCCCTGGCCTGCGCCTTCTTGGCTCCCTCGGCCTCTCCGGCTGCCTTCGCCTTCCGGGCCTTCTTCGCGCGCTTGGCCTTGGCCTCGGCCTCCGCCTTCTGCCGCGCCTTCTCCGCCTTGCGTGCCGCCTCCTCGGCCTCCGTCTTGCGCTGGAGGGGGACGAGCTGGGCGGTGGCCTCGGCGGCGCTCCTGCCGACGTGGGGGAGCACGCTCTGGTAGATGTCCCGCGTGATCCGGGTGTCGCTGTGCCCGAGGGTGTCCGAGACGATCTTCACGTCGATGCCGGCGGCGAGCATGAGGGTGGCCGCGCCGTGGCGCAGGTCGTGCAGCCGGATCGGCGGGAGGCCGGAGGCGGCGACCAGGCGCTCGAAGAGGTCGGTGACCTTGCCCGGGTGGAGCCAGGACCCGTCCTCCTGCGTGAAGACCAGACCGGTGTCCACCCACGCCCCGCCCCACTCTGCCCGGTCGGCCTCCTGCCGCTCGCGGTGGTGCTTCAGCACGCCGACGGTGTCGTCGTCCAGGGCGACCACGCGGAAGCCGCTGTCGGTCTTCGGCTCGGACGACTCGACCTCCCAGCCGTCCTGCACGAGTTGGCCGGTGACGGTGAGGGAGTGCCGGTCGAGGTTGGTCTCCGACCACGGCTGCCCGCACGCCTCACCACGGCGCAGGCCGCGGAAGGCGATCAGGTGCCACATCGCGTACAGTCGGTCCTCGGCGACGAAGTCGAGGAACGCGCCGGTCTGTTCCGGCGTCCAGACCATCACGGGGGAGGGCTTCTCGCCGGTCTGGCGCCATCGTGCGATCCGCTCGTCCGTCCATACCAGCGCCTTCGGCTTGCGGGCCGGGTCGATCTCGACGTGGGCCGCCGGGTTGAAGGTGATGACCTGCTGGCCGATCGCGTCGTTGAGGGCGGCGCGGAGGGTGGCCTTGACGTGCTGACGGGTGGCGGGTCCGGTGACGCGGCGGAAGGGCGGCATCGCGTCGATCGCCTCCCGCATCGCCTTGCGGCGGGCCCGGTTCTCCCGGCCCTTCCACGGCACGGTCGCCAGTTCCTCCAGCGCCGCGCGCCGCTGGGCGTTCTGCTCCCGGATCGCGGCGTTGGCGTCGGCGATGGCGGTGAACATCTCGCTGAGGTGGCTCACCCGCAGCCGGTCCAGGCGGCGGTGGCCGATGTGCGGTTTGAGGTGGACGCGGATGTCCGTCTCGTAGCGGCCGAGCCCGGACTTGCGGATGCGCTTGCCGGCGAGCCACCGGTCCAGCCACTCGGCGACGGTCAGGCTGCCGACGAGGTCCTGGCCGGCCATCAGGCGGCGCCGTGTCTCCTCCACCTCCGGCAGGGGCAGCTTCTCGCCGCTGACCTCGGCCAGCATCTCGGCGACGAGCTGGACGCCCTCGGGGTCGTCGGACTCGGCGAGCCCCATGAGGGCGCGCACGTGGTCGAGGTCGGCCTGGGCGGCCTTGAGGCTGGTGTAGCCGCCCCGTGCGAAGGAGCGTCGGCTGCCGTCGGCGCGGGGCGGCAGCTCCTGGCGTATCGAGTACGTGCAGTGGTTCCTGCTGTTGCGCCTGGGGCAGGAGGCGCCGAGTTCCCTGCCGGTCTTCGGGTCGCGGCAGGAACATCGGCGGTAGGTGGAGCCCTTCAAAGATCGTTCTCCTCGGTGCTGTCGGAATCGCTCCATGGCGATGGGAGTGGGCCCGGGGCAGGCCACAGGTACGGAGGCGTGGCGCCCTCTTCCTCGATGAAGGCGCGGGCTCTGTGCAGGCGGTCGCGGGCCTCCTCGGCCTCCTCGGCGGCGCGCGCCTGCGCACGGAGGGCCTCGGCCTTCCACTCGGCGTTGTGCGCGCTCGCGGCGTGGTGACGGGCGTACTCCTCGTCGCGTTGTGCGTTGCGAAGCCGCTCCTGAGCGGCCTCGTGGGCCCGGAAGTAGCGGAGCATGTCGTCGTCCGCGCCGAGGTCGGACGCCTCGCCGGTGAACCAGCGCAGCGCGTTCAGGGTGGACGTGGCGTCCTGGAGCGGAAGCCGCTGCACGTCCTCGACGTACCCGACGGGGTAGATGAGGCCGATCGGTGCGGTGTTCAGCGCCTCGGCCAGGACCATCACGTCCACCAGGGGCAGGGTGGAGCGTCGTCCGGACTCCATGTTGGCGATGACGTTCCGGGGGATCGGGTGTCCGATCTCCTCGCACCTGTCGGCCAGGTCCTGCGCGCTCCACCCCATCTCCTTACGTCGCCTGCGGACCTCGGCGGCCACGGTGGCCATGACCTGGTCCACCCACTCGGGGACGTCGTCCTCGTCGGCCTGCTCAGACTCATGGTGACTACGACGTTGTGTCATGCAGACACATTAACTCGCCTAGCGTTAGTTGATGGCCCTTGATGCGGACGTGGAAGGCTCGTTCGCCGTGGGCTCACTCGTGAGAGGAGCGCACATGCGCGAGAACCAAGAGGCGGCTCGGTCGCAGGGGATGATGCGCGACGAGCTGCTGCGGCTGCCCGCCGCCGTTGACCTGGAGACAGGCAATCGCGCGCTGGGGCTCGGCCGGAGCAAGGGGTACGAGCTCGCCAAGCGCGGCCAGTACCCGTGCAAGGTCCTCAGGCTCGGAAACGCCTACCGGGTGGTGACCGCCGACCTGTTGGCCCTGCTGGGCCTGGCGGCGTGAGGCGCCCGAGGGGCCCCGAATCCTTCTGCGCTTAGCTGACACAGAAACGCTGGACTGTGCCACGGCGTGGACGTACTGTCCGTGGTCGCTCGCAGGGCTGGAGGGCCTGCGAGAAGCGTGAGGGCCTCCGGCGGTGCAACGCCGAAGGCCCCAGCAACCCCGAACGGCCCTGCAAGAACCAACCCGGCGGTCAAGGCGTGCAAGCCCGCCACCGCCAGACGAGGAGCTGCCCCATGGAACACCCTCATCCCGAGCCCTATTCCGCACCCACCGGCAGTGCGTGGCCCCCGGTGGCCATCCCCGGCAAGCCCGGCCACCGCACCGGCGCAGCGCCCACGCCCACCACCGGTGACGCGGCGGCCGGGGAGGAGGCCGGGGAGTCTGCGGGATGCGTCGTCCCCACGGACGAGCAGGCCGAGCCGGTACGGGACGACCCCGCCCCCACCGCCGGATCGACACTCCTGGAGGAACTGCGCTCGCAGATAGCGAAGTTCGTCATCCTCCCGTCACCGGAGGCGCTGGACGCGGTCACCCTCTGGGTGGCGGCCACGCACCTCCAGCCCGCCTGGCAGCACGCACCGCGCCTCGCGGTCGTCGGCCCCGCCAAACGGTGCGGCAAGTCCCGCCTGCTGGACGTGCTGACCGAGACGGTCCACCAGCCGATGCTCACCATCAACACCACCCCGGCCGCGGTCTTCCGCTCCATCACCGAGGAACCGCCCACCCTCCTGGTGGACGAGGCGGACACGATCTTCGGTACGCCGAAACAGGCGGAGAAGAACGAGGAGATGCGCGGCCTCCTCAACGCCGGCCATCAGCGCAACCGGTACGTCACCCGCGTCGTGGGCGCCGACCACACCCCGCACCGCTTCGCCACCTTCGCCATGGCGGCGCTCGCGGGCATCGGCGACCTGCCCGACACGATCATGGACCGGGCGGTGGTGATCCGGATGCGCCGCCGGGCGGAGGGCGAGCGCGTGAAGCCCTTCCGCTCCCGCCGCGACATCCCAGCCCTGCACGACCTCCGCGACCGTCTCGCCGACTGGGTCCGCCCGTTGCAGGAGGAGGCGTCCGACCTCGAACCGGACCTCCCGGTGGAGGACCGGGCCGCCGACACATGGGAGCCGCTAGTCATCGTCGCCGACCTGGCCGCGGGCCCCTGGCCCCGGCTCGCCCGCACCGCCTGCGCCCACATGGTCGCCGCCGAGGTCGAGAACGAGGAGGACCAGCCCGGCGGCGCCCGCATACTCGCCGACATCCGCAGGGTCTTCCTCGCCCAGCGCGAGCCCGACAGCCTGACCACGGACGACCTGCTCCACCAGCTCCGCCAGGACGACGAGAGCCCCTGGGCGGAATGGGGACGCAGCGGGCTCAACGCCAAGGACCTCGCCACGATGCTCCGCGAGTTCGGCATCAGGCCGGGCAACGTCCGCCTCGCCGACGGGACCCAGCGCAAGGGCTACACGCGCAACAAGTTCCTCGATGCCTGGCGACGCTACTGCCCGGCCGTTCAGAACCTGAACGCCGAGGACGCCCCCATGACGGGCTGAGCCCGCCCCGCCTCCCCGTGCCCGTCCCTGCCGTCCCTGCCGTGAAACCGCAGGTCAGAGCCCGCCCGAGCGAGACGGCTACGGAAGCCAAGACGGCAACGCGATCAACCCGCCACCCGCCCGCGCCGGGACGGCACCGCGAGCCGTCCCATGCCGTCCCGGGCGTCCCCGCCGTATCGGCGCAGGTCGGGGGCTGCTGGCCGGGACGGCACCGTACGACGGCGCCGTCCCGGCCGACGGCAGGGCGGGCACCTCCCAACGCCACAGCCGATGACCGCCACAGCCCTCCGGTACGGCAGACAAGACGGCTGCCGTACCCGCCCTGACCTGCGCCTGCAACGGCCAAGACGGCAAGACGGATCATCCGGAACACCCCAGGAGCACCCCGCTTGACGCACCTCACCACCCCCACTCAGCACCACCGCCGCGACTACGGCGAACCCGCGACGAGCAAGCAGGCCACCGAGCGGTACGCGCTCGCCGCCGCCGGAGTCGTGATCGTCCTCCTCACCGCGGGCGGATTCTGGCTCTCCTACGCGCACCTCGCCGAGGTCGCCGGACAGCACGGGCTCGGCCGCTCGCCCATCCGCCAGTGGGCGTGGCCCGCCACGCTGGATGCCTTCATCGTCGCCGGGGAGCTGCTGATGCTCCGCGCCGGTCTGCGCCGGGTCACCGACGGCTGGGCGATCGCACTCACCGCCACCGGCTCGGCCGGCTCCATCGCCCTCAACGTCGCCGGAGTCAGCGGCACCGGCCAAGCCGGACCCGTACCCCTGCTGAACTACGTGGTCGCAGCGGTACCTCCAGCCGCCGCTCTGCTCGCCTTCGGCGTCCTGATGCGGCAGATCCACTCGCTCGTCGAGCGACCCGTCAAGGAGATCCGCAGCTCCGCCGCCCGGCCACCGAAACCGCCGGTCGGCGAAACCGCCCGCGTCGGCGATACCGCCGAGCGACCGCAGCTCCCCTCCGGCCAGCCGCCCGCGCCTGTCCCGGAACCGGTGATCAGGAAGCGGGGCGGACGCCCGGCGAGCGCAACGGTGGAGCAGCTCGTGGAGCTCGCGCGGGCTGCTGTCGCCGACGGTCGCCCGCTCACGCGCCAGAACGTCGAGCAGGCCATACGCGTCGCAGGCCACACCGTCAGCGGCAAACGTCTCACCGACGTGATGACCGACCTGCGAAACGACCCGCACCCTCCCGTGTCGCCCGACCGCACGTGACCGCCCGACCGCACGTGACCGCCCGGCCGGCGGGGGAGCCCTCCCGCCGGCCCGCCGGCGGGCCGCCGCACCCCTACCCGTCCACAGCTGTGGACGACGCATCCCGGCCACCGCGCCGGCGAACGCGAGCCCCAGCTCTGGAGCCCCGAGCCGTGACGAACCACCCCGACCAGACCTCACCCCACGCGACCGACGGCACACAGCCCCCACAGCCCGAACCGCTGTGGAAGCGCCTGCGTCACGCCTTCGGACGGGTTGCCCCGGGCGGAGCCAGTAGTACCCCGAGTCCGACTCATGGCCGGTCTTCGGGGGACTCCGCCCCGGGGGTGGCGGAGTCGGCCCAGCGCCAGGGGGCGCCCGGCCACGGGGTCAGGGCCGCGGGCGGCCCCGCCCCGGACAACCTCCACGCGGCCCAGCGAGCAGTCCTCGCCCCCGCGCCCTCCGTCGCTGCCGGCGAGCCCACCGTCACGAGCGCCCGCCCCACCATCCGCCGCTTCAACGGTGACAAGCGCACGGAGCGCGTCGGCCCCCTGCGCTTCCTCACCGACGAACGCGTCCGCCTGCACCAGGCCGCCGCCGAGCACGGCTACAGCGGCGCATCCGGTTTCGCAGCCGACGTCGTCCTCGCCTTCCTCGACGGGCGCTTCACCGCCAACCTTCCGCTCAGCGAGGACCGCCGCCGTACCCACCACTTCCGCGCACAGGTCCTGCGCCAGCTCAACCGCATCGGCGTCAACATCAACCAGATCGCCCGAGCCCTCAACAGCGACGCCACCCCACCCGAGATCCGCGAACGCCTGGACGAACTCCACCTCCTGCTCACGCACATCGCCCGCGCCCTACGCGAACCCGCCGACCACCCCACGGAGAGCTGACCGGGATGATCGCCGCCATCAAGCCCGCCGGCACCAAGACCCGCGGCCTGCTCGCCTACCTCTACGGGCCGGGCCGCCACGACGAACACCTCGACCCCCACATCGTGGCCGCCTTCGCCCTGCTCGGCATGCCCGACCCCGGCCGGGATGAGCACGCCACCCTCTCCGCCCTCGCCCGCCACCTCGACGCCCCCGTCGCCCTGCGCAACAGCGAGTTCGGCAAGCCCGTCACCGACCACGTCTGGCACTGCCCCGTGCGCGCCGCACCCGAGGACCGCCACCTCTCCGACACCGAATGGGGCGAGATCGCCCAGCGCATCGTCTCCGCCGCCGGCATCGCACCCGAAGGCGATGACCTCGCCTGCCGCTGGATCGCCGTACGCCACGCGCCCGACCACATCCACATCCTCGCCACCACCGTCCGCGAGGACGGCCGCCGCCCCAAGCTCCACGACAGCGGCCTGCGCGTCGGCGACGCCTGCCGCCGCATCGAGGAGGACTACGGCCTACGCCGCCTGCACAAGGGCGACCGCACCGCCGCCCGCCGCCCCACCCAGGCCGAGATGCACAAGACCGAGCGTCTGGGCTGGCAACAGACCAGTAGGCAGTGGCTGGAGCAGCGCATCCGCGCCGCCCTCCCCCACGTGAGGGACACCGAAGAACTCCTCTCCTACCTCCAGTCCGACGGCCTCGCCATCAAGGCCCGACGAGGCCCCTCCGGTGACCTGCTCGGCTACTCCGCCGGCCGCCCGGACGAGGTGAACAAGCAGGGCGAGCAGATCTACCACCCCGGCGGCAAGATCGCCCCCGACCTCACCCTGCCCAAACTCCACGCCCGCCTGGAGACCGGCACCCCCGAGGAACACCCCACCGCCCGCCGCGACCGCTCCACCAGCCCCTGGCACCAGGCCACCGACGCCCTCGACACCCTCCACGACCACCTCCACGCCACCACCACCGACGACGGCGACGGTGACGCGCAGGCCCAGGCGCACCTCGCCGCCCTCGGCGAACTCATCGAAGTTACCGCCCAAGGCGCCCCCGCCCCTTTGGTCGCCGACCTTCATGCGGCATCGAGGGCTTTCGCCCACGTCCAGCGCTCCCGCATCCGCGCCGACCACCGCGCAGCCGACGCCCTACGCCTGGCCGCCCGCGACATCGTCCACACCGCCACCGGCCCCGACGGCAGCGCCCTGGCAGCCCTACTCGCGGCCATGGTCTGGGCAACGATCCTCGCCGGCCGCTGGCACGAGGCCAAGGGCCACGCCCACCAGGCCGAAGCCGCCCACCGCACCCTCCAACACCTCCAAGCCGCCACCGACCAAGCCCTCGCCCCCACCCTCGTCGCGCTGGAGCGCCGACAGCCCAGGGAGGACGCCCGCCGCACCCTCGCAAACGACGTCCGCGCCGCCGTCCCTGACCACGCCGAGCGGATACTCGCCGACCCGACCTGGCCCGCACTCGCCACGACCCTCGCTGACGCCGAAGCCGGCGGCCACAAGCCGCACCAACTTCTCAAGGAGGCTGCCGCGAAGCGCGAACTGCACACCGCACGCCAACCCGCGCGCGTCCTGCTCACCCGCCTCCAGCACACCGCCCGCAACCCCGCCCCCAACCGCCGAGCGGAAGCCGCCCGCCGCCGATCGACCACCTGGACGCCCCACGCCACCACCGAGGCAAACGCCCCGCAGCCGCCTCCGCCCGGGACCGACCACACCCAGCACCGTGGTCACCGCCCCGGAAGGTGACCGCACCAGGGGGCCGTGCAGACGGCTCGCAGCACCGACGCCTGCCTTCGTCGAGGCGTCGGGAGCTGCCTGGCTCGGGGGCAGGGGCGGGGCAACATAGGCGCACATCGCCGGTTAGGCAAACCGCGCATTCTCCGGACCCTTGGTGGACCCGAGCAACACCACCACTACGGAGAGCCCCGCATGCCCGACACCGCCCCCCGCCCCCACGTCGTCGCCCTGCTCTGCGACGCGGACTTCACGCGACGCCGCGACACCCACACCTGGTCCCACCGCGACGGCCGCCCCTTCACCAAGGAGGAGCAGACCACCGCGGGAACGGCCACCCGCTGGGACTTCGAGGAGGTCAAGGAACAGATGAACCGCTACAACCAGTACCTCCAGCGAAAGATGGAAGCCCCCGACGCCCTCCAGGACTTCCTCGCCCCCTTCATGGCCCGCCTCACCCACCCCACCCTCGGCAACGCCGTCCAGCTCATGGCCGACGACGACCGCACCCAGCTCGACCATCTCCTGAGCGAAGTAGCCACACCCGCCAAGCCCTTCCGCCCCTACACCTTCTGACCTCACCCCGTCCCGAGGGCAGGGCTGTGGCGGCGGGCCTATCCCGTCGCCACAGCCCTCAAATACGCTCTACCGCCCATCCGCCGACCGGGCCCACGGGGCACTGGGGTGGGAAGGTGCACACGTATGACAACGGAAAATCTGCACAGATTCGACGCCCAGTCTGCTGAAGGCACCCTGCGAGCAGCCTGCACGATCGTGGGGTTCACTCCAGGCAAGGTCGAGCTGCTGAGGCTGGGCGACCACGCCCTCTTCCGCATGCACGGCGGCCAGATCGTGTCCCGCGTCGGGCGTCACCCTGACCGCCTGCCGTCGGTAGGCCGAGAGGTCGCCATCGCCCACTGGCTGTCCCGCGAGGAGTACCCCGCAGTGCGGCTCGCTGTCACGGCTGAGCAACCGGTCGCGGTCCACGGGCACCCGGTGACCTTCTGGGAGGGACTGGTCGACGGCGAGGAGTACGCCAGCACCCGAGAGATGGGCTCTCTGCTCCGACGACTGCACGCTCTCGAAGCTCCACCTGCTTCCCTCCCCGAGCTGCGACCTTTCGACAAGGTCGGCCGTCGCCTCCGTCGAGCGGAGATCGGCGCCGAAGCCCGCTCCTACCTCACCGCCCTGGCTACGGACCTGGCCACCAGCTATGACCGGCTCGACTTCGCCCTGCCACGAGGGCACGTGCACGGCGACTTCAACGTGGGCAACGTACTGCGTGACTCCCACGGGCAGCCGCACGTCATCGATCTCGACGGCTTCGCGGTCGGTCCCCGTGAGTGGGATCTCACGCAGACGGCCATGTACTACGAGAGCTTCGGTTGGCACACGGCGGACGAGTACGCCGGCTTCGCGGCGGCGTACGGCTTCGACGTGAGGAAGTGGCCCGGGTACCCCGTACTGCGGAGCGTTCGTGAGCTGCTGATGATCACCTGGCTCGCGCAGAACGCTGGGACTGATCCACGTGCTTCCGAAGAAGTCGCCAAGCGCATCGCCACGCTGAGGGAGGGCGGTTCACGGCGGAAGTGGGCGCCCTTCTGACCAGCAGCCGCACCACACGGTCCTCAAGCCATGGGCCCGCTCGGCAAGCCGGACGCCGCCACCTGCTCCGAGAGGCGGCGCCGGGTGCTAGTTCCGACCACCGGCAGTCCGATGCTCCTATTCCAAGCGCGCGTGGTCCTTGTCAGGAGGGACTGCCAGATCCGCTCCTGCAGCTCGCGGATGCAGGGGCCGCACGCGCACATGGGTGCCTGGGCGCCGGCGACTTTGGCCGGGCCGATCCATAGGACGCGCGTCCACCGCCGCCCGCAGTAGAGCCAGCAGATGCCGTCGGCCCCCTTCACTGTCGTCGTCGGTGGCCGCAGGGGCGGCCAGTCCTCCGCGAGCGAACCCGGCGATCCCGGGGACTGCCCTGGCGCGCATGGAGATCTCCGTCAGCATCCGCCCGGCCGCCTTTGTCCTCAGAGTCCCCGGGACATCGCGGCGGCGTCATCCTGCTTCGCGGCGTCGGAGAACAGGAGCGTCGGCTCGGCGAGGATGTCGCGGCCGGCCTCGCTCTTGTAGATCTCGTCGACACTGCCGAAGCGGGCCTGGGAGTAGTCGAGGTCCAGGAGCGCGGCTGCCTGGCGCACCGACGCCTCGTCGGGTCCTTCGATCTCCAGGAAGGTGGGGAGGTCGGGCCAGGTGTCGAAGTCGAAGGCGACCTCGCCCAGACGCCACTCCTCGCGGTAGTTCTCCTGGTAGCGGACTTCGGTGAGGCCGACCCTGCGCAGGATGTCGGCCATGGCGTGCAGGTCGGTCACCTCGGTCTCGATCTCCGTGGTGCCGTCGATCGTCGTGGCGTCGGTGACCTGCTTGAGCGTGAGCGTCGAACGGGTGCCCTCGTCACGCAGTCGGACCCAGGCGCCGCCGTCGAGGGAGTCGTTCTCGAAGATCTTGCGGGTGAGGAGTGTGCGGGGGAACGCCTGGACGGCGTTGAGGGCGGTCAGCTTTGCCTGGAGGCCGGCGGCGTCCACGGCCAGGAACTTCGCCTCGTACTCGTGCTTCACGGGTCCTTCTCTCGGAATCAGGAGATGGGGACGAGCCCGCCGCTCTGTTTCAGGTGACGCATCTCGCGCCGGCCTGCGTGCCTCTGCCGCAGCCTTTCCGATCCATGCGGCTGGCAAGCTCGGCTTCCATGGCGCTGGTGACCGCCGGCCACGGTACCGGCAGAGGGGTGCAGGTGCTCCAGAAGTCATGGAAGGCCCGCACGATGGAGCTGGAGCCGAAGCGGAGGAGATCGGCCGGAACGGTCGCCAGCGCGCGCCGCGTCACGCTTCCTGCCCCTCGTGCTGCCGGTGTGATGCCGCTTCCGAGCAGCAGCGTCGCCGTTCGCATGGCGTCGAGGACGTTTGGCATCGCCGTCCCGCTGAATCCGCCGAAGAGGAGGTCACCCCATGGGCGTCGTGACCGCGCCCAGAGGAGACGTTCCAGCCCCGTGCCAAGGTCCAGAGCCAGCCGGTCGGGATGGCCGACGTTCCAAAGCAGGACCATGTCCCCGACTGCGAGGTCCAAGTGGTGGAACATCAGCGTCATTCCGGCGACCTGCCGCCGGTGCCAGACCTCGGCGCGGCCCGAGAACCGGATGTGCCGGGCGTGAAAGCCCAGGCGAGAGAGGACGTACAACCACCCATCCAGGGCCTCGGCGTACTCGTCGAGATGGGCGATGTACTGGACCCGCGAGACGTTGACGAAGGACGTCAGGAAGCCGTCGAGCAGTTCACCGTGCGAGTCACGCTCTCCTGTGAGGCGCACCACGGGCTGAGGGATGAAGCCCTGCCGGAACGTGACGGCCTTGCCCTGCTTGAGCAGGGGGTCGAGAGCCTGCACGGCGGAGATGGTGAGTTCGGTCTCCCGGCCCCACCGCAGAGGGAGGCACTGGTCCCGGCTGACCCCACGGGCAGCGAAGGCGGATTCAAGAGTTTCCAACACGTCCGCCCAGGCGGGTATCGACCGGGGAGGTACGTACGGTGTACCGGCGTCGCGGTGCCGGATGTCGAAAGCGTCCCCCGAGCGGTGCGGTAGCGAGAACTCCCATTGTGGGCCGAGGGCTTGTCGTAACGCGGCCACGGCCTCGTACGCGCGCGAGTGGGTCTCCATCAACCGGCCGCCAGGGCCTTGAAGTGCCGCGCCGGATCGAAACGAGCCAAGCCGATCTCCTGCACCCTTCTGGCATCGAGTGACACAGCTTCTTCGATAGCCCCGGCGAGCGCAGTGGAGGCCGCCTCGTCATCCTGCTCCGGGTCGGTGACGACGGCGGCGCCCGTCTCGCCGCACAGCGCCGCCTGGGCGCAGGTGCCCTCGCGCCAGGTCAACGCGGCGACCGGTGTCCCGGACCGGAGGGCTTCACCGAACGCCGCGGCGCCGGCCTCCACGTAGTCCCGCGCGTACGTGTAAACGAAGGCGGCTCCCCGGTGGAGAACGGCTGCCTTGGCCGCTCCACCCACCTCTCCGACCCAGTCCACGTGGTCCGAGGCGAAAGCCTTCTCGTGGCGGCGCACGTAGTCCTCGTCGAACACGGGGCCGACGATGCGGATACGGCGCCCGAGCAGCTCCGCAGCACGCACGGCGAGGTGAGGTGCCTTGTCCTGGTCTATTCGGCCGAGCCAGACCAGCTCCTCGCCGCGCACAGCCGGAGGCTCCGCCTCACCAAGGCCCAAGTGGACGGCGAGCTCCTGTCGTGGAGCTTGCGCGGCGTACCGCTCAGTCATCTCCGGCGAGTAGCAGTACAGACGCGACCGCTCCCCGTCGAACGCCTCTGGGTGGTGCTGGAAAGACGGTGCGTGCTGGAAGGTTGCGACGTCGCAGCCCAGCTCGCGCCAGGTCCTGACCCAGGAGGGCCGGGACGGGTACTCATGGCCGACCACCAAGAGGTCGTAGCCGGTGGCCTGCAGCTCGCGCTCGACCAGTGAGCCAGGGGTGGCGTCCTCCAGGCGGACCGGCTTGCGGACCCACGCGTCCCCCAGGCTCGCGCGCCAGCCGGGCCCGAGGAGGTGGACGTCGGCGCCTGCGGTTCGTGCTCCTACAGCTACGGCCCAGAGCCAGCGTTCGATGCCCCCGTATCCGACCGGCGGGAATGCGTAGTTGCTGGGAAAATCGCAGACGCCGACAAGCATCTACTCCTCCGAAGGGGTTCCGTCCGCCTTGATCCGGCGGAAGCCGAGGTACTTCACGAGGGATTCGGGCAGCAGGACGGAGCCGTCAGCCTGCTGGTGCTGTTCGAGCACCGCGGCCAGGGTGCGGCCGACGGGCAGTCCGGAGCCGTTCACCGTCGCTGCCGGGGTGGGCTTGCCGTTCTCGTCGCGCGTACGGATGCTTGCGCGGCGTCCCTGGAAGGTGCCGAAGTCGGAGACCGAGGAGATCTCCCGGTAGGTGTTCTGGCTGGGCAGCCAGACTTCGAGGTCGTAGGTCAGCTGAGCGGAGAAGCCGGTGTCTCCGGCGGCCAGGGTGACCACGCGGTAGGCCAGGTCCAGCTCCTTCAGGCACGCTTCGGCGTGGCCGACCATCTTCTCCATCTCGGAGCGGGTCTCGTCGGCCGCACAGATGCGCACCATCTCGACCTTGGTGAACTGGTGCTGCCGGATCAGGCCGCGAGTGTCCCGTCCGTACGAGCCGGCCTCCGAGCGGAAGCAGGGCGTCTGCGCGGTGAGAGCGATCGGCAGCTCCGCCGCCGGAACGATCTCGTCCGCGTACAGGTTGGTCAGCGGTACCTCGGCCGTGGGGATGAGGAACAGATCACGATCGGCGACACCGGTCTTGAACAGGTCCTCCTCGAACTTCGGCAGCTGGCCGGTGCCGGTCATGGTCTTGCGGGAGACGAGGAACGGGACCGACTGCTCGACGTACCCGTGGCGGCGTGTGTGGAGGTCGAGGAAGAGGGTCGCCAGGGCTCGCTCCAGGGCCGCGCCGGCGCCGCGCAGGACGCTGAAGCGCGGTCCGGAGAGCTTGGTCGCCCGGCCGAAGTCCAGGATGCCCATGCCTTCGCCGAGGTCGACGTGGTCCTTGGGCTCGAAGGAGAAGGCGGGCGGGGTACCGACGCGGCGTTGCTCGACGGCGAAGTCCTCCGAGTCGCCGTCGGGCGCTTCGTCGGCGGGCAGATTGGGGATCGTGAGCAGCAGCTCGGTCAGCTCCTGCTGAACCTGGTCCTGCTCTGCCTCGGCCTCGCGGATCTGCTCCTTGATCTTGCGGGCGGCCTCCTTCAGCGCCGAGATGTCACCTCCGGTCTTCGCTGTCCGCTGTACCTCCTGCGCGACGCGCTTGGACTCGGAGCGCAGCTCGTCACCGGACTGGATGCTCTTGTTCCGGCGGGACTGGAGGGACTCCAGAGAGGAGAGGTCCAGCGTGTAACCGCGGCGGGCCAGGCGGCGGACGGCGTCCTCGCCCATGTCGATCAGAACGCGAGCATCATGCATCGGGGGTTTCCCTCTGTGCGTGTGGGTGGTTTACGCGATCGAAGGTAGCAACATCCCGTTGCGCCCCGATCCGGAAAACCTCCGCACC
This sequence comes from Streptomyces sp. NPDC059740, assembly GCF_042733155.1. Classification (NCBI taxonomy): domain Bacteria; kingdom Bacillati; phylum Actinomycetota; class Actinomycetes; order Kitasatosporales; family Streptomycetaceae; genus Streptomyces; species Streptomyces sp. NPDC059740. The sequence continues at coordinate 207,843 of NZ_JBHWGP010000001.1, read as the reverse complement.
ACCGGCGCCCGCATTCACCACCTCCTTCTCGTCGGCCAGATAGGCAAGGAGATCCTCTGCGCAACGCTGCAGTTCAGCGTTCTCGAACGAGATCGGCTGCAGGTACGGGGCCTCGGGGAAGAACAGCGGCATGGGCGCGTCACCGGTCCGGTCCTGGTACCAGTGAAGGACCGACGCGAGCAGCCCGTGGCAGACGATGATCCGTGGCCCCGGTTGGTCCACGGCCGCCAGGAGACCGAGCAGCATGCGTCGAATACCCTCCCGCTGCGACTCGCGTCCCCCGGGAGGACGCTGCCAGCCGCCCCATCGCTGCAGCCACGCGGCATAGGCCAGGAAAGGCCCACCCTCGAAGTCTCCGTATGCCAGCTCGTTCAGACGCGGGTCGACCACGAGGTCCGGCGTGGGCACCGCCATCAACGCGGCGGCCGTCTGCCTGGCCCGCAGGAACTCGCTGGAGAGCCACGTCGCCGTGTTGCGAAGGGGCAGCGTGTGCCATACCTGGCCGCAGGACCGTCGCCCGTCCTCGTTGAGCGGAAGCAGGAGGCCCGGGTCACCGTTCACCAGGTATCTGCGACTGTGATCCGTCTCGGCGTGCCGCAAGACGTGCGTCGTCATGCCTTCCCCCTCGCGGCCTCCGGCGCCATCAGGGAATGCAACACCTTCGCCGCGGCCACCCGCTCTGGGAGGCCGGCCTCCGTGTAGTAGAGGAGCCCGTCCACCGCGACGGCGCGGCACCACGACGCGAGTTCCGGGATCGTGATGCCTGACATGCGGGACGCGACGGTCATACGCGGGAAGGTGTCCTGCCCGAGTTGGTAGTACACGGTCCAGAAGGCCCAGTCGAAGGCGGCGTCACCCGCCATGGGGTGTGGGTCGATGACCTGAGCGCGGCCGTCTGCACCGAAGAGGACGTTGTCCCGGTAGAGATCCGCGTGGAGGACGGTCCGGCGGGCGAGCGACTCCGTCAGTGTGTGGATCTCCGGCACCGCCCGGCGCACGAGAGGCGCGCACGCTCCGAGATCCAGAACCGCCGATCGCCGGGCGACGCGCGGGAGGACCGTGTTCTGCAGGTGGTCCCCCAGCCGCAGGAGAGATGTCTGCGGCTGTCGCGCTCCGATGGCATGAAGCTGCTGGATCGCTGACGCCGCCGCGCGCGTCTCCTGGGCTGGTCGGGGAGCACCGCCGGGGCGTCCTGCGACCAGCTTCATCGCCGCGACTCGCAGGTCCTCCGCGGTCTCCATGACCGCCGCGGCGGGCCCTCCCGACCAGAGCCGCAACGCGAGGATCTCGTCACGGTGGCGGGAGGGCTCGTACCAGGCTTTCAGGAGCACCGCCTCGCCGTGCGGGTCAGTCGCCACGGCGACGACGGAGCTGTGGCCGGCGTCGTGGTAGCCGCTGAGGCGCAGCTTCCAGCGCCGAGCCGCCTCAGCCAGGAGGGATGGTGCCGTCTCGGTCCAGCTGCCGGCGGCTTCGCCGTAGTGGGCGAGAAGCCGCCGGCGGGCTGAGGAGGGAACAGGACCGATCACAGGTGCAGCCATCAGCTGAGCACCACGCCGTCCGACACCAGCTCGTCAGTCAGGGCGGGGAACTCCGACATCGCCTCGGCGACGAGCGCCTGGATCTTGTCCATCTCGACAGCCGGTGAGGCCAGTCGGACCAAGATCCGCCAGGGCTCGTCGAGCCGCTGCCCGGTGGTGCTGACGAGATGTACCTCGGCGTATTCGCCCGTCGCCTCGTACAGGCGGCGGGCCAGCCGCTGGGCAGCGATGTTGTAGAGCTTTCCCACGTGGTAGACGGGATTCTTCCCGTTCGCACCCTCCAGGTTCATGGGCCGCAGAGGTGTGATGAGCCCGTTCACGCGGTTGCCGCGGCCGACCACGCCCTCGTCGCCCGACTCGATCGAGCTTCCCGTGTAGGTGAGATACAGCTCGTCCTTCTCCGGCACGTCTCGCGCGTTCAGGCGGAAGGAAGCCCCGGCGTCGGGCAGGCGTAGAGCAGCCATTCGGTAGCACTCGGCGAGGACGGTCTCGGCGTTGCGGATGTACTCGGCCCGGCTGGCCACGTGGCGGGACTTCTGCGGTACGCACAGGACGACGTCGGCCTGTGCGCCGTCCCAGTAGCCCATGAGCTTGACGTCGGAACCGCACCAGCGGTGAGCGCGGGTGAAGTCGTTCTCCCCGGAGAAGTGGTTCACGAGCTCCCGTACGAAGGACTCGAAGGGGTTCTCCGGCGCCCAGCCGGTGCCCAGGGAGGTGTCGTTGGACAGGCGGACACGGCGTTCACGCAGATCGTCGACCGATCGCGGGCTGAACCACCGCGTGCGGTCCGGCACACCGTCGCCGGTCAGCACCGCGCCCGGGCTGGAGTTGCTGGTGATGTTGTACGCGATGTCGAGGTGATCAGAGACCTCGGGCAGTCGTTCGGCGAAGAAGGCCCGCACCTCCGCCTGCACGATCTCGGCCACCGGGATGCGCTCACCGCCGCATGTAGGAGCCGCCCTGCCGTTGACCAGCACCCGCACCGGTGCGGTCATCGTGCCCCCGCCGTAGCGGACCTCACTACCGCCGCCCAGGAGCGCCAGCTTGTCGAAGTTGTGGTGGAGCACCGCGCCGAAGTGGCGCACGGTGTAGCGGCTGTATGCGCGGGACAGCCGCTCGGCGAGGTGATCCGCGAGGGTGTCCGGATGGCCGAGCCCTTTGCGCTCGACGATGGTGGTGGGGCCCGGCCTGACGGTGCCGGCCTCGATGACCAGGTGGCCACCGCTCGTGAGGAACGTTCTACGCATGCCAAGCTCCGATCTCGTGCTGTGAGAAGAGGAGGTGCGGGCAAGCTGCGACCAGGAGCTCAGCTCCTGGCAGGCGGCAAGTCGGGTGCGAGGCAACGGAGTCGGCCTGTTCAGGCACCCGGTTCCGTGCTCTGCTGTGACAGTAGGCGCGCTGTACGGCGGGACCCCGGAAAATCCTTCCGGGGTCCCTTCGCGGCACGAGGTGATGCTCGGGACATGCGAGGACTGACACAGCACTTGTCCATCGGGGAGCGCGTCGCCTGGTACCGGCGGCGACGGGGCCTCTCTCAGGAGGTCTTGGCGGGTCTGGTCGGACGGACCACCGACTGGCTGAGCAAGGCGGAGAACAACCGGATCGAGCTCGACCGTCTCTCGGTGATCACCTCCCTCGCCGAGGCGCTCGACGTCTCGCTCGGAGACCTGCTGGCCGAGCCGACCCTCATGGAGTGGTCCTCCGAGAGCGGGCGCCACACGGTCCCCGCCCTACGCAGAGCCCTCATGGACTACACGCAGCTCACGCCCCTTCTCGGGAGCGTGGCCCGAGATGAACCGCCGGCGCTCGACGCTCTCCGGGGCGACGTGAAGACAGTCCTCGACGCCTACCAGGCGTCACGCTATGGGTTCGCCACCCGGCGTCTCCCTCTCGTCCTCGCCGAGGCGCTTGCCGCATCGCGCGCGTACTCCGGCGGCGAGGGGCGGGAGGCTTACACCCAGCTCGCCTTGGCCTACCACGGTGCGGCGATGACGTTGGGCAAGGTCGGAGAGGCGGAACTCGCCTGGATCGCTGCCGACCGCGGTCTGGCGGCTGCCCAACAGAGTGGCGACAGCGCGGTGACAGGGTCGCTCTTCCGGGCGGTCACGCACTGCCTGACGTCGACCGGCCGCTTCACCGCCGCCATCCAGTTGGTGAACGGTGCCGCGGACGCCCTGCAACCCGGCCTGAGCACTGCGGACGACGCCTACCTCTCCGTCTACGGCACCCTCTTCCTCGCCGGCGCGATGGCGGCGGCAAGGGCAGAGGACCGGGCGACGGCACAGAGCTTCCTCCGCGAGGCCGACGACACCGCTCAGCGGTTGGGCGCCGACGCGAACCACCTCTGGACGGCCTTCGGCCCGACCAACGTGGCCATCCACCGCGTCGCCGCCGCCGGCGAACTCGGGGACCTTCAGATCGCCGCGGACGTCGGTCAGCACATCGACACCAGCGGCCTGCCCCTGGAGCGACGGGTGAGGCACAGCCTGGAAGTGGCTCGGGCGCTCAGCGCCTGGAACCGCACCGACGAGGCTTTGGCCACCCTCCTGGAGGCCGAACAGATTGCTCCGGAGCAGGTTCGGCACCATTACATGAGCCGCGAGCTCATCATCGGCTGGATCCGCGGCACCCGCGGCCGGCCCTCCCAGCCCGTCGCGGACCTCGCCCGCCGACTCGGGGTCGTCGGTGGCTAGAGTCCACCCCGTGACCGAGAACGAGCACGAAGCCAAGATGGCCCACCCGCGCATGGCGGCCGGCGCGCTGTTCTTCGACGACGCTGACCGGGTCCTCCTCGTGGAGCCTACGTACAAGGACTACCTCGACATCCCCGGCGGGTACGTCGAGCACGGCGAGTCCCCGCTGCAAGCCTGCGTGCGCGAGGTCCATGAGGAGCTGGGGATCAGGCCGGCCATCGGACGTCTGCTCGTTGTGGACTGGGCACCGAGCTCGGCGGAGGGGGACAAGGTTCTCTACCTCTTCGACGGGGGTCGCCTCAGCGTGGACCAAAGCCAGGGCATCATGTTGCAGACGGAGGAGCTTCGCGGGTATGCGTTCCACGAGGTCATCAAAGTGCCGGAGCTCACCATCCCTAGGCTCGCCCGTCGCGTCGCCGCAGGTGTGGAGGCGCGTGCGGTTGGAGTGACTGCCTACCTGGAGAACGGGGAAAGGGCCCGATCGGAGTCCTGAGCGTTGCTGGGCATGGCGCAGAACACGCGCGCGTCTCGCGCCATCTGCCCGACGGAGGGGGCCGCAGAGGTGCCCAGAGCGGAGCCCTGCCCCAGGCTGTGCGCAGCCCCCGACAGAGCTCCCATGGGACGCCTACGCGTGGACTGACGATGACTTTCCGGCTAGTGGATCAGTACGTTCACAAGCCAGTCGACTTCCCCACGCCACCGGTGCACCTGGTCCTTGGTGGGGCCGATCTCGTACTGGTGGTAGTGGCACCCGAGGCAGAGGTGCGACCAGACGGCGTTGGCCTTGCGGGCGGTGGTCGCGGCGGTGTAGCAGCGCAGGCAGAGCATCTTCGCCCGCATGTTGACGCCCGCCAGCCCCGGCATCACGGCGTCGAGCGCGTGGTCGACCGCGATCTCCAGGGCGGTCCGCAGCGCGAGGGAGGCCCCACGGTGCCGGCCGGCCGCCGAGGCTTCGACGCTGGGGTCGGAGAGCAACCGGTCCGCTGTGAGCAGCAGCTCATCGATCGACGTACCTGCGGCGCCGGTCACTTCGCCACCTCCGTCCTGCGCACCTTCTGCGCCAGCTCACTGATCTCGGTCACGAAGCGGTGTGCGTAGGGGATGCGGGCTCCCGTGGCATGGGCACCGCTCTGACACTGCTTGAGGAGGTCCACCGCACGCGGGCCGCAACGGGTACGGAGCTCCCGGTAGACATCGCCGGTGCGGCCGATGTCACCGAAGAAGGCCAGCGCGGCCATCTTCATGAGCTTGTCCGCGTCGGCCACGGCGGAATGCAGATCGTGCTCGGAGCCACCGGAGCGGAGGTGCTGGACCCAGGCCGCCTCGACGAAGGCGTTCTCCAGCGCGATCCGGCACAGTGCGGGAAGCATGTGGGTGCGGGCCGCCTCCGGCAGGCTCTCGGTACTGGCGAGGGCCTTGGCATCCGCGATCGCCTGGCGGACCGGATCGGTCACCGCCTTGACGTTCACCTTGGACGCCTTGCCCCGCTGGACCTCGAAGACCGTGACCGGCAGTTCCTGGGTCGTGAAGGCGCGCTGCAGCCGGGTGTCGTGGGTGAACACGACCACCTGCCGGTGTTCGCCGAGCTCGTGCAGGACCTGGGCGAGCCCGTTGACCTTGGCCGGGTCCATGGACTGCACGGGGTCATCGATGACGATGAAGCCGAAGGGGCTGTCGGCGGTGGCGGCCCGGGGCAGGAACAGGGACAGCGCGAGGGAGTGCTGCTCTCCCTGGCTCATGACGCTCAGCGCCGACGCCTCCTCCCCGTCGACGGTGACGTCCATGACGAGCTTGCGGACGTTGGCCCTCTCGCTGCCCTGGAGGCTCACCGACTGGAGGTCGATGTCGCTCTCCTGGCGAAGCTTCTCCCAGATGCGCTGGGAGTGGCCGGTGAAGCCCTCCATACGCCTCTCCCGCAGTTCCGCGGTGAGCGTCTTGACCCAGCCGCGGGCCTTTCTGACGTGGCCGAGCCGGGGCTCGGCGTCCGCCGCGGCGCGGGCCTTCTCCGTCCAGCTCGCCAGACGCGTGACGAGCTGACGCCAGCGTTCGTCCCGCTTCTCCAGCTCCCGTACGGCGTTGTCCCGCACAGCGGCGCAGGCGTCGGCCAGGGTCAAGGCGGTGTCGTGGAAGCGCTGCGCGAGCTGAGCCGGATCGCTGATCGCCCGGCAGGCAAGCCATTCGCTCCAAGGACCGGTCAGGGCGACGGGGATCCGCTGAGGCGTCTCGATGAGGTTCTGAGCCTCCCGCGCCGCCGACCGCAGTTCGGTGCGCGCGTCCTCGGCGGTCTTCGCCTCCTGCCGGAGCAGGGCGATCTGGGCACTGGCGTCGGCCGCCCACGCGGCGTCGAGGACCTGTTCCGTGCCGCAGACCGGGCAGGCCCCTTCGTCGGGATGACGGTCGCTGTGGGCCAGGGCCTTCTCCAGCAGGCCGGCGCGCTGCAACGCGTCCTCGGCCCCGCTCAGACGCACGTCCTCGACTCCGGCCAGTGCCTCGCGCAGCCGGTCCACCGCGGTTCCGACCTGTTCCAGGTCGGGTCCCCGCATGTCGACCGCGGCACGCAGTTCGGCGAGGAGACCGTCATCGTCGGAGGGCAGGCCCGCCACGAGGCCGTCCAGCGCCTCGAAGTCAGGCCGACCTTTCGTCTCCATGGCGACGAGCGCCTGAACCGCACGCTCGTCGTCCTCAAGTGCGTACAGCGACGCCTTGATCTCCGGCAGTTCGTTCTTCCCCGCCTTGACCGCGTCTCCCAGCTCCTTCTCCTGCAGCCCGAGGTGGTTGTAGGCGGCGCTGAGGTGCCCGAGTCCGAGGATGGTGGCGATGGAGTCGTACATCTGGGAGGGCTTGCCGCTGATCATGCGGCCGAGGTCGACGTACGAGAGGAAGGGACGGTAGTCCGTCAGGGCCTGCCTCCACGCCGCCTGGTCGAGGGGGACCGCGCCGTGTCCCGGTCGCCGGAACGTGGCCGCGCAGTCGGTGATGTCGGGGCCGGTCCAGGCGCGGGTGAGCGTGCTCCGGCCGGCGTCGCCCTCGACCGTCAGCTTGACCTCGATCTCCGTCCTGGCGCCGTCGTGCAGGTTGCGCCAGTTGCTGGTACGGGTCGCATCCTGCCCCAGCCAACGCGTGTTCGTGCCGGTGAACGCGGTCTCGATGGCTTCGGCGATGCTGGACTTCCCCGAGCCGTTGCGGCCCACGACGAGCGTGACACCCGGGCGGGGGCTGAGGTTCAGCCAGGTCCGGGGGCCGATGCCGCGGAAGCCTTCCACGGAGACGGAGCCGAGGAAGATCCGGCCCGTGGGCGAGTTCCCCGGCTTCTGCGCGCTGCCGAGTGCCTCGGTCAGGAGCGCCTTCACCGGTTCACCGAGGGGCGCGGCCGCCAGACGGGTCTCCACCAGGTCTGCGAGCGGAACGGACTCGCCGGCGGCAGTCTGCTGGGCGATGGGGACGGAAGGGGACGTGGCGGATTCGTTCTGTTCCGAACTGGTCATGGGAGTGGTCCTTGATCGGGTACGTGTCCAGGGGGTGGCGCAAAAGCTGTGCGCATGGGCGGCGTCTGGGTGTCCGCGTGTGTCGGTTCCACGGACCCGGCAGCCGGAGATATCGGAGATATCGGAGATGACGAAGTGGAGAGGTGGGTTCGGTCGCCGAGGACGTGCCCGTCGTCCGACGCCGGTGGGGCCGGTTCCCCGGCAGCGGTCAGCCGCCGAGGTCGTACGCGGGGCCGTCTGCTCGAAGGGCGGCCCTCCCCCTGAGAGCGCGTGACGGGAGGCCCCTCAGACGGCTGGGGGAGGAGGCCCCTCGACGTCAGCCGACCTTCTGCCACTCCTGGCAGCCGCTGGTCTTGAAGTACTCACCCTTGTTGACGGTGACGCGGCCCTGCCCCTGGATGTTGTCGTTGGCGATGATCGCGGTGAGCTCGCCGGAGGCGTCCTTCAGGCGGGCCCAGTAGCAGTTGGGGATGATGCTGTCCTTCTCGGGGCCGGAGGTCCGGTAGGTGCCGGCCTGGATGTCCTCGCCCACGAGGTACTGGCCTTCGCCCGAGAAGCTGCTCGGGGGGCCGGACTTCTTCACCGGCTTCGGCTTCGCGGTGACCGTCTCGGTGACCGTGACGGCCGGCTCCGGTTCGCCTGCGGCGGTCCTGGTGACCGTGACGGCAGGGGCGGGACTCGAGGAGCCCGCCGCAGCGCCGGACTCTCCGCCGCCACCGATCGCGGCACCGAAGAGGAGCGCGACGAGCGCAGTCGCGCCGTGGGTGAGCCATGCCTTGCGGCGCGAGGGCTTGCGCCCGGCGGGCGGCGGGCCCGGCACGGGCGGCTGGGCGGGCGGCGTCGAGGACATGTCAGTCATGGGAGACCTCCGGATCGCGACTGCGGTGTGCACCGGGTGTCGGTGCGCCGAACGAGCACCAGAGTGGGACCGGAGGGCAAGAAAACGTCTTGGAGATGCTGATAACCGGGGTTATCAACGTTTCCACTCTAACTCTTTCGCTCTCGCTATAAGGTTCGTCCTGCCTCGAAGGGGCCGCCGTCCGGCCGGCGAGGTGCCAGAACCGGGCCGGAAAGGAAGGGGGAGTGGAGCGAGTGACCAGCACCCGCGAAGGAACCGCGTCGCCCATCGTGCCCGAGCCGTCCGCCTGGCGGATCACTTATGCGGAAATCGCCACCCTCGCCCAGGTGCGTCGGCCCGTCCCCACCACCTGGAGCCGCAGGCACCCGGACTTCCCCGCTCCCGTCGCCTACGAGGAGGGGCGGCCCCTGTTCGACGCACGCACGGTGGTCGACTGGCTGACGACGACAGGTCGCGGCAACGCCGAACCCCGCCGCCTGCAGGCCGAACTGGCCCTGTACACGCTCGCCGCCTGGCGGAAGCCCGCCCTTTCTGCCTCCGTGCTGGTAGGGGCGCTGACCGCGCTGATCTGCCTGCGCCGGCAACTCGACGCTCGTCTCTCGGGCCGGAGCTGGGACGCGGTCCTCACCCAGGCCGAGGAGCTCGATCCCGAGGACACGTACCTGTCGACCGAGCTGCAGGCCGTCTCAGAGCCGGACCACCTCGGTCCCGAGCTGGCCGCACTGGCCGACGAGCTGACCGAGGCCGCCTACACCCCCGCCGAGGCGTGCGACTGGGTCCTGGAGGCCCGCCGCCGCCTCGGCTCCCACGACCTGGCCGCCGACGAGCCCACCCCGGCCGTAGTACGTGCCCTCGCTGCCCTGTCCGGCGTCGCCACCCTCGACGAGGGCTCCGTTGTGGCCACTCCGTACGCACGCTCCGGTGACGTCCTCGCGGCCCTGCACGCCCGGTCCGCCGAGGACTCCGGCCACACCTACCTCGCCGCCGACCCCGACCCGGTGCGGGCCCGCCTGGTCCGCCGCCGGATGCTCGTCCGCGGCGTGAACGAGTTCGACCTCGGCGTCACCGAAGGGGAGGAGCTGCCCGTCGACGACTGGGGATATCCCGATCTGCTGGTCTCCGTCCTCCCCTACGAGCCGGGGGAGAACCGCAGTCCCCAGGTCGTCCTCGAACAGGTGCAGGCACTCACCGACTACCTCGGCGAAGGCTCGACAGCCGTCGTCCTCGGCCCCGCCGATGTGCTCGTCCGCCCGTTCCCCCCGCACAGCGAGGCCGACCGCCTGCGCCGGTCCTTCCTCCGGGACGGTTTACTCAAGGCCGCGGTGAGCCTGCCCGACGGGGCGTTCCCCTACCGTCCCGGCTACCGGACCGCCCTCTGGGTGCTGGCCCGCACCTCGGCGGAACACCGCACCGGCCTGGTCCTCCTCGCCGACTACTCCGCGCAGCCGCTCACCGACACGGCCCTTGACGTGCTCGCCGAGGACATCGCCATCTGGCGCGCCGCCCCCTGGCGCGGCGACCGTCGCCACGAACCCCGCCACGCGGTGATCGTCCCCGCGAAGGACCTCGACGACCGGCCGGGCGCCGCCTTCACCACCCAGCACCGCCCGCCCACGGCCCGCTACACCCGGGGCGTCGTCGAGCGTCCGGTCCGCATCAGCGCCCTGGAGCAGCGCCTCACGGAGCTGCACGAGCAGACCCGGCTGCACACCGACCTGCGCGCGGCACTCAACGCCCAGGTCGTGCTGCGCCCCGACGACCAGCCTGTGCGGCGCACCACCGTGCGCCGGCTCCTCGACGACCGGCGCCTGCGCCGACGCCCCGGGCACCGCTTCGCCGACGAACACCTCACGGCGGACGGCCACTACACCGTGCTCACCCCCGACGAGGTCCTCGGCATCGCACGCCCGGGAGGACGCCGTATCGACCGCGGCGTCCTCCTCACCGGCTACGAGCATGCCCTGTTCACCGAGCCGGGCGACATCATCGTCACCACCAGCCCCCGCTTCGGCACCTACGTCGACGAGGCCGGGCTGTCCCTGGTGGCGGCCCCGGCCCGCATCCTCCGCGTCCACCCCGACGCCGACCCGCCGGTGCTGCCCCGGGTACTCGCGGCACTGCTGCGGGCGGCCGCCGCCGAGTACGCGCGCACCAGTGGCGCGGTGCGGGCCTCGCGAGGTGTCGAGGACCTCCTCATCCCCGACCTGGGCAGGCGCGAGGCCGAGCGCTTCGACGCCGTGCTCGCGGAGATCGAGACCCGCGCGCACCTCCTGCGGGAACAGTCCGCCGCCCTCGACGACATGGTCCGCCTCACCGCCGCCGGCATCGCCGACGGCACGCTCACCCTCCAGAACCTCCCCGGAACCGACGACTGAAGGAGACGGCCCGCCCCATGGCCACCGCTGCGAAGAAACCCACCGAACAGGCGGAGCTGTTCAGCGCCTCCACCGCCAAGGAGATCCAGGCGATCCTGTGGAAGGCAGCCGACAAGCTGCGCGGCTCCATCGACGCCGCGCAGTACAAGGAGTTCGTCCTCGGCCTGATCTTCCTGAAGTACGTCTCCGACGCCTTCGACGAGCGCCGCTCCCAGCTCGCCGCGGAACTCGCCGACGACGGCATCACCGAGGACCGGATGGACGACTTCCTGGAGGACCGGGACGAGTACACCGGCGCCCACGTCTTCTGGGTCCCGGAGACCGCGCGGTGGACGTGGATCGCCACCCACGCCAAGAGCCAGGGCGTCGGCAAGCTCCTCGACGACGCGATGGACGCCGTCATGCGCGAGAACGCCTCGCTCACGGGCGTCCTGCCGAAGATCTTCAACCGCGACAACGTCGACCAGAAGCGCCTCGGCGAACTCGTCGACCTCATCAGCGACGCCCGCTTCGGCGGCAGCGGCGACAAGCCGGCGCAGGACGTGCTGGGCGAGGTGTACGAGTACTTCCTCGGCAACTTCGCGCGGGCCGAGGGCAAGCGGGGCGGCGAGTTCTATACCCCGCAGTCCGTCGTCCGACTGATCGTGGAGATCCTGGAGCCGTACGAGGGGCGCGTGTACGACCCCGCGTGCGGCTCGGGCGGCATGTTCGTCCAGGCAGCCAAGTTCATCGAGGCGCACGCCGGGCGCGCCCACAAGGCCGACATCTCGGTCTTCGGCCAGGAGCTCAACGAGCGCACCTGGCGCCTGGGCAAGATGAACCTCGCCATCCACGGCATCGACGGCAACCTCGCCCCCCGCTGGGGCGACACCTTCGCCGACGACAAGCACCCCGACCTCAAGGCCGACTTCGTCATGGCCAACCCGCCGTTCAACATCAAGGACTGGGCGCGGGACGAGGGCGACCCGAGGTGGCGGTACGGGGTGCCGCCGAAGAGCAACGCCAACTACGCCTGGCTCCAGCACATGATCTCCAAGCTGGGCGAGCGAGGCACCGCCGGCATCGTCCTGGCCAACGGGTCGATGAGTTCGCAGCAGGGCGGTGAGGGCGAGATCCGGCAGGCGTTGATCGAGGCTGACCTGGTGGCCTGCATGGTCGCGATGCCGTCCCAGCTGTTCCGCACGACGCAGATCCCGGCGTGCCTGTGGTTCCTGGCCAAGGACAAGACCCCGCAGGGTGCGAAGCGCCTGGACGACCGACGCGGGGAGATCCTGTTCATCGACGCCCGGAACATGGGCGAGATGGTGGACCGGACGGAGCGGGTACTGACGGAAGCCGACCTCGCGAAGATCGTCGGCGTCTATCACGCGTGGCGGGGAACGGCGTCGGCTCGTGAGGCGGGGCTGACGTACGCGGATGAGGCCGGGTTCTGCTTCTCGGCCGACCTCGCGACGGTCCGGGAGCACGGGTATGTGCTGACGCCGGGGCGGTACGTGGGGGCCGTTGAGGCAGAGGAGGAGAGCGCGGAGGCTGTGGGGGAGCGAATCGCTGCGCTCACGGAGGAGTTGTACGGATTGTTCGACAGGTCGGCGGAGTTGGAGACCGTGGTTCGGGAACAGTTGGGAAGGCTGGCATGAGGCATTATCCGCACCGAATGCTGTCTGACCTATGCGACACCTCGCGGGGTATTACCTATGGGATCGTAAAGGTCGGCGAATTTGTTCCCAATGGTGTTCCCGTCATCCGAGGTGGAGACATCCGAAACAATCGGATCGAATTCGACGATGCCAAGCGCGTAACTCCAGAGGTTAGTCAACAGTTCAGTCGAACAGTGCTGCAGGGGGGAGAGGTTATCATCAACCTGATCGCTGAACCTGGACACTGTGCAGTGGTGTCGCGAGAGTTCAGCGGGTTCAATGTATCTCGTGATGTCGCGGTCATTCCGCTCGGGCGTGAGGTAAACCACGGATTCGTTAACTGGTTCCTTAAGTCGCCTCAAGCGATCGATTGGCTCACGTCGCGCATGAGTGGGAGCGTTACGCAGAAAATTAATCTGCGGGACCTTAAGGATCTCCCAATTCCAACGCCGCCCCCGTTGATCCAGGATGCCGTCGCGTCCATCCTCGGGGCGCTGGACGACAAGATCGCCGTCAACGAGCGCATCGCGGCCACGGTAGACGAGCTGGCTGGCTTGCTTTTCCGGGGATGTGTTGGCCTCGCTCCTCGCGTGATCACTGACGTCGCCAGCATTACAATGGGGCAGTCGCCCCCTGGTGAAACTTACAACGAGACGGGGGATGGACTTCCCTTTTATCAGGGCACCAAGGATTTCGGCATGCGCTATCCGAGGCGCAGGGTGTGGTGCAGTGCAGTCACACGCTTCGCTTATGAAAACGACGTACTCGTGAGCGTCCGGGCTCCTGTTGGGAAAATCAATGTGGCTGTAGAAGGGTGCGGGATCGGGCGCGGCGTTGCCGCGGTGCGATCACCTCGCTATCCCCACGTGATGCTTCATGCGCTGTCGTCCGATAAATCCGTATGGCGTCCCTATGAAGCGGAGGGGACGGTCTTTGGAGCCATCAACAAGAAGCAATTCTCGCAGCTAGAGGTGAGTTGGCCGAGCGAGTTGTACATCGATGGCCTTGAGTCGCAGCTCAGGGCCCTAGATGATCGGCTCCGCCAGACGGCAGAGGAATCCTGCACCCTAGCCGCCCTCCGCGACACCCTCCTCCCCCAGCTCATGTCCGGCCGCCTTCGCGTCAAAGACGCCGAGAAGATTGTCGAGGACCACACATGACGCACGACGACGAGAGCGAAAGCAGCAGCCGCCACAACCACCGCCCCCTGGAAGCCGACTGGGAACTGCTCGCCCTTGAGGAGCTCGCCGATCTGGCCTGGCTCCCCGCCTCCGGCAACGAGTTCGCCCCCGGCTCCGGGCACCGCAAGTCCTGGGAGGACCTGATCCTCTACCCCGACCTCCGGGAGGCGATCGAGCGGCTCAACCCCCAGCTGCCCCCGGACGCCGTCCGCGACGTGATCGCCGCCGCGGCGACCCCGGAGTCGCAGGACACGTACGAGGAGAACCGCACCGCCCACGGATACCTGACCACCGGCATCCGCTCCGTCGTCCACACCGACGCATTCGGTGCCGAGCACAACCCGACCGTCCGCCTCGTCGACCTGGCCGACCCGGACGGGAACACGTATCGCGCGCTGAACCAGGTCACCGTCGTCGACGGCGAGAAGCGACGCCGCTTCGACATCGTCCTGTACGTCAACGGACTCCCCCTCGCCGTACTGGAATTGAAGCGCGCCGGCGACGAGTACGCCACGCTCCAGGACGCGCACTCCCAGGTCGCCCGGTACGTGAAGGAGTTCCCGACCGCCTTCCGCTACAACGCGGTGGTGCTGCTCTCCGACGGGGTGACGGCGAAGTACGGCACGCCCTTCACCCCGTACGAGCACTTCGCGCCGTGGAACACGGACGAGACCGGGGCACGCGTCACCCCGTTCGCCGTGGACGACGAGGAGGTGGCTGACTCGGGCCAGAACCTGGCGCTGCACGGCCTGTTCAACCAGTCCCGCTTCCTCTCCCTCTGCCGCTCCTTCATCAACTTCGTCCCGTCCAAGCGGATGAAGCGCATCGCCAAGCCGCACCAGTACTTCGCGGTGACCCGTGCCGCGGAGAAGGTGCGCGAAGCGGCGGCCGGAGACGGGAAGGCCGGAGTCGTCTGGCACACGCAGGGCTCGGGCAAGTCCGAGGAGATGGTGCTGACCACGGCGATGGTCATGGGCGACCCGGCCCTGCTGAACCCGACCGTCGTCGTCATCACCGACCGCAACGACCTCGACGACCAGCTGTACTCCACCTTCCTGGAGAGCCAGATCCTCCAGGAGGCCCCTCGCCAGATCCTCACCCGGGCCGATCTGCGCGAAGAACTCGCGGCCAAGCGGACCGGCGGCATCCTCTTCACCACCCTGCAGAAGTTCGGCAGGACCAAGGAGGAGAAGGAGTCGGGGGCCGACCACCCGCTCCTCTCCGACCGGCGCAACATCGTGGTCGTCGTCGACGAGGCCCACCGCAGCCACTACGACAACCTCGACGGCTACGCCCGCCACCTCCGCGACGCCCTCCCGCACGCCACGCTCCTCGCCTTCACCGGAACGCCGATCTCCGAGGCCGACCGCAACACCCGCGAGGTCTTCGGCGGCTACATCGACATCTACGACCTCAAGCGGGCCGCCGACGACGGCGCGACGGTCAAGGTCTTCCACGAGGGCCGCGTCATCAAGCTCGTCCTCGGCAAGGACGTCGACCCGACGAAGATCGACGAGGAGGCCGACCGCATCACCGACGGCCTCGACGACACCGAGCGCCGCCGGGTCGAGCAGGCCGTCGCGACGATGAACGCCATGTACGGCGCGCCGGCCCGTGTCAGGGATCTCGCCGAGGACCTGGTGGCGCACTGGGAGGAGCGGCGCGAGCGGATGCGACCGTTCGTCGGTATCTCCGAGAAGGGTGGGGCGGCCGGCAAGGCGATGGTCGTCTGCGCGACCCGCGAGATCTGCGTCCGGGTCTACGACGCCCTGCGCGAGCTGCGGCCCGAGTGGCACAGCGACGAGCCGTCCAAGGGCGCGATGAAGATCGTCTTCTCGTCGAACTCCCGCAAGGACGAGGACCGCCTGCTCGTCCACGCGCTGCCCGACAGCCAGCGCAAGGCGGTCATCAACCGGGCCAAGGACCCCGACGACGAGCTGGAGCTGCTCATCGTCAACAACATGCTGCTGACCGGCTTCGACGCCCCGCCGGTCCACACCATGTACCTGGACCGTCCGCTCAAGGGCGCCAACCTGATGCAGGCCCTCGCCCGGGTCAACCGCCGCTTCCGCGGCAAGGAGGACGGTCTTCTCGTCGGCTACGCGCCGCTGACGGAGAACCTGCAGAAGGCGATCGCCGAGTACACGGACGCCGACCAGGAGGACCGCACCCTCGGCCAGGACCTCGACCGCGCACTGGACGAGCTGCGCAACGAGTACGACATCCTCAGCGACATCCTGCGCGGCTTCAACTGGCGTGCGCGTCTGGAACAGCCGACCGCCAAGGCGTTCGTCAACGCGGCCGGCAGAGCCGCCGAGTACCTCCGGAACCCGCGCACCCCCGGCAACGACCCGGAGAAGCTCGATGACCCCCGCCAGACCGTCGGCCGACGCTTCCGCGACCACTCTCACCGCCTGGAGCGCTTCTACGCGCTGTCCGCCAGTGCCACGAACATCGGCGAGCGGTTCCCGGACCACCCGACCTGGCGGCGGGACATCCAGTTCTTCGTCGAGGTCCGCGCCTACATGGCCAAGCTCGACGCGGCGGACCGTGAGGCGCGCGGCCTGCCCGTCGCCCGTGACGTCGAGCTGTACCTCGCCCAGCTGACCTCGTCCGTGGTCGAGACCGGCGGAATATCGGACCTATTCGCCGAGGCCGGCCTGGAGATGGCCGACCTCACGCACCTCAACGACGCGCTCGCCGCGAAGCTCCAGGCAAGCGACACCCCCCACCTTGCGGCCGAGGCGCTCCGGCGGCTCATCGAGCAGAAGATGCGCGAGGTCACCCGGCACAACATCGTCCGCCGCACAGCCTTGTCCGACCGCCTGCAGGACCTCATGACCCGGTACACGAGGCAGCAGTACACGAGCGCCGAACTCATCGCCAAACTGGTCGAGATGGCCAAGGAGGTGGTCGAGGACGCCAAGCGGGGCGAGAAGTTCGACCCGCCGCTGAACTGGCGCGAACTGGCCTTCTACGATGCGGTGGCCGACCACGGCACGGCGCAGCAGCTCATGGGCGACGACGTCCTGGCGATCATCGCCCGCGACCTCGTCGCAGAGGTCCAGAAGAAGCTCAAGCCGGACTGGATCGCCCGTGAACCCGTCCGCGCCGGCCTCCGCAGCGCCATCAAGCGCCTGCTGGCCCGGCACAACTACCCGCCGGACCGGCGCCTGGAGGCCGTCGACCTGGTCCTGAAGCAGATGGAGCACTTCGCCAACGAGTGGTCCACCACCGGTATGCCGGACAGCTGAGACAGCCCGGCCACGCCGGCGCAAGGGCAGTGCACCTTCAAAGCGCTCGCAAATTCTGTCGGACGTCAGCCATGCACTGTTGTGGGAGGACAAGGGGAGACGATGAGTGATGACCGCAAGACGATAGTTCCGGTGTGGACGCTGGCAACCGGTGAGGTCCGGGTGCCGGGGTTGGCCGCGGGCGAGCCGATGACGGCCGAGCGCCTGACGGAACTGCGAGGAGTGCTGGCCGTCCTGGCCGACGAACCGATCGTCACCCTTGAGGCGCATCCGCTGCCCGCCGAGATCGACCGCGCCAAGGGCCTCCCGCTCGACGCCGCGAGTCCCCTGGCACAGCACCTGTCACAGTTCATCACGCAATCGACGCGTACTTCCCTCACGGCGGCCAGAGCAACCGCTTCCGGCGAGAATCTGTATCGCCTAGTGGTCCCGGCGAAGGTCGCCGCCCAGTTCGGGCGGGGCACCCTTCGCCTGATGGAGCCGAAGGAGGCGGCCGGTCGCTTCTTCGGGGACATCGTGGACACCACCACTGGCAGGATCGCCGCCAAAGCGAGTCTCGTGCCGGTCGGCAAAGCGGCAGCGGCGGGCACGGTCGGCGGGGCCGGGGCGACCGCCGGTGCCGTGGCCGCCGGCGGCACGGTGCTCACCGTGGCCGCTCCGCTCGTGCTCATGGCCGTGGCGGTCGGGGTGAGCGCGCACGCCGACCACAAGCGCCAGCTGGCCATCGAACACATCACGGACCTGCTGGAGCAACTTCAGCAGGACAGACTTGACGACGAGCACAGCGCACTCAACGGCAGCCGTGTCGCCATCGACAAGGCCACGGCCATCCTGCTCGACGAGGGCAGGCTCGGTGTCTCGCTGGGACTCGACTCGGCGGTGCACACCATCGAAACGGCGTTGGGTAAAGCCGGCCTGCGCCTCGCCCGATGGCAGAGCGCGCTCGACAACCTGCCCGAGGGCGAGGCCGTCGAACTCGACACGCTGACCAAGTCGTTCCCCGGCGTCGACGACCACGGTGGCACGTTCCGCGCCCACCTCGAACTCGCCTCGCTGGCCATCGCGCTGATGCGGCGGGTCGTCATCCTCCAGGCAGTCGAAAGCGCCCAGAGCGACCCCGACAATCCGTTCAAGCACTTCACCCGCGCACTCAAGCGCAACCAGCAGCGCCTCGACGAAATGGAGTCGAGCATCGCCTGTGTCCTGGTGCGCCTGTCGGCGCTGGAACTGGCAGGCCCCAGCGGTTTGCTCCCCGTCATCACGACGAGTGAAGTCAACCGCCTGATGCGCGCGGCATACCGGATTCGCCGCCTGGGCGACGGCATCACGGTCAACAGCCGGACGACGGACCTGGCGATCGAGATCGCCCGCAACAAGGACGGCTCGGTGGTCGTGTTCCCCGCGCTGCCCGCGTAGGTCTAGACGCGCTCGCACCGTCCGCGTTCGCGCTGCGGGCGGTGGTGTGGCCCAGCCGCCTGTGCGACTGGCAAAGGAGCGGTCAGCCGTACTGCACGGCCGGGTCCCTGGCCGCCGCGACCCCTTGGATACTCGCGCGTCGAGCGTGCGTGAGCGATGCGTGAGCGGACGGGGCGGCATGGGATGGATCGGATAGCACACGGATCCAGAAGTGCAGGCCGATGAGCTGGGTAAACGGGATGCTGTGACATCCTCCGGCACCCCCCGTCACGATCTTGCACCCCCTCGTAATGCGTAGGTCAAGGGTTCGATTCCCTTAGGCGGCTCACTTGAAGCCCAGGTCACACTCGCTGTGTGACCTGGGCTTTTGTGTCGGTGTGCGACTGGTGTGCCAGGCCGGGTCGGATCGCGGCAAGGGGCCCCGGGGTGCGAGGGGAGCGCCTGGGTGCTGGGTTCCCAGTGCAGTCGCACCTGGCGGTCAGGTGGCTGGTCCGGGGATGAGGTGGTCGAGGGGCCACCGGCTTGCCTCCGGAGAGGCCGGCGGACCGGGACGTGAAGGCGGGGATGACGAACGGGATTCCGTGCCCGCCTTTCGGGTGCGGACGTACCACCGGGTGCTCGGTGGTGTGTCATGCGACCCGGGCGGGGCCGAAACCATAAAGGGACCTGAGAACTCCTTACAGCTTTCTGGGAATTCCCTTTTCCGGCCATCGTGCAGTGGATCTTGGCAAGTAGCTTTCAGCGACATGACGACTTCCCCCCTTCGCCGCCGTCACTTCGTCCGCCTCGCGACCGCTGCCTCCGGTGTTGCCGCTCTCGGCGGGAGCCATCTCCTGGAGGCGTCAGCGGCATCGGCTGCCGAGTCCGCCCCCGGTTCGGGGCGCCAGGAAGAGAGGGACCAGGTGTTCGTGCACGGGGTCGCTTCCGGAGATGCGCTGCCCGACCGCGTGGTCATATGGACCCGGGTCACCCCCACCCCGGGATGCCTGCCGGGACAGAACCGGGGGCCCGCGACGGACGTGCGGTGGGAGATGTCCGAGGACCCCGGCTTCAGCAGCACCGTGCGCACGGGGACGGTGCGCACCGACGCCGGGCGGGATCACACGGTCCGGGTGGACGTGAGCGGGCTGCGTCCGGGGTGCACGTACCACTACCGCTTTCACGTGGGGAGCCACGTCTCCCCGGCCGGTCGCACCCGGACCGCGCCCGCGGCGGACTCCATGGCCGGTGTGCGGTTCGGCGTGGTCTCCTGTGCCAGCTACCGCCGTGGGTACTTTGCCGCCTACCGCCACCTCGCCGACCGTCGCGACCTGGACGCGGTCGTCCACCTCGGTGACTACATATACGAGCAGGCGCCGCAGGACACGGACGTACGCGTCTCGGATCCAGCGCGCGAATGCGTCACGCTGGCCGACTACCGGGCACGGTACGGTCAGAGCCGTACCGACCCCGACCTGCAAGCCCTCCATGCCGCGGCGCCGTTCATCGCCACCTGGGACGACCACGAGGTGTGCGGCAACTCGTGGTCCGGCGGAGCGGGCGATCACGACCCCGCCACGGAGGGCCCCTGGGCCGAGCGGGTGGCCGCGGCCAAGCAGGCGTACTTCGAGTGGCTTCCGATACGCCCGGCGCTGGCCGGCTCGACACAGAGGCGGCTGCACTTCGGCAGGCTCCTCGACCTGACCATGCTGGATCTGCGCAGCTTCCGGTCGGAGCAGGTCGAGCCGACGGACACCGCCGGCATCAGCGACCCGTCCCGGACGCTGCTCGGGCGCTCCCAGATGGCCTGGCTCAAGCAGGGGCTCGTGCAGGGCGGCGCCGCCTGGCATCTGATCGGCAGCTCCGTCGTCGCCGCGCCCCTGCTCATGCCCACCGGTCAGTCCGATCCCGTCGCCGTGGCCAACACGGACGGATGGGACGGGTACCAGGCCGAACAGCGTGAACTCTTCGCGCATCTGCGCGACCACGGTGTGCGGGGCACGGTGATGCTGAGCGGGGACGTGCACTCCTCGTGGGCCGGACAGGTGCCGGCCTCCGGGGGCGGAGCCCCCCTCGCCACGCAGTTCACCGTCTCCTCCGTCACCAGCCCGACACTGGGCAGCTTCGACGAGGGGCTGACGGCCGACGCCGTCCTCGCCGTGAACCCACACCTGTCGTGGGGCGATGTCTCGGCGAACGGCTGCTCAGTCATCGACGTCACCGCCGAGCGGGTGCAGTGCGACTGGTACAAGACGGCCGACCGGACCAGGCCGGACAGCCCCGTCACCCCTCTCAAGTCCTTCGCGGTGGACGGGAAGTCCGGTCGGCTGACGGCCGTCGGCACGCCGGTGTGAGCCGACGGCCGGGTGCCGTTGGACGACGCGAGCGCATGGGGCCGGTGGGGGAGCGCCGGCTGAGGGCGCCCTGCGCCTGACGGCCGTGCCGTCCGCAGGCGTGCCGTCTGCGGCCGTGGCGCCCGCGACGATCGGTGCCCACCTGGGCACGTAGCGGCCGGGCTCACCTCGGGCGACCCGGTGAGCTTTCTGTGAATCGGACCGCGGAGGCGGCGTCCGCACGCGGATTCGCCGCCTCTGTCCGGTCCTGGCGGCGGCGGTTCTCCGGAAGCTCTCAGAGTCTCTCCGAGAATGGTCAGGCGGGGCTGGCAGCGTCGGCGACTGTTCCGATGAGCCTTGTCCTGACGGGAGTCCTTGCTGTGGCCGCGTTCCTTTCCAGGCTGGGCCGGTTCTCCTTCCGGAGGCGCTGGCCGGTCGCGTTGCTGTGGGTGGTGCTGCTCGTGGGCGCGGCCGTACTGGCGGGGAAGGCTCCCCCCGCACCGCCCAACGACTTCTCGATGCCGGGCACGGAGGCGCAGCAGGCGTACGACCTGCTGGGCAGGAGCTTTCCCGAGCTGAACGCCGACGGGGCGACGGCGCGGGTGGTCTTCCGGGCCGAGGACGGAAAGGTCACCGACTCCGCGACGAAGAAGGCCGTCCAGGAGACCGTCCGGAAGCTCGGGAACGACCCGCAGGTCAGCCGCGTCGTCGACCCGTACACCGCCCGGTCGGTGAGCGAGGACGGCTCCACCGCCTACGCACAGGTCTCCTACGAGGTGCCCGCCTCGAAGCTGGCGGAGAGCTCGCGTGAGGCCTTGCAGGACACCGTCGAGGCGGCGGGCTCGCCGGAGCTGACCGTCGAGGTCGGTGGTAACGCCGTGGAAGCGGTGGGCGGTGGGCATTCCTCCGAGGCCATGGGCCTCGCGGTGGCGGCGGTGGTGCTCGTCCTGACCTTCGGTTCGCTGCTCGCGGCCGGGCTTCCGCTGCTCACCGCCATCCTCGGCGTGGGCCTGGGCGGCATGGCGATCAAGGTGCTCGCGGAGCCGCTGGGGCTCGCCTCGACCACCAGCGGTCTCGCCACCATGATCGGCCTGGCCGTCGGCATCGACTACGCCCTGTTCGTGGTCTCCCGCTACCGCGCGGAACTCGCCCGGGGCCGCAGCCGCGAGGAGGCGGCCGGGCACGCGGTCGGCACCTCCGGATCAGCGGTGGTGTTCGCCGGGCTGACCGTGGTCATCGCACTGGCCGGACTGTGCGTCGTCGGCATCCCGCTGCTGACGCAGATGGGCCTGGCCGCGGCCGGCACGGTCGTCATCGCGATGCTCGTCGCCGTCACCCTGATCCCCGCGCTGCTCGGCATCTGCGGACGCCGCATCGGCCCGCCCCGGCCCCGGCGCCGCGGTGCCGAGGGCCTGAAGCCCGTCATGGGCGTGCGCTGGGCCCGGTTCGTCGTCCGGCGGCCGGTCGCCGTCCTCCTCGCCGCAGTCGCCCTGCTCGCGGTGATCGCCGTGCCCGCGGCGTCCCTGGAGATGGGTCTGCCCGGCGACGAGTCCAAGCCCGCCTCGACGACGCAGCGGCAGGCGTACGACCTGGTCGCCGAGGGCTTCGGCCCCGGTTACAACGGACCGCTGAGCGTGGTCGTCCAGGCCGACGACGGCGGCAGCGCCAAGGGGGCCGCGGAGGACGTCGCCCGGGAGATCGACGGCAGGAAGGACGTGGCCGCCGTCGCACCGCCGAGGCTCAGCGCGTCGGGTGACACCGCCGTCCTCAACGTCGTCCCGGAAACCGCGCCCGCGAGCACCGAGACGGCCGGCCTCGTCCATGCGCTGCGCGCCCCGGAACTCGCCGGTGAGAACCACGCGCACGTCCTGGTCGCCGGGCAGACGGCGATGAACGTGGACGTCTCGCAGAAGCTGTCCGACGCCCTGCTCCCGTACCTCGCCCTCGTGGTCGGCCTGGCGTTCCTGCTGCTCATCGCCGTCTTCCGTTCGCTGCTCGTCCCGCTCAAGGCGGCCCTGGGCTTCCTGCTCTCCGTCCTCGCCGGTCTGGGCGCGGTGGTCGCGGTCTTCCAGTGGGGCTGGTTGTCCTCTCTCTTCGGGATCGCAGAGCCCGGACCGGTGATGTCGATGATGCCGATCTTCATGGTGGGTGTCGTCTTCGGTCTCGCCATGGACTACGAGGTGTTCCTCGTGACGCGGATGCGTGAGGCGTACGTGCACGGCCAGTCGCCGAAGGACTCCGTGGTCAACGGGTTCGAGCACAGTGGGCGGGTGGTGAGCGCCGCCGCGGTGATCATGGTCTCGGTGTTCGCCGCGTTCATGGGCTCCGACGAGCAGATGATCAAAACGATCGGCTTCGGGCTCGCAGCCGCCGTCCTCTTCGACGCGTTCGTCGTCCGCATGGCGCTCGTCCCGGCCGTCCTGGCCCTGCTCGGCCGACGCGCCTGGCACCTGCCCCGGTGGTTGGACCGCCTGGTGCCCGACCTGGACGTCGAGGGCGAGCGGCTCGCACGAGAGAACGGTGGCGAGACGGACGCGTGGCAGGTCACCGTCTCGGCAGCGACCGGGCCAGGCCGGGACGGCCCCGGTCCGGACGGCCCCGGCCACGGCGTGGCCGTCGAGACGTCGAGCAGCGGCGGGGGCCGGGACTCCGGTACCTGACACCCGCCTTCGGCAGGGCCCGTGCCGACGTCCGTGCCGGGCCCGTAACAGCTTCGGTGCCGGCACCCGTACCGGCGTCCTTGTTCCTGGTCGGCGGCCCCTGGCGCCGCCACCGCCCCACCGCGCCATCCCCCCGCAGGGAGCCTGCCCATGTCCTCCACCTCGCCCCGCCCCGCGCCCCCCGGATCGCCGTGGCGCCACGCCCTCGAAGGCGCCTTCGCCGTCGGGGCCGCCGTCACCGCCATGGCCGCCGCCGCGTGGGCGGCGCTCGCCCTGCTCGGCGCCGGGGCGATCGCACCCCTCTCCCGCCTCGTGCCCTTGCTGGTGAGCGCCGCCGCCGGCGGTGATGTCACCGTGGAGTCGGACCCTTCCTCCGGGGCCGGCGCGGACGGGGGCGGCGGGCTGTTCGGCGGGGCGGGCGGAGGCGGCATGACCCTCGGTCTGCGGGGTCACCTCGCGGTGACCCCGCTGGCCCTCACCTTCCTGGGCGCGGCCGTCCTGGCGCTTCTCTTCTTCCGCCCGCTCAGGAGGCGGCAGCGGCCGACCCCCGGGATGCTGTGGGCGCGGTGCGCCGGGGCCCTGGGGGCCACGTCGGTCATCCTTCCGGCTCTTGCCGCCATGGCCCAGGGCACAGCCCGGCTCCCCGGGAGCCTGACGGACCGCTTCACGGGGGGCGCGGGGGCCGGGGCGCTCGGCAGGCTGGGCATGGGCGGTGGCGGAGGACTCAGCAAGGGGCTTTCCTCGGCGCTGTTCAGGTCCGACCCCGGGACGACCCTCTTCCTGGGGCTGCTGGGGGTCGGCGCCGTACTCGCCATCGGCTGCCTCGCGGCGCGCCGTACGACGTTGCCGCAGCCGGTGGCGCTGGGCCGCCCGCGGCTGAAGTGGAACGCCGTCACCTCCACCCTCGTGGGGACCGCCGCCGTGCTGTGCTGCGCGGCCTTCGCCGTCGCGCTGCTGGCCGGCGCCGCGGCCCTGACCGGCCGTGCGCAGGCGGCCCAGGCGGCGGGCCTGCTGCTGCTGGCCGGTCCGAACCTGATAGCCGTGCTGTGCACCGCGGGGCTCGGCACCTCCTGGGAGGCCGGCCTGCACCGCCTCCAGGCCGAAGGGGGCGGGATGGCCGGTATGCTCGGCGGCGCCCAGGGCGGAGCAGGTGGTGCCCACGGCAAGGACAGGTCCCTGGACCTCAGCGGCTGGTCGGGCGCCGGCGTGCCGTTGTGGCTCGCCTGCATGCTCGTGGCCGTGCTCCTGCTGGTGGCCGCCGGGTACGTCGCCGCAGCCCGCACCCCCGCGCGGACCCCGCGAGAAGAGACGGATGCCGTCCTCGGCCGTCACGTGGAAACCGCGCTGCGGCTGGGCACCGCCGTAGCCGCCACGGTCCTGTTGCTCCCTCTTCTGGCCCGCGGGTCACTGCGGTTCGGCATCACGTTCATGGGCAGCGAGATGGGCGGCCTGGCGGCGGGCCTCGACGGTGCGCCCGGCTTCTCCGCCGTCATCGGATTCGCCCTGGCGGTTCTCGCGGGCTACGGCGGCAGCCGGCTCCGGGAGCGAAGGGCCCGCCGGAGTGGCCCCGCGCCACGGCAGTCCGACGGGGCACGCCGGCGAGGGGACGGTGCCCGCCCAGGCCAGGCAGCCGCAGAGCGGTCAGCACCCCCGTCCCCGTCGGCCTCCTCGCCCGCACCGTCCCCGTCCCGCTCGTCCCGGGGCATGTCCGACTCGTCTCCCGAGACCGTGTGATCTCCTGAGGAGACGCTCCCGGCCTCACACAGGAAAGTGCGACCCCGACCATGGCGGAACCGACATCCCACTCCGGCCCCGGGCCCTTCCGCCCCGGGGCCCGCCCCGACCACCTGCTCGTGGTCGACGACGAACCCACCGTCAGGGAACTGCTGCGGACCGCCCTGCGCTACGCAGGCTTCGAGGTCGACGCAGCCGCCACCGGCCGGCAGGCCCTGGACCTGGCCGCGACGCACACCCCCGACCTCGTCCTTCTCGACGTCATGCTTCCCGACATGGACGGCTTCGAGGTGATCCGCCGCCTGCGGGCCCAGCCGCGCTCACCTCTTGCCGGCCGGGGAGGCGATGTGCCGGTCCTCTTCGTCACCGCGCGCGAGGACCGTGACGACCGGCTGCACGGTCTGCGCCTCGGCGGCGACGACTACGTCACCAAACCCGTCGACCTGGAGGAGCTGATCGCCCGCATCCATGCGGTGCTGCGCCGTACCCGGGGCGAGCAGCCGACCCGGATCGCGGTCGGCGACCTGACGCTCGAACCCGACAGCCACCACGTCACGCGGGCCGGCCGGACCGTACGGCTGTCCCCGACCGAGTTCCGTCTCCTGCACTTCCTCGTCACCAACGCGGAGCGCACCATGACGAAGAACCAGATCCTCCAGAGCGTGTGGGAGTACGACTTCGGCGGCGATCCCAGCATCGTCGACACGTACATCAGCTATCTGCGCCGCAAGGTGGACCCGGGCGAGCCCAAGCTGATCCACACCGTCCGGGGTGTGGGCTACGTGGTCCGCGAACCCCGGCTGTGAAGCGCCCCGTCCTGCGACGGCCCCGGCTGCGGCGGCTGTCGCTCCGCACCCGGCTGCTGTGGCTGTGCACGTGCCTGGTGGCCGTCGGCCTGCTCGGGACGGGCGTGGTCGTCACCACGGCCCTGCGCGGCTATCTCCAGGACCGGGTCGACGACCGGCTCGTCCTCACCAGCCAGATCGCCGCCCGCCTGACCCCACCCGCCCCCACCGACACCCCGCCCGGTGCGCAGGCCCTGGGGATGCTCGGCGACACCACCGTGACGTATCTGGACGTGGACGGCGCCACGCGTAGGGCGTTCGAGGCGAGCCCCGCGCCACCGGACGGCGGTCCCGACCTGCCCCGCCTCGACCGTGAGGCCGTCCTCGCCCGTGGGGGCCGCCCCTTCAGCGTGCCCGCGAAGGACGGCGAGGGCAGTTGGCGGGTCGTCGCCCTCACCCAGCCTGCCGAGGTCTTCCCGCCCGCGCGCTCCGAGGCCCGGGGCAGTGTCGTGATGGCCACCTCCCTCGCGGAGGTCGACCGGACGGCCGCCAAGACCCGCAACCTCTCCCTGACCGTGGGCGCCGCCCTCCTCGCGGCCCTGACCGTCGCGGGCTGGTTCGCCGTCCGCTCCGGTCTGCGCCCCCTGACCCGCATCGAGGAGACCGCTACGGCCATCACCGCCGGCGACTACTCCCACCGGGTCCCCGAACTGGCCGCCCCGCAGACCGAGGTGGGACGCCTGACCACCTGCCTCAACCAGATGCTCGACCGGATCGACACGGCCTTCAGGGCCCGCGCCGAGGCCGAGGCACGCACCCGGCGCTTCTTCGCCGACGCGAGCCACGAACTCCGCACGCCCCTGGTCGGCATCAAGGGTTACACCGACCTCTACCGCATGGGTGCCCTGCCCGCCCGCGACGACGTGGACCGGACCATGACCCGCATCGCGGAGGAGGCCGAACGCCTCACCCGACTCGTCGAGGAGATGTTCCTGCTCGCCCGCCTCGACGAGAAGGCCGGGGACCGCCTTCCCGGCCGGGCGCCGGGCTTCGCCCTCGACCTCGCCCCCATGGACCTGCGCACGCTGGCAGCCGATGCGCTGCGCGACGTGCGGGCCCTGGACGCCACCCGCCCCGTGACCCTGACGGGCCCCGGCGGCGGCAGACCCGCCACCGCCTCCGCCGTCGCCGACGAGGCCCGGCTCCGCCAGGTCGTCACCAACCTCATCGGCAACGCGGTCACCCACACCCCGTCCGGAACCCCGGTCAGGATCGGCGTCGGCAGTGTCGGTGACCGGGCCGTCATCGAGGTCGCCGACCAGGGCCCCGGCCTCACCCGCGCCGAACGGGAGCGGGTCTTCGACCGCTTCTACCGCACCGACGACTCCCGCACCCGCGCCACCGGCGGGTCCGGCCTGGGCCTCGCCATCGCACACGCCCTTGTCACCGCCCACGGCGGGCGCATCACCCTCGACACCACCCCGGGCCAGGGCTGCACCTTCCGCATCGAACTCCCGCCGCCCGACCCGTCACACCGAGGGCCTGAGGACGGGACGGCATGAGGCGAGGCCCTTAGGGGGCCTTGCCATATGCCCGCCCGGGTCGCGTGGTCTGGCACCGCACCTCGCGGCGTTGCCGAAAAGCCCTGGTAGCTCCGCTACGAGGACTCTCCGGCGCCTTGCGATGCACGGCACCAGACCACCCGACCTCATCGGACGCTCATATGGCAAGGACCCCTTACGGGGAGGCCGGTGCGACGCCTGCGGTCGTCAGGGAGGCGCCATCCGCGCACCCGCCAGGCCCCCTTCGCCCCCGCCATCAGGCTCCCGCCGGCCTCCGGGTTCGGCGTCGGCCCTCAGGCCGGTTGGCCGGCGCCCTCATATCAGCCCCGTCCGCAAGGCGTAGGAGACCGCGTGGGCCCGGTTGCGGAGGTTCATGCGCTTCATGAGGCCGTAGAGGACGTACTTGACGGTGCGTTCGGAGTAGGCGAGCTTCTCGGCCACCTCGGAGAGTTCCAGGCCCTCCGCTATCAGGCGCAGGACCTCCACCTCGCGGGGGCTGACCCCGGAGGCGGTCAGGCCGCGGGGGGTGAGGACCTCGCGGTGGGTCCACTGGACCTGTCGCATCAGGGTGCCCTGGAGGGTGGGGGGGAAGCTGCCGCCGCCACGTGCGACGGCCAGCAGGGCCTGGGAGAAGGCGGCTGCGGTGAAGCTGTCGCGCCACAGCACGGCGCGGACCCCGTGGTCGACCGCGGCGAAGATGTCCGCCTGCCACTGCCGGCCCACCAGCAGCACGAACCGGGTGCCGGCGGATCCGGAGAGCGAGTCCAGCAGCCCCAGGGTGGAGGCGTCCGCGGTGTCGACCGCGACCACGGTCACGTCCGCGTCCTCCGCCCGGTCCGACGGTGCCTCGGTGAAGCGCCGGTCGTGCTGCAGGTGGCTGGCCAGGCCGGCTCGGGTGAGGACGTCGGGGGCGTGGATGGCCACGGTGACTTGCTGGGTCGACGTGTGGGGCGGCATGCGACCTCCCGCGGATGAGGGAATCGTTCTTCAGCCGGTCAAGACGCTGATCGTGTCACGTACGGTTCTGATCACCGCCTGGCTCGGGCGGCCGGCCACCACACGGCAGGGAAACCTGGCGCCAGCGGCCGCCGCTGCCGGGGCAGTTCGCCGGGACACCGGATCGGACATCATGGCTCCAGCCGTCGACGAGGCCGGCGCCAGGCTTTCGGAACACCCCCGGCGGGCGCCCGCCGGGCCCGGAGTGAGGAGTCGTCGATGCAGCAGAGTGAATCGTCCCTGCCCGGCAGGACGGACGACGTCCGCGCGGTCGCCCGCGTCCTGGGGGAGACCGGCACCGCACGGACCATGCTGGTCACCGGCGCGGCGGGGGTGGGCAAGACCACCGTCGTGGAGTGCGGGCGGCTGGTGGCGGTGCGCGGCGGCGCGAAGGTGCTGCGGCTGGGCCTGGCGTCGGCCGAGGGGGAACCGGGCACCGCCGCACTCGTCGACGCGGTCTGCCGGCTGCTGGCCAGGGTCAACGACGGCCGCTTGCCGAAGCGCGTCACCGAGATCCGGCGGGTGGAGCTGCGGACCGGCGCCCGCGACGGCGGGCTCACCCTGCTGTCCACGATCGGTGAGGTCCTTGCCGACGCGGCGGCACACGTCCCGTTCGGCATGGTGGTGGACGCGGTGGACACCGTGCCGCCGCCCACCGCCGCAGCCCTGGAGCTGCTGCTGCGCGTCTTCCGGCCGGCCGGCCTCCCCGTGGTGCTCGCGTCGCGGCCGGCCCCCCCGGCAGCCGGTGGCCGGCACCTGACGCTCGCCGCCGACGAGGTGCTCACGCTGGGCCCGCTGACCCCGGACGGTGTGCGCGAACTGCTCGCCCGCCGCCTCGGCCACCCGGTCGAGCCCGAGCTGGTGGCGGCGGTGACGCACTCCCTCGGGCCTCTGGCCGGCAACCCCGCCGGCCTGCTCTCGGTGCTCTCCGCCATCGAAGGCGACGGTGCGCTGGTCGAACTGGACGGCCGGATGTCCCTGAGCGAACCGGCGGACGGTCTGCGGTTCGCCGGAGCGGCGCCGGAACTGTCCGGCCTGGGATGGCCGGACCTCCCGCCGGACCCCGGGCGCGTCCGGATCGCCGCCGCCCTGGCCCACCTGGTCGCGACGGCCGAGCTGCGCCTGGAGGACCTGTACCGGATGACGGTGCCGGTCCGGGGGGCCGAGCACGAAGCCGCGCGGGCCGTGGACCAGTTGCTCACCGAGGGCGTGCTGACCACCGACCACGAGGGCCGAGTGGCGTTCGCCGTGCCGGCCCTGGCAGCGGCGCTGCGGACGCTCCCCGTCACCTGCGACCTGCGGGAGCTGCACGGCGGCATCGTCTCCTCGGTGCTCGACCGGCTCGACCCGGGCTCCGCGGGCACCGGCCGCCCCGGGCTGGCCGGTCACGCGGTCGCCGTCGGGGCCGGGTTGGACGACGCGGTCGCGGTGCCGCTGCTGCTGGCGGCTGCCCGCAGGTACGCACGGTTCGCCCCGCCCCGGGCGGTCGGTGTCTACGGGGCGGCGCTGGAGCGGATGCGGCCGGGCCCGGAGGCGGCCGGTGTGCTGCGCCAGGCGCTGGAACTGGGCCTGCGCCACGCCGACCACGCCGGGTCGCTGGCGCTGGCGGGCCGGTTGGCCGACTGCCTGGCCGCCGTGCCCCCGGAGGCCGCCGGACCGGACCTGCTCTTCAGCGCCCGCGCCTGGTGCATGGCGGCGCTGCACGAGCACAGCGCCCGCTGGAGCGCGGGGGAGGACGACCGGTGCCGGGCCGCGGTGGGGCGGATACCGGAGGCGGCCGGTCTGGCGGCGTTGGGCGGGTGGTACGGCATCGGCCCGCTGACCCCGGTGGCCGGTGCCGTCGAGCCGCGGACGGACGGGCCTCCCCGCGGCCCGCTGCCCACGCCGGCGGAGACCCGGCTGCTGGCCGCGGCGGTGGGCGGCCGGGCCGGCGGCGGGCCGGCCCGGCGGGCCCTGCCGGTGCCGGTCGAAGGGGCGGCGTGGGACCGGCTGCGCGGCGCCGCCGCCTACGGTGACCTGGCCGGCGCCCTGGAGGTGGTGCTGGCCGACCGGTACCCGAAGGTCGGTGACAGCACCGCCGTGCGCTACCACGCGGTGGTCCGCGACTACCTCGCGGGCAGATGGGACGAGGCGCTGTCGGGCATCCGCAGGATAGAGCTGCGCGGGCGCTCCCGCGGCCCCTCCGGCGCCGCCCAGCTCGCCCGGGCGCTGGCCGGGGAGATCCACTGGATGCGTGGGGACACCGACGCGGCCCGTACCTGGCTGGAGTTGATACCCGAGGCCGTCGCCCACCCCCTGGTCGGACGGGCCTGGCTGGGGGTGCGCCAGGCGACGGCCGGAAGTGACGAGGCGTTCGAGCGGGCGTGGCAGGACGTCGGGCGGGCGAGGGCGAGGAGCGTGCTCGCCGGTCTGGACCGGCTGCTGCTGCGGCTGATCTCCTTCGCCTCGCGCGAGGAGCGGGAGGACGACTGCGAGCGGGCGCTGGCGGAGCTGGAGTCGCTGCACGCCGAGGTGGACTCCCCGATGACGCTGGAGTCGGTGCTGCTCGGGAGGGCGTTGGCCCACCGCGACGCCGGCAGCGTGCGGAGCGCCTTCCCGCTGGTGCGGCAGCGCGGGGACCGGCCGTTGGCGCTGCTGGCCCGCGAGTGCCTGGTCGTGGTCGGCGACGATCCCCAGACCTGGCTGGACGAGGCGGTGCGGGAGGCCCAGGCGCTCGGGGCCACGACGTATCTGCGCACGATGCTGGCCGTCCGGGCGCGGCAGGGCGGTCTGAAGCTGAGCATGCCCCGGCGGCGCGCCCGGCCGGCCCGGCTCACCGAGGACGACGTCCGGCTGATCGACCTGGTGAGCGACGGCGAGACCAACCGGCGGATAGCCGCCCGCATGGCGTGCAGCGAGAAGACCGTGGAGCAGCGGCTGACCCGGCTCTTCCAGCGCACCGGGTGCCGCTCCCGCGCGGAGTTGGCCGCCTTCCGGCTCGACGGGAGCCTGGCCCGGTCCGGCCTGCTGCCGGACGTCCCGGCGCGGGCGGCGGACGTCGGTCCGGTGGTGCCGCTCGGGGACGGGGGACCGCTGGGGTGAGGGGACCTGGCGCGGCGACGTGTGCGCTCGGGTGACGGGTACGGCGGCGCGGCCCGCCCGGCCCGCGCCCCCGCGGGCCGGGCGGCCGCCCGTACGGGCCGGCGGCCCCTGTGCCTCGGGCCCGCGGCTGCGTCGGCTCCGGGTGCGGGGCGTGGGCCTGTGCCCTTCGGGACGGCCGCAAGGCCCGGGCCTGCGGCCCTCCTGACGGGGCCGGGCCGGCGGTCGCGGAGTGGGGCCGCCGCGCCGACCCCGGTGCCGGGCCTCCGCCGCGGCCCCGGTGGTGGGCTTCCGCTGCGGTCCCGGCCGCAGCGGGGCGTGGCGTGCGGTGCCGGGGAGGTCAGGAAGCCGACCAGGACCAGTCCGTGTCGGCCGGTCCGCAGGGCCGCAGCGCGAGCTGGACGTCGACGCCGGAACCGGGCCCGCCGGCGACCCCCAGGCACCGGCCGCCGCTCTTGGTGTTGCGGAGCTGGTAGTGGTTGTCGTGCCCCGGCGCGAGGTACCAGGACTGGTTGTCCCGGGCACTGCCATCGCAGGTGAACTCGGTGATCTTCGTGCCGGCCGGGTGCCCGCCGTAGGCCGGCAGGTCCATGCACAGGCCGTCCTTGGCGTTGCGGATCACGAAGAGCCGTGCCTGGCCCGGGCCCTTGCCGTCGACCGGCTGGAGGTTCCACATCTGGTTGTCGCTGTCGCCGGCCCGGCAGTGGAACTGGCTGACGGGACCGTTGATCTTCCCGTTGCCGTAGTCCGGCAGGTCGGCGCAGAGGTTGGTGGCCCGGTCGTGGAGGAGTACCTGCCAGGCGCCCCCGAACATCCGGGCCGCCGGGGCCGCCAGCGTCCCACTCGACTTCTTGCTCTTCGTCGAGGAGTGCTTGGGCGCGGAGGCGCCGTGGGTGGCGGGGTGGCCGGTGCGGGTTGTGGGCTTGGGCGAGCTGTGCTTCGCCGAGGCGGAGGGCGAGGGCGAGTGCTTGGGCGAGGCCGAGAGGGACGGCGTCGGGCTGCCGGGGGCGGTGGGCTGCTGGACGTCGTTGACGGCTATCTCCCGGTCCGGGGCCTTCTGGTGCCCTCCCGACGCCATGAGCAGCAACGGCACCGAGAGCAGGGCGACACCGCCGACGACCGCGGCGAGGAGGTTCCGCCGGGGGTGGCGCTCCCGGCCCGCCGGTGCGACGGGACCCGTCGGCGCAGAACCCCCCGAGCCCGTGCTGACCGCGGTGCCCGCCGGCCGCAGGACGAGCGCCGAACCTGCCGCACGGGCGGCGCCGGCTGGGCCCGCACCGGCTCCCGACTCACCGGCGGCCGAGGAGCCCGTGGCGGCTCGGGAGCCGTCCGAGGCCTTGGGCGTGGCCGCAGGCGCGGGGGACTTCGAGGACGCGGTCGGCTCCTGCGGCTTCGCGGGCCTCGACGCCGCGTCCCGCGTTCCTCGCGTGCCTGCGGACGGTGACGACGTGTGCGGTGGCTCGGTCGCGTCGGCGGCGTTGGCCGCGCCGGGCCCGGGGGTGGCCGCGGCAGTGGACGCGCCGGCTGCGGGCGTCGTCCGGGCTGCCGGTGCGGACGCGGGGGCCGGCGCCGGCGCCGCGGACCGGGACGGCGACGGGGACGAGGGCGCAGGTGTCGGCGCGGGCGGGTGCTCCTTCGCCTTGCCCGTCGGCTCCGGGGCGGGTGCGGCGGGTGTCGCGCCGGTGGTCGGGGGCGTCTCCCGGGCGGGCCCGGACGGTGGCGCGGGGGCCGGGGAGGCCGGCGGTGTCGCGGGCGGCGCGGCGGTGCCGGCGGCCGCCTCCGACGGGTCGCCGGTGCCCGGGTCCGCCTCGGGGCCCTGGTCCCAGAGCGCGGGGGAGTCGTCGGTGAGCGTCTGCAGGCGCGCGGCGGCCCGCATGCGGTGGACCAGGCGGCCCCGCAGCGGAGCACCGGCCTGGTTTTTCGCGCCGGGGTCCGGCGAAGGGGGGCCGGAGGGACCCGGCGCGGTCGGATCGGTGGTGGGCGCCGGGGATTCCGCGCCCCCCGCGTCGTGGGGCTCCCGCCGCGAGGAGCGTGACGAAGGCGTGGCCACGGCGTGCCTCCTTGACCAAGTGGCTGGGTCGGATGGGGGGCCGGCGGTGGCCGGCCTCGCCTGTCCGGGATGCTAGTGGCTCGCCCGGAGGGCCGGGAGCCACCCTCCCCGCGGGGCCCGGCGGTTGGCGCGGACGTACATGGGTGCACGTACAAACGGGCAGTGCCCCGCGGGCCGGCCCGCCGACCGCCGGTGCCGCCGACCTGCCGCGTCGGAGCTGATCAGCGGGGCCCGTCGTGCGGCGCCCCTCTCCCGGCGGCCGGTCCGCCTCCGCCCCCCGGGGCCCACCGTCCGGAATGCGGGGAACGTAGCCTCCTGAGTGCTGCCCCGTCATCCCTGGTGAACGGCGAGCGGCGTCCGGTGCGGTGCACCGCACGGCGGAAAGCCCTCCGCGTACCCGGAGGTACGCGGGTGGTGTGACCACGCGGCGCGGAGCCGTGCCGGACGTCGGGCGCCCGCCGGGAGCCGAGGGACAGCCTTGGCTGTGGCACCCGTGGCGCGGGTGAGGACAGGGGCCGCTGAGAGCACCGGTTCCGGGCTCGCGCGGCGGGCCACCGAGCGGCCGGGCCCGTCGACGGCGGTCCAACAGGCGCACTCTGCTGGAGGAGACATGGGCGAGCGAAGCGGTCCGGCCGCACACGACTTCGCCGCGGCGCCGTCGCACGCGAGTCCGGCGCCCGGCGGCGACCGCGGTCCGGCGAACCTGCCCGGACGTGAGGGGCTGCTGGCCCGAGCCCGTCAGCGGCTGCTCGACTCCGGCGGGTCGCACCTGCTGGTCGTCGAGGGGGAGCGCGGCGCCGGCCGTTCCACCTTCCTGCACGCGCTCGCCGCCGCGGCGCGTGCGGAGCGGCGCGGGGTGGCGTTCCTGGTCTGCGGGCCCGAGGACGGCGGGCGTCCCCTCCTGCTGGCGCTGCGGCTGGTCAAGGCGCTCGAACAGCACCGGCAGGCCTCCGTGGGGACCCGGCGGACCGGGAGCGTGGCGGCGGAGGCGCTGGCCGCCGTCGAACGCGGGGACGCGGCCGCCGTGGTCCAGGCACTGGTGCCGGCCCTGGCGCAGTCCGCCCCGGTGACCCTGGTGGTCGACGACGCGCACCACGCCGACCCGCAGTCGCTGGACCTGCTCGGCGGCGTCGACCTGGAGCGGGTCGCCCCCGACGTACGGCTGGTCGTCTCGGCGGTCCGGCACAGCGGGAGGGGTGCGCACGGGCCCGGGGACGGGGTGGGGCGCCTGGCGGAGCGCCGCGGAGCGCACCGCACCGTCCTGCCGCGTCTGGCACCGGCGGAGGTCGCCGCGCTGGTTGACCGGCGGTTGCAGGCGGTCGCCGACCCCGAACTGGTGCGGCAGACCCACCACTGGAGCGCGGGAGTGCCCGCCGCGGTGAACGTCCTGCTCGCCGCGTGGTCCCGGGACGGCGCGTTCCGGACGATCGACGGCCGCGTCCTGCTGCGTGCGGGGACACCGCCGCCGGTGCTGCCGGACGAGGACCGGTTCGTCGCGGCCCTGCGCGCGCTGGGGGAGCCGAGCCGCACGGTGGCGGCGGCGCTGAGCGTCCTGTGGCCGCTGGGCCGGGCGGCCGAGGAACACGCCGCCGGGGCGACCGGGCTGTCGGCGGCACGCGTGGCCGAGGGGCTGCGCACCCTGACCGCCGCGGGCATCGTCGTGGAACTGCCCGGGCCGGCGGACGAGCCGCCCCGCGGCTGGGCGTTCACCCTGCCGCTGCTGGAGCACACCGTCCGCCGCCGGCTGGGGCCCCTGGAACGCAACCGGCTCTCGGTCGCGGCGGTCGCGGCGGTGCGCCGGGCGGCGGACGACCGGCGGCCCGGTGCGCGGGAGGCGGCGGGGAAGCTGCTGGCCGAGGCCGACGCGGACGTCTACCTGCCCGACCGGCTGACCGAGGTCGACTCCTGCCCGGACCGGCGGCGGGACATCACGGAGCTGGTGGCGGCGGCCGAGCGGCTGCACCCCGACCCGGACCGGCGCGGGATGCTGCGGTGGCTGCGGACCGCCGTCCGGTTCGCCGAAGCCCCCGAGCTGCGCGAGGACCTGACGCGGCGGTACGTGGGCATGGCGTACACCGCGGGCGAGTACGAGGCCGTCCGGCCCGCCGCCACCTCGGTCCTGCGCGACCCGGCCGGCTTCGACCCCGTGGCGCTCCAGGAGACCGCCGCGATGCTGGTGGGCTCGGTGGCGGCCGCCGGGGACCGGATGTGGCTGGACCGGCTCAGCTCCGGCCACTGGTGGCAGACGCTGGAACTGCCGGCCGCGGTGGAGGTGACCGGGCGGGCCCTGGCGCTGTGCGGGCAGGGCCGGTGGCAGCAGGCGCTCGCGCTGCTCACCGACCGGAGGTGGGAGGCGGACGACGGCGGGGCCACCCGGGAGCTCCCCGCCCTCTTCCGCGCGGTGGCCGAGTACGTCTGCGGTGAGCCGGAGCGCTTCCTGCAGTCGCTGACCCTGCCGGACGTGGGCGGGCTCTCCCCCCACGGCCGGCGCGCGGCGACCGTGATGCAGGTGCACCACCTCCTCGGCGCCGGCGAACTCACGGAGGCGGAGACGGTCCTGGCCCACCGGGGCTTGGCCCAGTGGCCTCTCCCGCCGTACACCCTGTTCCTCCGGCGCCACCTGGAGGGCCGGTGGGACGAGGCGCTGGCGGTGGCGCGCCGGCTCCTGGTGACCGGTCAGGCCGGCCCGCCCGCCCCCGGTCACCACCTGCTGCCCGGGCGGACCGCGGGCATCCTGCTGGCCCGGGGCCGCACCCGGAGCGCCCAGCGCCTCCTGGAGGCCGCGCGCGGGCAGGTGACGGGCCCCGCGGAGTCCCTGCTGGACCGGGCCGAGGCGGAACTGACGGCGACGCTCGGTGACCTCTTCGGTGCCGAGCAGACGCTGCGGCGGGGGCTGAAGACCGCGGAGGCGGGCGGATACGTCTACGGCACCGACGAGTTGTGGGCCGGCCTGGCCGAGCTGTGCCTGGCCACCGACCGGGCCCCCGCGGCGGCGGAGTGCGTGCGGATGCTGGAGCGGACGGCCGGGCAGCAGCCCGGGAGCCGCGCGCGCCTGCTGTACCTGCGCGTCGCCGCCCGGCTCCCCGGGCAGGAGGCGACCGCGGCGCGGGGCCTGCTGCGGGAGGCGGTGAACCTGGCCCGGTTCCGCAACCAGCCGTTCGAGACCGCGGTGACGCTGTTGACCGCCGCGCCGGCGGTCGAGGAACCGGCGCCGCTGCTGTACGAGGCCTACGACCTGTTCGGCGACGTCGGCGCGGCGCTGTGGCGGTTCCGGACCCGGGCCGCCATCCGGGAGAGCGGGAATCCGGTGCCCGGACGCAGGCAGGCCACCGTGGAGAACGAACAGCTGCTGGCTGTGCTGGTCGCCGAGGGGCTGCCCAACCGGCGGATCTCCGGCGTGCTGGGGATCAGTGAGGACGCGGTGGCCAACCGGCTGACGCGGCTCTTCGCCCGGGCCGGTGTGCGGTCCCGCGCGGAGGTCGTGGCCGCCGTGCGAACCGGGCACCTCCTGGGCGCCCTGGAGGAGTGAACGGGCAGCCGCAGGACCGTCCGGGCCGCAACCGCACGGCGGGGGAACCCGCGTGCGGCGGGTGCCGCAAGCACCCCGCCCGGGGCCGCGCCGGGCCGCGCCGACCGGCCTCCCGGTATCCCTCCGGCCCAGTTCACAGGCGTGCCCCGGAGTCCCCGTGGGCTTCGCGGGCGCGGTGGCGGACGGCGCGGTGGCGCTCGGCGGCGCACCCGGAGCGGCCGCCTTAATTCGCAGGTGCGTGCTACCCGCCAGGTTTCCCCATGGGTTGGCCGGCGGGACCGCTACAGGCGCTATGTCGCCTTCCGCCCGTGGCACGATCGCCCCGTTCGGTCCTCCGCACACCGCAACTCCCAGGAGAGTGCGCATGCCGCAACAGACGCTCATCGACACCGTGCGCGTGGCGATACACGCCCCCGAAGGCCTCGTCCGGGCCGGCCTGGTCAGCTACCTCCAGCACGGCCGCGAACTGACCGAGGTGCCCGTCGGCGAAGTACGCGACGGCGACGTCGTGGTGGTGGCCGCCGACGTCGCGGACGCCTCCGTGCTGGAGACCCTGCGCGGGCTCAGCGGCGACGCCGACGTCCTCTTCGTCCTCGTGGTGGCCAGAGGGGGCTGGCGCGCGGAGACCTCCTCGGCCGTCGACCGCGGGGTGCGCGCGGTGCTGTGGCGCGACTCCTTCACCCCCGAGGACTTCACCCGGACCCTGCTGACCGTCGCACGGGGCGGCGGGAGCCTCCCCGCCTCCCTCCAGGGCACGCTCATGGAGCAGGCCCAGACCATCCAGCGCGAGGTCCTGGCCCCCCGCGGCCTGGCGGCCTCCGGGATGAGCTCCCGCGAGACGGACGTGCTGCGGCTGGTCGCCGAAGGGCAGGAGCTGTCACAGATCGCCACCAAACTCTGCTACTCCGAGCGCACCATCAAGTACGTGCTCTACGGCGTGATGAAGCGCCTCCAACTGCGCAACCGCGCGCACGCCGTCTCCTACGCCATCCGCTCCGGCCTGATCTGAGGCTCCGCGCCATGGCCGGCCCCCCGGGCCGCCCCCTCCCGCAACCACCGGGTGCCCTCAAGACGTCCCAGGACACAGCCGAGCCGTCGTCGGTGAGCTGGAAGGCAGAGTTCCGCTGTCCGGACGGACAACGTTCACCCGCCGGCCCCCGTCCGCACGCCGCCCCTCCCTACTGTGGAAACGGCACCCGTGCCGCCACGCCGCGGCCGCGCCCGGGCCCACCACCATCCTGAAGGACAGACCGATGAGCACCGTGGTCGTCAAGCGCTCGCCTCGTGTCCCCGGCCCCGAGGCTCCGGAGGGACAGGTCGAGCTGGCCGAGCCCCCCGCCCTCGGCGAGCCCGCCACCGCGGACTTCACCTCGGCACTGGTCTACCTGCCGATGCTGCTGGGCGTGGGCGCCATGGCCATGATGTTCACCCTCGGCGCCAGGTCGCCCACGACCTTCCTGATGTCCGGGATGATGGGCACGGCCATGCTCAGCATGGCGCTCACCCAGATCGGCCGGCGCGGCGCGGAACGCAAGCGCAAGATGCGCGCTGAGCGCCGCGACTACCTGCGCTACCTCGAACAACTCCGCCGCCAGGTGCGCCAGGCCGCCGCCGAGCAGCGCGCCGCCGCCTACTGGAACAACCCGCGACCGCAGGACCTGTGGGCGATGGCGTCCGGGGGACGCCTGTGGGAGCGCCGGGGCGGGCACGAGGACTTCGCCGAGGTGCGCGTCGGCCTGGGCCCCCGCAGGGCGGGCCTGGCCCTGGTGCCGCCGGCCACCAAGCCGGTGGAGGACCTCGAACCGCTCTCGGCGATCTCGCTGCGGCGCTTCACCAAGGCCTACCAGAACGTCACCCACCTGCCCGTGACGGTCCCGCTGCGCCGCTTCACCAGCGTCGAACTGGCCGGTGACGGCGAGGCCGCGCTGGCACTGCTGCGCGCCCTGATCGGCCAGCTCGCCGTGGCGCACGCCCCCGACGAGATGCGCATCGCACTGCTCACCGACGCGGTGGGACGCACCGAGTGGGACTGGCTGAAGTGGCTGCCCCACAACGCCCACCCGAGCCTGGAGGACGAGGCCGGCCCGCTGCGGCTGGCCTCCGACGACCACGACGCGCTGCTGGACCTGCTCGGCTCCGAGGTGTCCGAGCGCCCCGAGCACGACCCCGGCTCACCGCCCCGCCCCGGCGAGCCCTTCGTCGTCGTGCTCGCCTACCGGGTGCACCTGCCGGAGGACTCCCGGCTGCTGACCGGCGGTATCCGCAACGTGGTGCTGCTGGACGCCACCGGCGCCATGACCGGCGGCCCCGACGTGCTGCGGCTGACCGTGCGCGACGGCGAGGTGGAGTACTCCTCGGGCGACGCCCTCGTCACCGCGCGCGCCGACGAGCTGAGCCCCTCGGCCGCCGAGGACCTGGCCCGCGTCCTGGCGCCGATGCGCACCGGGGGCGGCGCCGTCGAACTCCTCGAACAGCCGCTGGAGACCGACTTCGACCTCGCCGCCCTGCTCGGCATCCGCGACCCGCGGACCTTCGACGTGGCCTCCCTGTGGCGCACCCGCACGGCCCAGAGCTCGCGCCTGCGGGTGCCGATCGGCATCACCGAGGAGAACGAGGTCCTGGAGCTGGACATCAAGGAGTCCGCCCAGTCCGGCATGGGGCCGCACGGCCTGCTGATCGGTGCGACCGGCTCCGGCAAGAGCGAACTGGTGCGCACCCTGGTCATCGGGCTCGCGGCGACGCACTCCTCGGACGTCCTCAACTTCGTGCTGGTGGACTTCAAGGGCGGCGCGACCTTCCTGAACATGGACCGGCTGCCGCACACCTCGGCCGTCATCACCAACCTGGCCGACGAACTGCACCTGGTGGACCGCATGCGCGACTCGCTCCAGGGCGAGATGATGCGGCGCCAGGAGCTGCTGCGGGAGAGCGGCCACTCCTCGCTGTACGACTACGAGAAGGCCCGGCTCGGCGGGGCACCGCTCACCCCGCTGCCCTCGCTGGTCATCGTCGTGGACGAGTTCTCCGAACTGCTAGCCAACAAGCCGGAGTTCGTCGAGCTCTTCGTCTCCATCGGAAGGCTCGGCCGTTCACTGGGCGTGCACCTGCTGCTGGCCTCCCAGCGTCTGGACGAGGGCCGCATCCACCGCGTCGAGGGCCACCTGTCGTACCGGATCGCGCTGCGCACCTTCTCCTCCATGGAGTCCCGCAGCGTCATCGGTGTCGGCTCGGCCTACGAGCTGCCGTCCGCGCCGGGCAACGGCTACCTGAAGGTCGACACCACCAACCTGGCCCGCTTCAAGGCCGCCTACGTCTCGGGCGCCGCGCCGGCCTCCCCCACCGCCTCCCGCCCGGCCGAGCTGCCCGGCGCCGCCCAGGAGATCGTCGCCTTCGGCATGGAGCAGCGCGTCCCGCTGCCGCAGGAGGAGGTGGCGGAGGCCGAGGAGCACCCGGCGCAGGCCTCCTCCACGGAGCCGGCCTCCGACGACGAGGAGAGCCTGCTGGACGTCCTGGTGGACCGGCTGGAGGGCGCCGGCCCGCCGGCCCGCCAGGTGTGGCTGCCCCCGCTGGACTTCTCGCCCAGCCTGGACCAGCTCCTGCCCGGCATCGTCCCCGACCCGGAGCGCGGCATGAGCGCCGCCGACTATCCGGCGCTCGGACAGCTCCGGGTGCCGCTCGGCATGGTCGACCGGCCCTACGAGCAGCTGCGCGAACTGCTGGTCGCCGACCTGTCGGGCCCCGACGGGCACCTGGCGATCGCCGGTGCTCCGCAGAGCGGCAAGTCCACGGCGCTGCGCACCCTGATGCTCTCCCTCGCCCTCACCCACACCCCGCGCGAGGTGCAGTTCTACTGCCTCGACTTCGGCGGCGGCGGCCTGCAGTCCACCGCCGGCCTGCCGCACGTCGGATCGATCGCCACCCGCATGGAACGGGACCGGGTGACCCGCACCGTGGAGGAGCTCACCCAGCTCCTGGAGGTCCGCGAGCGGCGGTTCACCGAGAGCGGCCTGGAGTCGATGACGGCCTACCGCCAGATGCGGGACAGCGGGCAGATCGACGACCCGTACGGCGACGTCTTCCTCGTCATCGACAACTGGTCCACCCTCAAGCGGGACTTCGAGGAGCTGGAGGTCCGCATCACCGACCTGGCGGCCCGGGGCCTGTCCTTCGGCCTGCACGTGGTGGCCTCCGCGGTGCGCTGGTCGGAGATCCGGCCCCGCGCCCGCGACCTGTTCGGCACCAAGCTCGAACTCCGGCTCGGGGACACCGTGGAGTCCGAACTCGGCTCCAAGCTGGCCGCCAGCGTGCCCCAGCAGCCCGGCCGCGGCCTGACGAAGTCCAAGTTCCACTTCCTGGCCGCGCTGCCCCGCCTGGACAGCTCCTCCGCCACCGAGGACCTCACCGCGGCGACCAGGTCGGCCGTCGCCGAGATCGACACGTTCTGGACCGGACGGCAGGCCCCCGGCGTGCGGCTGCTGCCGGCCAAGCTGCCGCTGGACAAGCTGCCGGCGCCCGAGGGCGACCTGCGGGTCGCGATGGGCTGGGACGAGCAGCGGCTCGCCCCGGTCTGGCACGACTTCGGCGTCGTGCCGCACCTGATGGTCTTCGGTGACGCGGAGACCGGCAAGACCAACGTCCTGCGCCTGGCCATCGACGCCATCCTCCGCCGCTACCAGCCGGACGAGGCCCGCATCCTGCTCGCCGACACCCGGCGCGACCTGCTCTCCCTCGTGCCCGAGGAGTACCGGGTGGGGTTCGCGGTGGACGGCGAGAGCCTCACCCAGCTCGCCGGAGCCGCCGCGGTCTCGGTCGGCAAGCGCGTCCCCGGACCCGACATCGCCCCCGAGCGCCTGCCCCGGCGCGACTGGTGGACCGGGCCGAGGCTGTTCATGCTCATCGACGACTACGACCTCTACGGCGGTGCGCCCGGCAGTGGTTCGCCGCTCAACCCGCTGGCCCCGATGCTCGCCCACTCCGTGAACATCGGCCTCCACCTGGTGATCTCGCGGTCCACCTCCGGCGCCACCCGCGCCATGATGGACCCGGTGCTGCGCCGGATCTGGGAACTGGGCAACCCGGCCCTGCTGCACTCCTACCCCAAGGAGGAAGGCAAGTTCATCGGTGAGGCCAGGCCGCGGACCCTTCCCCCGGGCCGTGCGCAGCTCGTCACCCGCCGCGGCGTGCGACTGATGCAGGTCGGTTACGCGGGGCCCTGACCTCCCGGGCCCGCCCCCGACCCCAGCCGCCGTGAACCCCTGCCTCCAGGAGCACCATGACCACCGCCATACCCGCCCCTCGCACCCCGGGAGCGGTCAGCGCCGAGGTGTGCCGGCTGACCATAGCCGGGCCGGCCGGCCGCGCCGACCTGGCCGTCCCCGTCTCCACCCCCGTCTCGACCCTGCTGCCGGTGCTGCTGCGGCGGGTGCACAGCGACCCCGGGGTGGCCCTCACCTGGACCCTGCAA
This sequence comes from Streptomyces sp. NPDC059740, assembly GCF_042733155.1. Taxonomy (NCBI): domain Bacteria; kingdom Bacillati; phylum Actinomycetota; class Actinomycetes; order Kitasatosporales; family Streptomycetaceae; genus Streptomyces; species Streptomyces sp. NPDC059740. The sequence goes on along the minus strand of NZ_JBHWGP010000001.1, from coordinate 165,235 downwards.
CGCCTGGGTGAACCACCCCTCGACCTCGACGCCACCCCGGAGAGCGCCGCCCTGCGCCACGGCGACGTCCTCTACCTGCGGCCCGCCGACGACACGATGCCGGAGCTGGAGTACGACGACGTCTCGGACGGCGTGAGCCAGGCCGTGGGCACGCACACCGACCGGTGGCGCCCGGAACTGACCCGCCTGCTCTTCCTCGGCCTGTCCTGCCTGGTGCTGGCCGCGCTGGCCGCGGCCATCCCGGTGCTCGGGCACGGGGCGCTGGTCCCCCTGCTGTACGGCCTGTCCACGCTCGTGCTCGGTGCCGGCTGCGCCCTGGACCAGCAGTGGTCGGGCGACCGCGGCATCGCGCTGGTGACCGGCGTCGGCGCGTGCGCCAACGCGGCACTGGCCGGCTGGACCTCCTTCGGCTCCGCCGCCGCCCTCTCCTCGCCGAAGGCCGGCGACATCCTGCTCGCCGGGGCCGCCGCCACCCTCGTGGCCGCTGTCGTCCTGCTGCCGATGTCCCGGATACCGATCGCGGTGACGGGCACCGTGCTCTCCGTCGCGGCCCTCGTCGCGGTCACCGCGGGTGTCAGCGTCCTGTTCGACTGGGACGCCGCACGCAGCTCGGGCACGGTGGCGGTCGTCGCGTTCTTCTTCGGCCACCTCGCGCCCCGCGCCTCGCTGCGCCTGGCCCGGCTGCGGGTGCCGCAACTCCCGCACAACGCCGCGGAACTCCAGGAGGACGTCGACCCCGTCGCCGAGGACCTGGTCAAGCGGCGGACGGCCATCGCCGACTCCTTCCTGACCGTGGTCACCAGCGCCGCCGCCGCGCTCTGCTCGGGCGCCTTCGTGTTGGTGGCGAAGGCCGACGGGTGGATCTGCTGGGTTTTCCCGCTGGTGTTCGCCACCGCCGTGCTGCTGCGCTCCAAGCACTACAACGCCATCTGGCAGCGGGTGCCGACCGTGCTGTGCGGGGTGCTCGGCCTGCTCGCCGCGGTCCTCGCCTTCGCCACGTCCTTCTCCTCCTCCGCCGGGCGCTGCGCGCTGCTGGTCGGGCTGCTGATCGGCGCGCTGCTGGTACTGGTCGGCGCGTGGCGGCTGCCCACCGCCCGCCTGCTGCCGGTGTGGGGGCGCATGGCGGACATCCTGGAGATGCTGACGGCGATCGCCCTGGTGCCGCTCCTGCTGCAACTCCTCCACGTCTACGCGCACGTGCGTGCCGCGGTCAGCTGAGGAGGACCCGTGCAAACCCGACGCGACCACCTGCAGGCCTACCAGTTCGCCACCGCGCGGCTGGCCTCCTCCCTGGTCTCCGGCGACCCCGGCAAGGGCGAGGCGCCCATGCACACCGCTGGGCTGGGCGCCATGTTCGGCGTCATGCTCGCCGGGCTGCTGGTGCTCGGCTCACTCGTCTACGGCTTCCTGTCCCCGGCCGAGGACACCTCCTGGAAGCACACCGGCGCCCTGGTCGTGCAGGAGGAGACCGGCACCCGCTACCTCTACGTCAAGGGCGAACTGCACCCGACCCTGAACTACGCTTCCGCGCTGCTGGCGGCCGGCGGCGGCAGCGGCGTCACCCAGGTCCCCCGCGCCTCCCTGTCCCACGTGCCGCGCGGCTCGACCATCGGCATCCCGGGCGCCCCCGACGACATCGCGGAGCCGGCGTCCCTGCTGGCCGGCGCCTGGACCGACTGCCTGCGGCCCGGCACGCACGCCGTCGAGCGGCTGGACTTCGCCCCGAAGAACGCCCGGCCCCTCGCGGACACCACCCGGGTACTGGTCGCGGGCCCGGACGCCGCCCGCTACGTCGTGTGGAAGGACACCAAGTACCCGGTCAAGGACCGCTCCTCGCTGCTGGCCCTCGGCCTGGACTCCGAGCGGCCGGTCCAGGCCACCCGGCAGTGGCTGGACGCGCTGCCCGACGGCGCCTCCGTCAGCCCCGCCACGATCCCCGGCGCGGGCCGGGGCGGCCGGACGGTGGCCGGCCACCACGCCACCGTGGGCAGCCTCTTCCGCACCGTCGTCGGCAGCACCAGCCACTACTACGTGCTGCGGGGCGACGGGATGGCCCCGCTCAACCAGACCGAGGCGGCGCTCCTCGCCGCCCAGCCGGGACGCGGCCAGCCGGCGACCGTGAGCCCCACCGACATCGCCGCCGTCCCCTCCTCCTCCGACTCCTCCCTGCTGCACCGCCTCCCCGACCTGCTCGCGAGCAAGGACACCACCTCCGCCGACGGCAGCGCCCTGTGCCTGCGCCGCTCGACGTCCGGGAACACGGTGCACAGCACGGTGGTGCGGGAGGGCGGCCGGGTCATGACGACCGGTGCCGCGGCGGTGGTCCCCACCGAGCACGCGGTGCTCGCCGCGCCGCCCAAGCAGCCGGGCGCCACCCGGGAGCCGGCCCCGTTCCTGATCAGCGACCAGGGCGTGAAGTACCAACTGGCCGGTGACGCCGCGCAGGCGCTCGGGTTCGGCAGCGTCACCCCCAGGACGCTGCCCGCCTCCACCCTCGACCAGATACCCGACGGCCCGCAGCTCAGCCGGACCCGGGCCGTCGCCGTGGCGGGGACCGACTGACGATGGCACGCGCCTTTGAGGAGAACCCCGCACCCCGCCGCGAGCTCAGCCACCGGCTCTCCACCCGGCTGGCGCGCGCCGCACTGCGTGCCGTCGGCCCGACGCTGGAGGCCAGGAGCATCGGCAACGCGCTCCTGGTCCACCCGCGCGGGTTCGTCGACAACCGCGCGCTGGCCTTCTCCCAGCGCCTGGCCGCCGACCCGCAGCACACCCTGGTCGTGCTGGACCTGCCGGCCCGGCCGGAGGACGACGTGTGGGAGACCGTGGCCCGCGCCCTGGACCGCGAGGGCCGCAGCTTCCGCCTCGTGCCCGGCCGCGGCACCCGGGAGGACGTCCAGCGCGCCGCCCAGTGGCTCGCCGACCGCCTGGACCGCATGGTGCTCGCCCCCGACGGGGCGCTGGTCCCCGCGGCGGGCGGAGCGCTGTTCGTACCCGCCCACCACGGGCTGGGCTGGCTGCGCTACCGGCCCCACATGCCCTCCGCCCCCGACTCGCGGCGCTTCCCCAAGCCGCAGTGGGAGTACGCCATTCCCGACCAGCCGTGGTCGACGGGCAGCGGCTCGACGGCCGAGCCGCTGCCGGGCGGGGTATGGATACGCGGCTCCTGGGAGGACGCCGCCACCCCGGACCACCGCCAGCGCCTGGTGGAACTCCTCGCCGGCGACCCGGAACTCCTCGGCGTCGCGCTCGGCACCCCCGGCTCCTCCGCCCCGCTGGCGCTGGAGGACATCGCCGCGTTCTGGGAGACCCTGCCCAGCAGCGCGCGCCACCTCGTGCGGTTCGTCTCCTACGGCCCGGTGGCCGTGCCCGAGGGCGCCCCGCTGGGGCAGGCCCTGGCCGATGTGCTCGGCGCACACGTCGCCGTCTACGCCGGCCTGCCGTCGGCCGGCGCGGAGCCCGGGTCCCGGGAGGTCCGCACCCTCCAGGCCGACGGGACACTGGGCTGGCGCCCGTACGCCGACGAGTTCGGCTACACGCCGCGCGGGCCGAACGGCGAACCGGCCGTGGCGCCGATGCCGCTGAACACCCGGACCCCGACCGGTGCCACCGCCGGCTTCGCGCCCGGCATCTACCAGCACGCGCCCGACGTGCTGCTGGAGGTCGTGCAGAGCGGACTGTGGGTCCGGCCGACGACCGAGCCGAGGGACGGCCAGGTGGTGCGCTCCGCCCCCGCCGACCCCGCGTTCCCGGCCCTCCTGTACGACCAGACCGACCCGGACCTCGCCGACCGTATGCGGACCGTGGCCTACGAGCTGCTGCCCAGGCTGGAGCCGGCGTTCCGCGACCGCACCCGGGTGCTCCCCTCCACCGAGGCGGGCCGGATGCCCGCGGGCGGCTACCCGCCGCCGGCGATCCAGGTGCTGCCGGGGACGGCGCAGCGCGCGTCCCTTTCGGCGCCCGGACGGCCCGAGGGCCGGGTCCCGCAGGAGCGGACGGGTGCTCAGGCGCCGCTGCCCGCCCCGCGGCAGCCCGCCGACTGGACCGACGAGGCGCCCGCGGCCGGCGGCGCCCCGGGCCGGCCGGCCGCCTCCGACCCGTCCCCCGCCGCGCCGCCGCTGCCGGGCCGCCTGGACGCCGGTCCGGCACAGCCCGTGCTGCCCCCGGTGCCGACCATGCGGCCGGTGGCGCCCCCGGTGCCGTCCGGTCCGCCCACCACGCCCGTCACGGGCCCGGCGACGACCGGTACGGGCCCCGCGGACCCGGTCACGCCGCTCCCCGACCCGCCCGTCCCCACGTCCCCCGGGCCCGCGACGCCCCCCGCCGCGCCGGTCCCGCCGGCGGGCCCCGGCCCGCAGTGGACGCCGCAGGAGCCGCAGGCCGCGCCGCCCGCCGGCCGGACGCCCGTCATCCCCCTCACCCCGGTCACGCCGGCGGGCCCCGTCTCGCCGTTCGACCCGCGCCCCCCGGCTCCGGCCGACCCGGCACCGGCCGACCCGGCACCGGAGGGCCCGGCGCCCGGACCCGCCGCGCCGCCGGCCGACCCGGCACCGCAGGCCGGGCCCGCGCCGCAGGCGGACCTCGACCCCGGGGCCCCGCCGACCGCGCCGGCACCCGCGGCCGACCCCGCCCCGCCGGCCGCCGCTCCGCCCGGTCTCAGCCTGCCGAGCATCCGCCTGGAGTCCTCCCCGACCCAGCCGCCGTCCCCGACCCCGCCCCCGGCCCCGCGCCGGGAGGACAGCGCACCGCAGCCGCCCACCGGCCCCGAGGCGCCCCCGGTGCCCGAGCCCTCGGCCGGCCCGGCCGCGCCGCCGGCCGAAGCGGCTGTCCCGGCGGAGGAGGCCGTCGCGCCGCCGGCGCAGCCTCCCGCCGCGGCCCCGGGCACCGTCCGGGTCCAGCCCGAGCCCTCGGCCGCCGCCGGGGTGCTGCCGCCCGCCAAGGGCGTCGACCGGGAACGGGACTGGGTGCGCCGCAGCCTCGGTGAGCGCTACGACACCGCGGCGGCCCTGGTCGCCCGGGTGCTCTCGCAGTCACCGGGGCTCGCCGGCGGACCGCGCGCCTCCGCCGGCGACGCGCTCACCGACCTGTCGGCCATGCGGCTGTACCTGACGGGTGCCACCCGGGAGATCGACGCCGCCATCCGCTCCGCCACCGCCGGGCCGCACGTCCCGCTGGCGCGCTGCGCCACCGCCGGGATGCGGCGGCTGCCGTCCTACCGGGGCGGGGCGATCCTGCGGGCCACCCTCAACGAGGAGGAGCGCGCCTGGTACCGGGAGGGCAGGCTGCTCACCGAGCACTCGTTCCTGTCCGCCCTGTCCTCGGTCCGCCGCGGGCTGCGCGGCAACACCGACCTCCTGTTCTGGTCGCTGACGGCCCGGCGCACCGGGCTGCTGGCACCGGAGGTCCCCGACCGCCTGCTGTTCACCCCCGGCACCCGGTTCAAGGTGCTGCGCTCGGTGACGGGGGAGCGCCCCGCCGTGCTGCTGCGGGAGCTGGCCTCACCCGAGGTCGACGAGGCCGGTAACCTGCGCGAGGAGCGGGGCCCACTCGACGAGATCGCCCTGACCGGACTCGACCAGCTCCACGCCCTGTGGAAGCAGGCGGAGGCCGGTGCCGAGGTCCCGGTCGGTGATCCGCTCCCCGACGAGTACGCGGACGCCTTCTGCTCCGCTCCCGGGTTGCTGCAGTCCCGCCCGGGCTGGACAGCCGGGTCGCGGCCGCCCGCTGCCCCGAACACAGGGCCGCGGAGAGGGCGGAACCAGTGAACCGGCAGGTCCTGAGGGTCTCGGCGTCCCAGAGCGGCGCCTATCGCACGGTCAGCCAGGCGCTCGCGGCGGCCGGCGAGGGCGCCCTGGTCGCCATCGCGCCGGGCACCTACACCGAGGCGCTCACCCTCAACCGGGCGGTGACGCTCTCGGCCGAGGGCGGCCCCGGCACCGTGCGGCTGGAGTCACCGGTCGGCAGCACCGTCCTGGTGGACGCCGACGCGGTGCAGCTCACCGGACTCACCCTCGGCGGCTCCGACGCGAGCGCCGCGGTGCTGGACGTACGGCGCGGCCAGGCGGCACTCGACGCCTGCACGGTCACCGGTGACCAGGCGTGGGCCGCGGTGATCTCCTGGCAGGCCGGCCAACTGGCCGCGCGTGACTGCACGGTCTCCAACCCCGGTGGCGCCGGGATCGTGGTGACCGCCGAGAGCGACAACACCGTGGAACGCACCACCGTCACCGACCTGGGCTCCTCCGCCGTCGTCGTGGCGGACAAGGGGCGCCTGACGGTGCGCGACTGCACCCTGGAGCGTGTCGGCGGCAACGGCATCTGCGTCAACGGCCAGGGCTCCGTCACCGTCGAGACCACCACCGTGGGCGGCAGCCAGAAGCCGGCCCTCGTGGTCGAGCAGCAGGCCAGGGCGGAGCTGATGCGGGTCGGCGTCACCGGGTCCGCCAACCTCGACGCCTATCTGACCAGCACCGGCCACACCACCCTCACCGACTGCACCCTGGACAGCTCGGGCGAGCAGTCGGTCCACGTCAGCGGGGGAGCGGCGCCGCTGCTGCGCGGCTGCCGGCTCACCTCGGCGAAGGCCAGCGGCCTCCAGGTCACCGGGGGCTCCTCGCCCCGGCTGGAGGACTGCGCGATCAGCGGCGCGCCCCTGGCCGTCCTGCTGGAGGAGGGCAGCACGGCGGAGTTCCACCGCCTCCGTGTCCAGGGTGCCCAGCGCGGCACGGTCCAGCTCCGCGGCGACTCCCGCGCGACCTTCCGCGACCTGTCGGTCACGGAGGACTGCGCGGGGCTGCGGCTGTCCGGTTCCTCCCACCTCGCGCTGCACCACGCCGACCTCGTGGTCGACCACGGCGTCGGCGCCGAACTGTCCGAGGGCGCCACCGCCGCCTTCGAGGACGTCCGGCTGCGGGCGGCGGGCGAGTGGGGCCTGTCGGTGTCCGGCGGGGCGCGCGCCGAGGTGGAGTCCTCCACGGTCGACGGCGCCGGGGTCCTGGTCGGGACGGACGGCGAGGTCGTGCTGCGCGGCAGCGAGCTGGCCGGCTCCTCCGGGGACGGCGCGCGGGTGCTGGGCGGCGGAAGCCTCACCGCCAGCGGCTGCCGGGTGCACGACGCCAAGGGCCACGGCGTCAACGTCCAGGCGTCCGGCCGCGCCGACATCAGCGACTGCACGATCACCCACAACACCGGCGACGGCGTCCGCAGCAACTCCGAGGAGCCCGTCACCGTCCAGCGCTGCGAGGTCGTCGACAACGGCGGCACCGGCTTCAACCGGTTGCGCGGCGACGAGGAGGAGGAGCGCCCGCGACCGCCGGCCGGCGAGCCCGCCTGGGCAGGAGCGGGTGCCGGCGGACGGGAAACGGGCACCAAGGACTCCGGCCGGCGGGAGGGCACGGCCGCCGGCAGCGGCAACGGGCCGCTGGCCGAGCTTGAGGCACTGGTCGGTCTGGACAGCGTCAAGCGCGAGGTCACCGGCCTGATCAACGTCAACAAGATGGCCCAGCGGCGCCAGGAACTCGGCCTGCCCATGCCGCCGATGAGCCGCCACCTGGTCTTCGCGGGGCCGCCCGGCACCGGCAAGACCACCGTCGCGCGGCTCTACGGCGCGGTCCTCGCCGAACTCGGCATCCTCAAGCAGGGCCACATCGTCGAGGTCTCCCGGTCCGGGCTGGTGGCGCAGATCATCGGCGGCACCGCGATCAAGACCACCGAGGTCTTCGAGAAGGCGCTCGGCGGCGTCCTGTTCATCGACGAGGCGTACACCCTCACCAACCAGTCCGGGGGCAGCGGTCCCGACTTCGGCCAGGAGGCCGTCGAGACGCTGATGAAGCTCATGGAGGACCACCGCGACGAACTCGTGGTGATCGTGGCCGGGTACTCCGAGCAGATGGGGCAGTTCCTGGAGTCCAACCCCGGCATGGCCTCCCGCTTCGCCCGCACCGTGGAGTTCCCCAACTACGAGGTCGACGAGCTCGTCACCATCGTGCAGGGGCTGTGTGCCAAGCACTACTACGAGCTGGAGGACTCCGGTCTGGAGGCCCTCACCCGGTACTTCGAGGAGATCCCGAAGGGACCCACCTTCGGCAACGGACGTGTCGCCCGCTCGATCTTCGAGACGATGATCAGCAACCAGGCGTCCCGGCTGGCCACCTCCTCCGGTGACGACGAGACGCTGAACCGGCTGGTGGCCTCGGACGTCGGCCCGCTGCCGGAGCCCGGGGCCGAGCACCAGGAGGCGGCACCGCCCCCGGAGCAGGCGCCGCCCGCCCCGGCCCCCGCGCCGCCACCCGAGCCGGAGCCCGCGCCGGCCCCCGCCCCCCGGGCGCCCGCCGAACCGCCGCCCGCCATGCGGCGGCTGGCGGGCCTGTGCGGACTGCGCGAGGTCCGCACGGCGCTGCTCAGGCGCACCAACGAGCTGGTGGCCTCGGTCCAGCGGGGGGAGACGCCCGCCCCGGCGGCCAACGTGGTGTTCGCGGGCGAGCAGGGCGCCGGGCGCCGGGCGGTGGCCACGCTGTACGCCAAGTGCCTCGCCGAGACGGGCGTGCTGCGCAACGGCGCGGTGCACCGCGCGGCGCTCTCGCAGGTGCACGCCGGGCGCCCGGAGGAGGCCCGGTCCTTCGCGGCGTGGCTCTTCGGGGAGGCGGACGGCGGGGTCCTGGACCTCGAACTCGATGCCGCCTTCGCCGCGCGGTCGGAGGCCGAGCGCGGCACGGTGTGGGAGGCCGTGGTGGGCTCCGCCGTCCGCAACCCGCAGACCGTGCTGGTGCTGCGCGGCACCCACGCCCGCCTCGGGGAGGCGCTGCGTCAACGGCCGGACGTGGCGCGCTGTTTCGCCGAGTACCTGCGTTTCCCGGAGTACACGGCGGAGGACCTCGCCGCCCTGATGTGCCGGCGGCTCGCCGCGCGCGGCCACGCCGTGGACGAGTCGACGCACACCGCGCTGAGCGGGCGCATCGCCGGCCAGATGCCCACCGACGGGGCGCGCGGCGCCCACCGCCTCGCCGACCGCATCGCGGACCGGACACGGGCCGCCGCAACCCCGCGTTCCGGGCCGGAAACGGGTCGGGCCAGGCCGGAAACGGTCGCCGCTCCGCACAGCCAGACATCGGCGCCTGTATCGGAAGGCAACAACCCCCGTGCGGCGTTCCTCGCGGGCGAGGGTGCGGCACAGAATTGAACACGACACGGTGCCAGGGTTGACGGCACGACGGAACCACCTGAGCGAAGGGGAAGCCCATGGCTGGCAACGGGCAGCAGAACGTCGACATTGCGGGGATGCGGGCGGCGCAGCCGCACTTCGAGACCGCGCTGAACGAGACCTCGCAGGTCTACACCAACATGAGCGACCAGGCCAGCACCCTGGAGGCGAGCTGGACCGGTGACGCGGCCAAGTCCTTCACACAGGCTCTGAACCAGTGGCTGGAGAACTGCAACATCGTCAAGCAGCAGCTCCAGATCGTCACGGACAAGCTCGCCGCCAACACCGGCAGCTACCAGAACGTCCACGCCAACACCAGCGACGCGGCCGCGGAGCTGAACAGCGCCATCGCCGCCGGCCTCCCCGGCTTCTGAGCCGCGGCCGCGCGGACACCTTGCTCCGCACACTTCCGTCGACGACCCGGCGATGGGCGCCGGGCACCTGCCAAGAGAGGGCAACATGACGACGTACCAGGTAAGCCTCCAGCAGATGGAGTTCGTCGGTGGCGAGATGGACGCCATCGCGAAGCAGATCCAGCAGACGCTCACCGAGCTGGACGATGCCTCCAAGCAGAACCTCTCCCAGTGGTCCAGCGACGCCCGTGAGGCGTACAACGTCGCGAAGGCCAAGTGGGACGCCGCTGCCGCCGCCATGCAGCAGCAGGCGGCCAAGGCCACCGCGTCGCTCGGCAACATCGGTGAGTACTACACCAGCGGCGAGAAGTACGGCGTCAACCTCTGGGACGAGTGACCGATGTCCGCGATGACCACCGCAGGCCCGAGGACGGGAGGTGACGCCCGATGGTGAGTGCCGGTGACACGAACTACGGCATGAACAACGACTCGTCCAGTTCGTCCTCAAGTTCGTCGTCCGACGATTCCTCGTCCGGCGGCACCTACGGCGACAAGGACGATCCGCAGCACTACGACGGCGGCGAGTACGACGGCTCCACCTCGGGAACGGTCAACACCGGCCAGTCGGTGCCCGACATGCCGCCGCCCGTGGCCTCGGACGATTCCGACAACGGCGGCGACGTGTCCGTCGACACCATGGCGCTCAAGAGGTTCGCCGACAACCTGGACACCATCGCCGACGCGGTCGGCGGGGCCCGGACCCGGGTGGACCACCTCGCGCCCATCCTGCCCGGGAAGTTCAAAGAGGCGGAGACGCTCCAGGCCAAGATCAGTGGTGGCCCGCAGGGCGGCGGCGGATTGCAGCAGGGCCTCGTCGACTCCATGCACGGCCTGCGGCAGGCCCTGATGGAGACCGCCGAGAAGATCCGGGCGATGGCCAACAAGTACGACACGCTTGAGGAGCTCAACAACAAGGCGGGCTCCGAGCTGACCGACCTCATGCAGACGGCCCAGCGCGACCTCCAGGCCTTCCAGCAGGACACCACGAGCCTGGGACAGAGTGCGGGCACGGACGTGCCGGTGTCGTCGTCGACGTCGTCGACGACCACGCAGGACGCCTGACGCCGGTCACGGTCCCTCCGCACCGGCACCGCTGCGGGTGGACGAGGAAGAACGCCATGACCGCGAGGGTCCGGTGGCAGCCACCGGCCCACGCGGTCTCGCGGGTGGGAGCGCCGGCCCGGCAGGGGCGGCGGAGACGGACGCCCCGGGACGCTGTGGGGGCTTGGTGAGACGAAGGCGCAACGTCCGTCGGACGGTGCGCCTTGTGGGCATGGGGCGGAGGGCCTACCAGCGATGAGTGAGAGCAGCACCTCGTACAACACGGGCAGCGGTGACGGGAGCGGGTACACGGAGACCGTTCCGGGGTACGGCGGTGGTGCCACGTCGGGGGCTCCCGTGTACACGGCCGTCCCCGGCCAGCCCGCCTACGTGGAGCAGGTGCCACCGGGGGAGGTCACCAACGGCTACGAGACCGGCAACTACGGTTTGGCGCCGGGCTCCTACAACGGTTACGCACCAGTCGTCGTCCCGGACGGCTACGGCGGCCAGGTGCCGGGGGAGAGTGGCTACGCCCCGGGCTCGCAGCCCGGGTACACCACCGAGTCCGCCCCGGCCGGTTACGGGATGGTCCCCGACCAGTACGCGACGGGGACGCCGTCCGGTTACGAGATGGTCCCCGACCAGTACGGGACGGGCACCGCGGTGGGCTACGGCACGGACCAGTACGGCGGCGTGATCGGTGCGCCGACCGGTTACGAGACCGACCCGTACGGGGGCCTGACCGGCACGCAGACCGGGTACGGCACGGATGCGTACGGCGACCCGACCGGGTACGGGTCGGGTACGTACGGCACCCCGGCCGGTTACGGCACCCCCACCGGGTACGGCACTGATCCGTACGGGGGCGTGACCGGCACGCAGGCCGGGTACGGCACGGATGCCTACGGCAACCCGACCGGGTACGGCACGACTTCGTACGGGAGCCCGACCGGCTACGGCACGGACGCGTACGGCAACCCGACCGGCTACGGCACGACTTCGTACGGGAGCCCGACCGGCTACGGGACGACCGGGTACGGCAGCCCGACCGGCTACGGGACGGACGCCTACGGTGGCACCACGACTCAGGGCACCGGTGCCGACACCACCTCGGACTCCTCGTCCGACACCACCTCCGACTCGGACTCCGATTCCGATTCCGAGACGGTCACGGACGCCACGACCTCATCCGACTCGGACGACTCCGACTCCGATTCCGACGACTCGGACGACTCCGACGACGATTCGTCCTCGGACGACGACTCGGACTCGGAGGACAACTCGGACTTCGACGACGGGGACGGGGACTATGACAACTGGACCTGGAAGCAGGTCATAGCGCACGTCACCGGGAGCTCCCCCAGCGACACCAGCGTGGACCCCCAGTCCATTTCCAACCCGCAGACCCTGCAGGACGCGGCGGACACCTTCTGGTACACGGGCCAGGTGTTGCAGAGAGCGGGCGACAACCTCGACCAGCAGGTCGAGGCCCTGGCCGGTGAGAACGGGTCGTGGAAGGGGCCGGCGGCGCAGAGTTTCCTCAGTCTGATGAAGACCCTGTCCGAGCAGACCACGAACCTGGCCGACGTGCTGACCGGCGGAGTCACCGGGGACAATAACGTTCCGCAGCAGTTGGCGGACAACGCCACCCACCTGTGGGAGGCGATCAGCAAGCTGTACGACATCGACGACTGGTACGCCAAAGAGGCCCAGAGGGTCTACGACCTCACCCGCGACATAGACGACGAACCCGACATCGTCATGGACAACGGGCAGATCGCTGTGGGCCAGGTCCCCCATATCTCGGACTACATGAGCCAAGACATGCGTGGCGTGCTCAAGGCCCTGGCGAGCCATTATCGGGTCACGATCGACGCGGTGCGCCCGGCCAGTTTCTCCAACCCGGTGACCGGTGGCGAAGGCGGCCTGACCGGCTCGACGGGAGGGTACGGCGCACCCCTCCAGGACGCACAGCTTGCGCAGCCGGCGATCCCGGCGACCTTCTCACCGTACGGCGCGATGACGCCTGCGTATGCCGGTGCACCGATGCCCGGCAGCACCGCCACGACGTCGCCGTACAGTCAGGCGTTCCCCGCGACCCCAGGTGCGCCGGGGTCGTACGAGCTGCCGGAGGAGCCCACCGTGTTGGTGCGGGGGGAGGCTCCGGGCCAGGACACCGACGGCGGGGACTCGTCGGAGGGGCAGCCGCGGTTGCTGCGCCGTGCACTGGCCCGGGAGGTGGTCCCGGGGCAGGACGCGGACGGTGACGGGACGTCGGAGGGGCAGCCGCGGTTGCTGCGCCGTGCACTGGCCCGGGAGGTGGTCCCGGGGCAGGACGCGGACGGTGACGGGACGTCGGAGGAGCAGCCGCGGATGCTGCAGCGTGTGCTGGCCCGGGAGGTGAGCGAGGAGCGGAACGCGGACGACACAGGCACGACTGACCAGGGACAGCCGGATTTCGCGGACAGCGGGCAGACGCCCAGGCTGCACAGGACCGCCATCAGGGTGGTGGAGGTGCCGGCGAACAACGGGTCGGCAGGCCAGGACGTCTCGCAAGTGCAGCCGGCGCAGAGTCATCCTGCTGACGACAGCCTGCGTAGCGAGCCGATGGCTGCCGATGCGGCACACCTGATGCTTCCCGAGCAGAACCTGGCCGTGCCGGCGGCGGAGGGCGTGGAACCGCGGTTGTACATGCCGGCCGAGTCCGACCACGCCGTTCCGGCCACGCAGACGACCGACGACCAGACGGTGCCGTCGCAGCCGGCGGTCTTGTACCGGCACGCGGTGGCGGAGGTGCCGCAGGTCCCGGGTCAGGACGTCTCGCAAGTGCAGCCGGCACAGGCGCATCCCGCTGACTACCACCTGCCCACGGAGATGGTGGACGCCGAGGTGCGGCAGGTGATGCCTGCCGAGCAGAACCCGGCCCAGCCGGCGGTGCCGTCGCAGCCGGGTGCGGGGGACGGCGAGTCCGGTGGACTGCCCGGGTTCTGATGTCCGCGGTGCGGGGCCGGCGTTCCGCAGTCCCGGGCGGTCGGCCGGCGAGCGGCCGGCCGTCCCCGTCGGGGTGCGAGGTGCGGCCGGGGATGTCGGAGTGATGAACAGACAGTTCTCGCCGAGTTACGGAACTCGCCGGTAAGGGCGGTGAATGGTACGAGTTCGTCTCAGAGCACGGCAGTGTGCTGATCGCACCGCCCCTAACGCCTACTCTGGTTGACCAGCCCCGAGAGCTGTGCCACGGCAGGGTCGCCGGTCTTCCGGACAGTGCCGGCCGGGGCTGGATGCCGAGCCGCCGCGCGTGGACCGCGCCCGGCGGCCTCGCGCGGTCGTAGGCGTTCGGGGGGAGGGAGCGGAGGCGGCATGACGGACAGCTGGGATTCTCCAGACTCGGGCGGTGCTTGGGATCATTCCGACGCCGAGTACTCCAACTGGGGTTGGAAGGCGATCGTCTATGCCGTCACCGGCTACGACACCAACGACCCCGGGAGCCAGGCGACGGCCCACACCATCGTGGACCCGCAGACCGTGCAGGAGGCGGCCGACACCTTCTGGTACGCGGAGCAGGTGATCCAGCGGGCGGCCGACAACATCCAGCTGCAGACGGACGCGCTGGCGGGAGAGAAGGGCCCGTGGAAGGGCCCCGCCGCACAGGCGCTCCACCGGGTGATGAGCTCGCTCTCCGACCAGGCGAAGAAGCTGGGCGAATCGCTCTCCGGGGGCATCACCGGGGACTACGACATCCCGCAGCAGCTCGCGAACAACGCGTCCCACCTGCGGCAGGCCGCCCAGCTGGTGGCGGACATCGACAACTGGTACGCCCAGCAGGCGCTGGCCACGGGCGACAAGTACCTGAAGATGGACAACGGCCAGATCCACATCGGCAGGCTGGACGCCTACGTCGACGCGATGTCCCAGGACATGGCGAACGTCCTGACCTCCCTTTCGCATCACTACCAGGTGACCCAGGACAGCGTCACCGACCCGCCCCCGGTGACCACGGGGGGCGGCGGCCCCGCTCCGTACCCGGGCGCCGGTACAGGCGTGCCCAACCCGTACAACCCCTACGGCGGGTACTCCCCGAACCTTCCGGGATACGGCGGAGGGGTGTCGCCGTACAACTCCACCAACGCGCCGTACTACACCCCCACCGGCTACTCCGGACCGACGGACCTTCCCAGCCCGTACTCGGGCAGCAACAACCCGACGGCGATGCCGTACTCCGGCGCGGATGGCGGCCCGGGCGCCGGCAACATACCCGACTTCTCCGGCTCCCCGGACCTCAGCACGAGCGGACCGGGCGGCGGCGCCCCCACCCCCTACCCGAACTCCACTGACCTGGGCACGGACGCGCCCACCGGTTCGGGCCTCGGAGGGACCGACACGGCCGGCGTGAGCCACGCCCCCTACGGCGGCCCCACCTCGCTCGGGGACACCGGTGGGCAGCTCCCCGGCGGGGCCGACCTCCCGACGACGTCCCCCTCCCTGACCTCGTCGGGCGGGGCGCCGGACACCATCCCCACCATCAGCCCCTACTCGGGGCCCACCGACCTGGGCTCGGGCGGCAGCCTGCCCGGCGGCGGTGCCTACGACCCGACGATGGACGCGGCCCTCAACCCGTCCTCCATCCCCTCCATCCCCTCCTACCCGGGCCCCAGCAAGAGCCCGACGCCAAAGGCGAACTACACGCCGAAGCCGTACACGGGCCCCCTGGGCCTGGACGACACCGGAAGCCTCGGGGACGGGTCGGGCGCCGGGTCCGCGGGCGCGGACCTGCCCGGGCTGAACACCTCCGGGATCGACGCCCCCGACTTCCCAGCGCTCTCCCACTACCCGGGCAGCACCAGCCTGGCCGGCTCCGGTCCCGCCTCGCTGGGCTCCTCCGACGGCCTGGACAGCCTGGCGAGCTACCCGGGCGACACCGGCCTGACCGGCTCCCACCCCACCACGCTGGGCGCGTCGGGCGGTGCGGGCGGCGTGCCCGGCTACCCGGGCAGCACCGACCTGTCCGACCCGTCCACGGAAACCGGCCTGGACTCCCTGGCCGGTCCCGAGGGGGCCGAGCTGTCCCCGCAGGTGGGGGGCGGGGCGAACACAGCCGCTGCGGGCGGCGGTTCCGGCATGCCGATGATGCCGATGGGCGGCATGGGCGGCGGTATGGGAGCCGGCGGCGCCGGCTCCGGCACCTCTCCGTCCGACTCCTCCGGCCTGCTGCAGGGCGACCCGACGCCGTGGCGCGGTTCGACAAATCTGGAGGACATCGGACACCTGAACCACGCGACCCTGCCGGGAGGCGAGGGACTGGACTTCTCACCCCGTGGGCTGGACACCGAGGGCCTGTCGCTGGACGGTGCCGGCGGCGGCCTGCCCTCCGACGGCCTGCCCTCTGACGGGCTGTCCTCCGACGGGCTGCCGTCGGGCGGCGACGAGATCCCCTCCGACGGACTGTCGCTGGACAGCGACGGCGGTGCGTCCGACTCCTACGGTGACGGGCTGACCGCGGCGGCTGCCGGTGGTCCGGGCTCGACGGCACAGGGTGGTGCCGGTATGCCGATGATGCCGATGGGCGGCATGGGCGGTGGCATGGGCGCCGTCGGCGGTTCGGCAGGGGCGCCCTCCGACGCATCGGGTCTGCTGGAGGGGGACGACAGGCCCTGGCGCACCAGGAACGCGGACTCCACGCCCAAGGTGGCCGGCGGGGCCGGGGCCGGCGGTGCCGGGCTGGACTTCTCGCGGCGCGGTCTGCCCGAGGAGGTCGCGGCGAGCGGCGCCGGCGAAGCGGAGCAGTCGCCCGGCGGGATGCCGGTCATGCCCATGATGCCGATGGGTGGACCGGGCGCCGGGGCGGGAGCAGAGGGCACCCAGAGCACCCCCTCGGACTCCTCCGGCCTGCTGCACGGCTCCACCGAGGGCTGGACGGACGCCCCAGGCCGGGAAGAGGCCCCGGTCGGTTCCCCGGGCGGCACACCGCAGGGCGAGGCGGACCTCAGCCTCCCGGCGGGCGACGCCGACCCCTACGCCCACGAGCCGCAGACCGCGGAAGCAGCGTCGGGCCGGGAAGCGGCGGCATCCGAGACGAACGACGCGTCCGCCGACGTAGGGGCCTTCGCCACCGGCACCCTCGACGGCCTGCCCTTCCTCGCGTCGACCTGGGGCACCAGCGCCGCGGGGCCGGCCGCGGGCGCAGCGGCCACCCCTGCCTGGAATCCGGGCGTGCACACGGCCGGCCAGATGCCGCACACCGGAGCCGCCAACGGCACGCACCCGACCACCGGCAGCGCTCCTGCCGCGGCGCGTCCCACAGCCAGCACCGCCCCGGCCGCGGCACAGCCCGCCCAGGCCCCGGCCCCGCAGGCCCCCGCCACCCAGGCGGCACCGAACGCCGGCCCCGGGTCCGAGGCAGCCGCCGTGCCGCCGCAGGCCGGGGCACCCGTCGTCCCGGCGCACGACTCGGCACCGGCGGCCCCTCCCGCCACGCCGCAGGCCGCGCCGCACGCCGTCCCCGCGGCTCACGCGCCGCAGCAGGCGGCTGCGGCCCCGGCACCGCAGGCCCAGCACGCGGCGGCTCCGGCCCCCGAGCAGCGGAGCGAGCCGACCTCTCGGGTGACGAGCCCGGAGACACCTGCGGCCGTTCACCCACCGCAGCCCGCCCAGGCCCCGGCGCCCGTTCCTCAGGCGCCGGCCACCGCCCCTCTCGTGCAGGCACCGGCCGTCGCGGTGGGCGGACAAGGCCCCGTCCAGGCGCCGGCCGCCGCTCCGCAGCAGGCAGTGCACGCGGCTCCGGCTCCTGCCGCGACCCCCAGGACCGCTCCGGCGGCGGCACCCGTCACGTCGGCGCCGGCCCCGGCAACGGCGTCCGCTCCGGCACCGGTGCCGTCCTACGCGACGTCCGCACCGGCGTCGACCTCCGCGCCGACCGCGGCCCCGGCGGCTGCGCCCGCCTCGGCAGCGGCGCCCGCCACCGCCTCGGCCTCGTCGTCCGCCTCGGCCCCGGCCCCGGCTTCGTCCGCACCGGCGGTGGCCCCGGCCTCCTCCGGTGCCCCGGCGTCCTCCGGTGCCCCGGCCTCGGTCGGGGCCCCCAACACGGCGGCATCCGCGTCGGCTTCCGCGTCGGCGCCCGCGTCGGCATCGACGGTGGCTCCCGGGGCGGCGTCGAAGGCGCGTACCACCGGACCCGTGGCACAGCCGGCCTCGCCGGCCCCGGCCCAGGAGGCGGCCGAGGTGGACGACACCGACGCCTGGGACGTCTCCCTGCTGCCGCTGTTCGGCTCCCGGGGCGGCCAGGCCGGTGCGGGTGGCGGAGGCACCGAGATGGCGTTGGGCGCGGCCGGTGTGGTGGGTGCGAGCGCGTACACCATCGCCCGGGGCACCGGCGCGGGCGAGGACCAGGAGTTCGCCGAGCCCACCCGGCCCGCCTGGCGACCCAAGCCGTCCTCCGGTGGGGACCTGCCCTCGCGTACCGGGTTCAGCTGCTCGGGAGCCGAGCCGGACAGGCGGCCGACCGCCGCCGACTCCGACGGCGAGGGGGAGGACGACGACTCCGCCGCGGGCCGGTCCAGGGGCAAGTCCAAGAAGCGGAACGAGGACGGCGGGAGCAGCGTCGCCGACCTGCTGCGGCAGAGCGGGGACATCTGGGGCGGGGACGGTCCCCGCTGAAGTCGGTGCGCGCGGCGGGCGGCCGGTGTGGTCAGGCAGGCAGAACCGACTGTCCGTGCGGTCAAGATCGCCCCGCTGCGGGTTGGTCCCGCGCGTCCCGCACGGTTGGCTGGACGGGACCGGCCGCACAGGCGCAGCACGAAGCGTGGAGGGGAACGGGATGTCGACTCCGTACGATCAGCAGATCGAGGATCTGCTGGCCGAGTACCGCGATGCGCGTGAACAGGCCGCCGACACGCGTCAGCAGATCAACGACATCAAGGTGACGGTGACCGCTCCCCGCCAGGTGGTGAAGGTGACGGTGGGCGCCCAGGGCCAGGTGCTGGCGCTGGACTTCCCCACCGCGGCCTACCGGAACCTGGCGCCCAAGGACCTGTCGCGGGTCATCTGCACCGCGTTGGAGCAGGCCAGGGCCAAGGCGCTGTCGCAGGTGATGGAGATGACGATCGGGAAGCTGCCCAAGGGCGTCACGCCGGCCGACATGGTGACGGGCAACTTCGATCCCCGTGACCTGTTCCCGAAGGAGATCGAGCTTCCCGAGGTCGTCCGGGACTTCGTCGAGCACGGGTTCGGTCCGCGCAGTGGTGGGAGGGCACGGTCATGACCGATTCCTCGGGCGGCACGGTGCGTGTCGACACGGAGATGCTCCAGAGCGCCGCGCGCAAACTGGAGGACCTGACCGAGTACATGAAGAACATCGCCGAGAACTTCAAGGCGGACTGCGACGCTTTCGGCGACGTGATCGGCGATGACAAGAACGGCAAGCAGATGCACGGCCAGTACGACAAGTCGCACACGGATGCCCTGACCGCCGGGTTCGACGGCGCCAGCCTTCTGCAGCGGACGACCGACGAGGTCAACCAGCTCGTGCGGTCCCTGCACAACGTCGAGCAGACGGCGACCGAGGTCGGCCAGCGGCTGAACTCGCACACCACCAACGGGTAGGCGATGAGCAGCACATCCCAGGAGGCGGAAGCCGGTCGGGCCGCCGCCCCCGCGGTCATTCCCATGGTGCCGGTCTCGGCCCAGGACAAGGCCCTGGCCGCGGAGCGCGGGGAGCGGGAGCCCGGGGACGCCGGCCGCCCGTCCGCCGCCGGTACGCCGGACGGCACGGACGGCGACACCGGCATGCCTCCGGTTCCGGACCACGTGCGGGAGGCCGCGAAGGCCGCCCCCGACCACTGGTTCGGCATGGTCGACCCCACCTGGTCCGGTGAGGGCGCCCCACCGGTGTGGGCGTTGGTCGGCCAGTGGCGTTCGGACCTCCAGGGCGAGGTCGTGGAGTGGCGGGACAACGAGGAGTACCGCCCCTCGCCCGCCGCGCTGGGCTGGCCCGACCCGAAGGACCCGGTGGACGCCGCCCTGCAGTTGGCGGTGACCGGTTACGGCCCGGCCGACGCGGTGACGCGGGAGCTGGCGACCGCGGAGGTGGCGGTGTTCGTCGCGCCCGGCGGAGGTCTGCTGTCCGCCGTCGCGCCGGACGACGAGTCGGCCGTCGTGCCCGTCTACACCTCCCCGCACTACCTGCACGCCGCCGGCCGGTTGTCCTTCCAGACCGTGCGGGCCGCCGAGTTGCTCGACCGGCTGCCCGAGGACCACGTGGTCTACCTCAACGCCTCCGGCCCGGTGAGCATGACCGTGGAGCCCGGGGTGCTGCGGGAGGCGGTCGAGGCCGCCGGTGCGGTGAACGAGGAGGACGACTGGCTGGGGGCGCTGGACGACATCCTGCCGCCCGTGCGCACGGAGCAGGCGGAGTCCTCGGCGGAGGGTGGCACGGTGCGGGGCACCGGGGGAGAGCCCGCCTGACATGCTCGGTCCGGTCCTGGGGCCCTGTGGGCTCGTGGCGAAGCCTCCCGTGGCGGCGGGGGGTGCTTCGGCATGAGCATCATGATGCCCAAGGAGCTGGAGTGGGTCGCCAACCTCGCGGGCGGTGAGTGGCCCGAGGCGGACGAGGACAAGTGCTGGGACCTCTCCCAGCGGCACAAGGACTACGCCGAGGAGATGCGCTCGGCCGCGTCCAAGCTCAAGGACGCGCTGGCGGACTTCCGGCAGGGCGTGACGGGCGCCACGGCCGAGCAGTTCGAGGCGTACCTCCAGAAGATGGTCGACCAGTACGAGGACGTCGCCACGGCGGCCGACCAGCTCGCCGACATGCTCGACGACTACGCCCTCAAGATCCAGTACGCCAAGATCATGATCATCGCGATGCTGGGTTGGATGGCGGCCCAGATCGCGTTCTTCATCTGGTGGGCCCCTGAGAGCCTGGGCGCCATCGAGGCCGAGGGCCAGCTCGCCATGCGCGCGATCCTCACCAGTCTGGCCAAGGCCATCCTGGTGAACGCGGCCGTCGGCGCGGCCGCCGGTGCGGGACTGTCGATGGCGGTGCAGGGCATCCAGTTCGCCCTGCACCGGCGTCACTCGATGGACTGGGGAGAGGTCGGCACCGCCGCCGGTGCCGGTGCGATCACCGGAGGCATCACCGGCGGTCTGTTCGGCGGGGCGGCGCTCAGCGGCGCCGGGCGCAAGGTCCTCTCCACGCTGCTGGGCAAGATGGCCCTGGGTGGGCTCGGCGGCGCGGCGGGCATGGCGGCCTCCGACGCGGCGTTCCACATGGACGGCTCGCCCGGACTGGGTTTCCTCGCGGGCGCGTTGGGTGGCGCGATCGCCCACATCCCGACGGCGAAGGCGAACTTCAACGCCAAGTACGGCGGGTTCCGCACCTACCTGGGCAACTTCCGGAACCCGCCGACGCTGGACCTGCCCGACCTCGGGGGCGCCGCCGGGGCCGGCAAGGGCGGCTTCAAGGACATCTCACTGATCAACCGCGGCCCGCGGATCCGCAACGGCTACTGGGAGCTGGGCAGCGACGACGGGTCGGTGTACAGCGGCCGTTCGGGGGCCTCCGGCGAGGGCGGTCCGCGCTACGAGCCGTCGGTGTACTCCGACGACAGCCGGACCCCGCTGCTGCGGGACACCGGTGACGGCCTCTCGGTGGACGGACCCGCCTCCTCGCGCAGCTCGGGCTACAGCCCCTCGGAGTTCTCCACCGAAGGCGGCGCCCCGCTGCTGGGAAACGCCGAGAACGGTCTCTCGGCGGACGGGACCGCCTCCTCCACGCGCGGCTCCGGTGCGGAGTCCTCCTCCGGTGCGGAGTCCTCCTCCGGCGCGACGGCGACCACCGGTTACCCGTCCACCTCGGGCAGCTCCACCTCGTCGGTGGGCAGGTCCTCGTCGACCTCCTCGGGCGGTCAGAGCGGTGGCCAGGGCGGTGGCCGGGGCGCCGTTCGGACGGCTTCGGGCAGCGAGGACGCCCGCAGCCAGTCCGACGTCTCGGAACTGTCGGGCAGCAGCGGGGTGGACGGTCTGTCGGAGGTACCCAGCCTTCACGAGGAGACACCGAACACCCGCAGCATGCCTGCCACTTCAGGCACCGACGCGCCGACGGGGAGCGGGCGCCTGTCCGACGGGCCCTCGCTGACCCAGGAGAACCTGTCAGGGGTGGCCGGCCCCTCGGGCAGCCGGGTGGAGTCCTGGCTGGACGGTGTCGGGCACGGCGAGACGCCTGGGGAGAGCGGACCTGCCGCCGGCCTGCCGGGCTTCGAGCAGCCGGTGCAGCACGGCGGCCAGGACGGCCTGAGGGGATTCGACGGTCCCTCGGACCACGCCTCGGTCCCCGACCAGCAGAACTACGCCACGGCGGGTGGCCCGGATGCGCACTCCGCCCCCGGCGGGGGCCAACAGCTCCACGACGTCCCGGCCGAGGGCGTGTCGTCGGGCCCGGCCGGCAGTCACGACGTTCCGGTCGAGGGTGCGTCGTCGGGTCCGGCCGGCAGTCACGACGTTCCGGCCGAGGGTGCGTCGTCAGGCCCGGCCGGCGGCCACGACGTCCCGGCCGAGGGTGCGTCGTCAGGCCCGGTCGGCGGCCACGAGGTGCCGGTCGAGGGCGCGCCGCAGGGTCCGCAGGTGGGTCATGAGGCCCCGGCCGAAGGTGCGTCGTCGGGTCCGGCCGGCGGCCACGAAGCCCCGGTCGGGGGTGCGTCGTCGGGTCCGGCCGGCAGTCACGACGTCCCGGCCGAGGGTGCGCCGCAGGGGTCCCAGTCGGCCCACGGAGGTGCCGTCGACAGCGCGCCGGTCTCTTCGCGGCCGGTCCAGGACGCCCCGGACAGCCCGGTCCAGGACGCCCCGGACAGCGGGGTGTCGTCGGGTTCACCGGCGGGGCACGGCGTCACCGACCGCGGTGTGACGGACCAGCCGCCGGCCTCCGAGCAGACCACCGCGTCCGGGCAGCCCCAGCGGTCCTTCGAGGGCCCGGGGACGCAGCAGAGCGCACCGGAGGGAGCGCAGGGGGAGCAGGGCGGGGCGCCCGTCGGCCTGTCGAGTGCGCCGTCCACCGGTACCGGCGCCGGAGCCGCGACCGGTGGTGGTCCGCGGACCACCGCGCCGGTGTCGAGGGGGACAGGGCCGGCCGGCCGCGAGAACGGCCCCGGCGCGGCCGAGGCACCGCAGATCCAGCGCTACCCCGGCTTCGACACGTCGAACGGCCCGTGGCGGCCGGTGGCCTCCCCGGTGGAGCGCGGCGGCAGCCTGTCGACGTCCGGGCCGAGCGGGCCCGCCGTCCGGTCCACGGACGGGCCGAGTGCGCCCGGCGGGACCCGGCCCGCGGACGGCGGCGCCCGGGAGGCCACCTCCGGTTCCGGCGGCGCCCGGGAGACCACGGCGGGTTCCGGCGGCGCGCCGCTGTCGGGGCAGAACCTGGTGCGGGAGACGCCCGGCGGTACGGCCGGGCGTCCGGGGCCGACCCGTCCGGCGACCGCATCGGGCACCCCCCGGCTGTCGGGCGACCGGCCCTCGGACAGCCGCCTGCCCGGCGACCAGAGGTCGGTGGCCTCGGACAACTCGTCGCCGTCCTCCAGGAGGTCGAGCGTCTTCGACGAGGCCTTGGACTCCTCGGGGCGGCCGGTCTCGCGGGCCTCCTCGGTCGCCCCGGAAGAGCACCACGGCGGCGGCCTCCACCAGGGGCCGGACGAGCCGACCGCGTCCCAGGGGACGGCCCACGGCACGGGGCAGGAGCCTGCCCATGGCACGGGGCAGGAACCCGCCCAGGACCCGGCCGGGCACGCTTCGGACGGGGCCGCGGAGCCGGTGGCGGACCCGGTCGCGGAGGGCATCGCGCGGCGGGAGAGGTGGGACGCCTACCAGGGCGACCGGGACGAGCGCACGGCCCGGCTGCTGGAGTTCGAGCGCGGCAACGACCGCGGCCTCGACCTGCTGCGGGGCTACGAGAAGTTCCAGCGCGAGGACCTGTTCGGCGGACGCGGCCTGCCGAAGGACAGCGTGGGCCACGCGCAGGCCGAGCGGGACTTCCACCAGGCCGTCCTCAACCGCTTCAAGCAGGAGTGGAGCGCCCGGGGCGAGGAAGGGCTCGACGCCGCTGCCTGGGAGCGCAGTTACCGTGAGGTCGCCGACCAGGCCGACCGCCACTTCGCCACGGCCGCGGCACGCCGTCGTGAGCTGACGCACTTCAACGACGCGCTGGACCGGGCGGTCGAGGAGTTCCGGGGCCGCGGCGACCTCGGCGAGGAGGACTTCCTGCGGGAGTCCGGTGACGTCCCCACCGACATCGAGCACTACGAGACGGACCACTTCAAGGACCCGTCGTACGAGCGGGGCGACGGCCGGCCGCGGCCCGGCGAGGACGGTTACGTCCCGACGTCGCTGTCCGGCCTGCGCGCCGACCACCTGGCCCGGGTCCGCGACCTCGTCGACCGCGCGCACGAGGCGCACCCGGACGACCTGGCGGCCCGCAACGGCATGATCGAGGAGCAGCTCGGCGCTCTCGTCGATGACCTGCCGAGGCGGCTGGCGTCGCTGTGGGACTCCACCCACGAGGTGGAGCAGATCAACCGGCAGGTCGACTGGCGGCTGGAGGAGCCGGAGGAGTGGGAGGAGTACGACACTCCGCCCCCCTTCGAGGCGCCCCGCGGTGTCGCGCACTTCGCCGAGGAGGGACGGGGAGCCGGGGAGGACCCGCCGGGCCTGGAGGCGCCGGCGGCCGACGAGGGGCCGGGTTCGGCCACGGGGTCGCAGACCCGTGTCGAGGAGCCCCCGGGCAGCTCGCGTTGGGAGGAGGGCGACTCCGAGGCGACGACCGAGCAGGGTGCGGAAGAGGCGGACAAGCCCGGGCTTGACCAGGCCCCGGGGCAGGCACGGCCCGGCGCCGAGGAGGGGCAGACCCCGGCCGAGGAGCCCGCGAACCTCCCCACGGAGCGCATCTCCTCGATCCTGGACGAGGAGAACATGGCGCGGATGCGCCGCGAGCTGAACGAGGACCTGCACCGCTTCTACCAGACCGAGCGCGAGCGGGCCGGGGTCGACGCAGGGACCGATCCGGCGTCCCTGCGCCGGGCCGCCGAGTTCAACAAGCAGTGGCGCGACCACGTCCATCTGCAGATGCGCGCCCTGGAGAGCCGCGTCGGTCACGCCGAGTTCCGCCAGATCCGCAACGAGAGGCTGCAGGAGCAGCTCCAGCGGAAGTTCGATGAGTACGAGGACGAGTCCTTCGGCCTGCGCAGCCTGCCGGAGGACGCGCGGGAGCGGCTGTCCACGGAGCTGCGGCTTCTCAACGAGAAGGCCGTCGACGAGCACTTCTTCGAGAACACCGAGGGGCACGCCTTCCAGGGCCCGGACTTCCGCGGGACCAAGCTCGGCCGGTGGGACGGCGACACCCGGCGGGCGCCGCGCCCGTACCAGGAGAACCTGGAGCAGATCGAGGCCACCCTGGAGGCCCGCTTCGACCACGAGGTGGAGCTGCGGGAGCAGTTGGAGCGCGGCGCCGAGGCCTACCACCCGCTGCGCCACGACTGGGACGCCGACCGCCGCCTGGACGACACGGTCGCCGAGCTCACCGGCGAGGACTTCCGCAAGGAGACCGTCAAGACCTTCGACGAGCTGTACGCCCCGTACGAGCACGACATCGACGCGTGGCTGGAGCACGAGAAGGACAACGGCGACGCCTTCGCCGGCCGGCTGGAGTCGCTGCCCGCGCCCGAGCAGCGCCCGCCGGACGCCACAGAGACGGCCCTCGCGGGCGAGCCGGCCCCTGCGGGCGAGACGGTCCTCGCGGGCGACCCGCCTCCCGCGGCCGAGCCGGGCCCGGAGGCCGCCCCGGCGCCGGCGAGCGGGCCGGAGGGCCCCGCCGCCCGCAGCCCCGAGCCCCCTGCGGGAACCGGTGGACGTCCGGACGCGGCGGGCGACGGCCGTCCCGGCGCGGCCGGCAGCGTGGAGCGGCCCGGCCAGGGCGCCTCCGAAGGCGGCCTGCAGTCGCAGCAACTGCTGGAACGCCCCGCGGCGCCCCGCACCACGGCCGTGACCCACGGGGAGAACGTGCGCACCTCGCGCGCCCCAGGGGAGGACCAGGGCCCCGGTACGCGGTCCGAGCAGGAGACCGCCGTGGCGGAGGACGCCACCGAGCAGGGCTCCGCCGCCCCGCAGGTCCAGGAGCAGGAGACGCCCGCCCCACCCGGGCTGAGCGAGGCGGAGAAGGCCGCCGTCGGGCGGTCGGGCACGTCCGGTACGGCGGAGCAGCGCATCCAGGCGTGGCAGGACTACCGGGAGGCCACGGAGAACCTCAACGCGGCCCGGCTCTACCAGCAGGAGGTCCAGCAGCGGCCCGACGCCCCCGGGTGGGAGCGCACCCGGGCGGTCTTCCTGCCGCACCTGGCCGGCGTCGAGCTGCGGCAGGCCCAGCAGAGGCTCCAGGCGTTCGGGCTCGACCCGGAGCAGGTGGCGCAGCAGGTGCGGGTGGAGGAGTACGCGCAGACGCACGGCTACCGCCCGCCGGCCGTCGAGGACACGCCCGAGGAGGAGGCGCCCGCACCGGCGCACCCCGACGCGGAGCTGCTGCTGTCCGACGAGCCCGTCGCGGAGCAGACCGGGGCGGCACCGCACGAGGAACCGTCCGCGGCCCGGACCGGGACCGCCGGCGCGCTGGACGGCCTGCGGGCGGAGGCCGACGCGCGCGACGCCGCATACCAGGAGTTCGCGCAGCAACTGGCCGACCGCCCCGGCCTCGCGGGTGCGCCGCAGGTCCACGCGGTCCGCGACTGGTACGCGACCGAGCGGACGAGCGGGGAGCCCGGCGGTGGCCCCGGCGACCTGATGGCGCAGCTCGATGCCCGGCTCGACGCCGCGGAGCAGGACCACGCCGCCCGGGGAGTCGCCGAGCAGGTCTTCGAGCAGAAACTCCTCTCCGGGACGCGGCCCTTCCACGGGAGGGCGTTCGGGGACGCCCCCCAGGCCCGGCAGCTCCTGGAGGAGTTCACGGCCGCCGCGGCGCCCCTGGTCAGGGCGGACGGGACGCAGCACGGCGGGCCGGTCGAGGCGCCGCCGCAGGACGCGGCCGTCGAGGGGAACCACGAGCAGGGGCCGGCCGCCCCGCTGGACGGGCTGGTCGAGGACTTCCGGCCGCGCTACGAGCAGGCGTACCGGGACTGGCAGGCCGACCAGCGGGCCCACCAGGCCTTCGAGTGGGCCACCGACACGTACGGCCGGGACGGTGCCTCGGACATCGCGCTGGGCAGCGCGATCGGGGACTCCCACGCGCTCGCCTGGTACCGGGACCAGGTGCAGCGCCTGCGGCAGGACTTCGTCCAGAACTGGAAGGCCGCGCAGGACACCGCCGGTCTGCGGCCCGCCCCCGGCGCGCAGACCGACGAGGGCGCCGGGGCGCAGGCCGTGCGCGAGGCCGCACAGCAGACCCGGGAGATACGCGAGGGCCTCACCCGGGACCTGCGGCGCAACGCCCTGGACCTCATGGCGCAGGCGCGGACGGGCGGGCGCCTGGG
Source organism: Streptomyces sp. NPDC059740 (assembly GCF_042733155.1). NCBI lineage: Bacteria > Bacillati > Actinomycetota > Actinomycetes > Kitasatosporales > Streptomycetaceae > Streptomyces > Streptomyces sp. NPDC059740. Next base: position 138,089 of record NZ_JBHWGP010000001.1, on the reverse strand, counting down.
GAGCGGGCTGCGGGCGGTCGCCGAGCAGTACGAGCCGTCGAGCACCTGGCACCCGAGGACGTCCGCCTGGTACCGGCGTGAACAGCAGGCTCTGTTCCGGGACTTCACCCAAGGGATGCGCCTCCAGGGCCCGGAGGGTCGCGCTGCGGCGACGGCCCAGTTCCAGCGGGATCTGCGCGCACTGACCGAGGCCGCCGGCGCCCGCGACCGTGCCCAGCGGGAGTTCGACGCCCTGGCGGACACCCGGCAGCCGGAGGCGACGGCCCAGCTTCACCCCGAGACCCGCTCCTGGCTGTGGCAGCAGACCGATGACCTCCGGCAGTCCTACGTGCAGGCCCGGTTGGCCGAGCAGACCGCCGCGCAGGCGGAGGCCTGGAACAGCCAGGCCGCCTCCGGCCGGCGGCCCGAGCTGGTCCCGGCGCCCTCACACCTCGCGGCGGACGACTGGCGCCGGGCCGCGTGGCAGTCCGAGCAGATCCGGCTGTACACCGAGTACGACGCCGAGCTGGCGAAGGCCGCCGCGGAGAACGCCGCCCAGGCGGCGGCCGTCGACCAGGTCGCCGCCGAGTACGGAACGATCCAGCAGACAGCGCCGCCCGAAGGCCCGTTCACCCTCTCCGAGGACCAGCAGCGCGCCTTCGACACCGCCTACGACACCTGGGCCGCCGGAACGGAGGGGCAGCAGGTTCCCGCGGACCTCCGGGAACAGACCCGGCAGCGCACGCTGGAGGACCGCTCCCGGGAGATCTTCACGGGGACCGACGGGTCCCAGGACCTGTCGGAGAGGCTGGCCGACGCGTTCACCCGCGAGGGCGTGCGCCAGGTGGTCCTGGACCGTGGCGGGCAGGCCTTCGACAGGCTCAGCCCGCCTGTGCCCCGTGCGGTGCAGGACCGGGCCCACGCGGCAGCGGTGGCTCATGTGCGGCCCCTGTTCGAGGAACTCCTCAGCAACGGTGTGGAGCAGACGCTGCCCGCCGGCCCCGGCCTCCGCGACAACCTGCGGGAGACGGTCGAGCGCGGCACCCGGACCTACCACCGGGCACTGGGCTGGGCGAAGGACGCCTTGGCCGCGCGCCTCGCCTACGAGCAGGCCCAGGACCGCCTCGCGCAGCGTCTGCAGGACATCGCCCGACAGCCTCGGGAACACCTCGGCGCCGACGCCCGCGCTCAGCTCGCCGCGTTCGAAGCGGACACGAGCGGACTGCGACTCGCCCCGGGAAGCTGGGAGACCCTGCGGGGCCAGGCGATGTCCACGCTTGAGGAGGCGTACCGCAGCACGTTCGACGAGGCGCCGGCCGAGCACGGCGACCGGACGCAGGCCGACCGCCTGGGCGCCTGGCAGGAGCAGGTCGACACGGTCCTGCGCGAACTTCCGGAGCGGGTCGCCCACCAGGCGGTCCGCGAACGCCTCGCCCGCGACGCCATCGAGCGGTCCGGCGCGGCACTGGACGCCTGGCAGGAGCAGTACGGCCAGGACACCCCGGCCACCGCGGGCCTGGGGGACCTCACGGGCGCCCCCCTGACCGAGGGGGTCCGCACCGGCGTGCAGGCCGGCCTGATCCGCGACGTCCTCGACCTGTACGACAAGCACTTCGACGGTCCCGTGCCGGACGCCGCGGCCCGCGCGAGCCGGACGGCCGTCTTCCACGACGGGCTGCGGGACCTGGCCGGGCAGGAGCGGCTGGACGGGCGCATCCTGCGCGAAGCCACCTGGGAGGTGGCCCGGGAACAGGGCGACCGGGTCTTCGCCGAGGCGCTGGAGGACTGGACCGGCCCCGACCAGGTCCTCACCCCGGAGCAGACCGCGCGGGTCCGCGCGGCCCACGACGCGCGCGTCCGGGCCGCCTTCGCCTCGGTCATCGGTCAGGGACTCTTCCCGCCCCGGGAACTGTCGGCCAAGACCGCGCCGTGGAGCGCCGAACTGCACGACATGGCCTCCACCCTCCCCGACCAGTTCACCTTCGAGCGGGAGAAGGACGCCGCGCTGCACGCGGCTGGCAAGGGCTTCGGGACGCTGCAGGGCGACCGTGCCGTGGCGGCGGAGCGCCTGCAGGGCATCGCCGACGACTACGCGGACGAATGGTGGAACGGCTACAAGCTGTTGGCGCCGCCGGCCCTCGTCGGATCGTTGGGGGAGCGGGAGGCGGCCACCGCCGACGCCTTCTCGGCCGGCCGGTCCGCGGCGGCGATCGGCGACCAGGCCCCCTCCGCCGTGCCGGACCAGGACCAGGCCCTCGCGGAGCCCACCACCGAGCAGGCCCCCGCCACCCTCACCGACGCCATCGACGCGGTCTTCGACGAGCCGGCCACGGACGCGGGACAGGAGGCTGCGGCGGGGGCGAAGGCACCGGCGTCCGGCCGGGTGCAGGTGGAGATGCCTCCGGAGGAGGCGCTCTGGCACGCGGTGCGGGACGGGCTGAAGTACCTGCACCACGAGCACCTGGCCCCGCCGCCCCTCGCGGACCTGCGACAGCTCCACGAGAACCCGCCGCACGGCTTCCGGCACGACCGGAACAGCAACAAGCTGGGCCTCTACGTCGCGCTGGGCATGGTCCAGGACGGGATCGAGGCACGGGGCGGCTCGGTCCGGCCGTGGTACGCCGGGCTGGCGCTGGGGGCCGGGTCCGGGAAGGAGAAGGAATACACCTTCCTGATGGCCAAGGACGGCGTCGCCGACATCACCCGGGTGCTCAAGAACGTGGTGGCGGTGGGGCCCGACGGGGACACGGCCAAGCTGACCGTCGAGATGAAGGACGTCTACACCGGACCGCACGGTGAATACCACCGGACGGTGGCAAGCGCCGTCCAAGCCCGGCGGGCGGCCGGTCAGCCGATTCCGGACGACGTGGACCCCGAGGAGATCGACGGCCTCATACAGCAGATGGCCATCGCCGAGCCGATCTTCGGTGTGGCCACCACGCTGCCCGGTGAGCAGTACGCGGACCGGGACCAGTTGTTCCACCACGAGCGCCAGTTGGACGAGGCGTTCGCCAGGATCTCCGGAAAGGCGGGAAGCGCCCCGTCCATCCGTCTCCAGGACTTCCTTCCGGAGGGCTGGACGGTCACGGAGGAGGGCGAGGGCTGGCTGATCGGCCCGCGGCCGATCGGGGACTGGCCGGGCTCGCACGACCACTTCAACGAGGGCGTGCCGCCCACCGTGGGGCACCCGCTCCTCCAGCACGTCTACGAGAACACCTGGCGCGACCTGAGCCACGGCTACTACACGCGCGACCACCTGGGCGACGCGCTGAAGTTCGCCGACCTCGGTGCCGCGCGCCAGCTTCTGCGCGAGGCGCGCGGAGAGGACTTCGGCCCCGAGGAGGTCGCGGACGCACTCGGAATGCTGGACAGCGTCCCCGACGCGGGCCTGCAGGCGCGGCGCTTCTACGAGGCCGTCCTGTACGTGACGGCGGCGATGATGGTCAACGGCCGTCTCGGGGACGCGCTGTGGAAGGCCCACGCCGCCGTACTGCCGCGCCACGAGCTCTACGAACTCTTCGAGGCGCTCCCGGAACGCGCCCAGAGCGACCTGCGGGAGAACATCGAGGAGCGTCTGGAGGACTTCGACCAGAGCATCCAGGCCAGGATCCCGGACGCCACAGACCGCTACTACAAGCACCAGGGGCTGCGGAAGCCTCCCCCGGAGCAGACCGTCCAGCCGCTGGACTACAACCTGCCGGACTTCGCGCACACGGTGGAGGACCTGCTCCGGACCGGCTACGGCGACGAGGAGGCCCAGGACAACCCCGTCGTCCTGGAAGAACAGTTCGACACGACGATGCTTCCCGAACTGGACGACGGCAAGGCCGTGGTGGAGATCCGCTCCGTCGGCAAGCGACACGTCACAGTCGGAGAGTCCCAGGCGTACCAGCAGGGGATTTCGCAGAGGGTCCAGGATCTGGCCCCCTGGGCCGAGCGCCTGGCGAACCCGACCCCCGAGGACCTGGCCGTCATCGACGACGCGCACAGCTGGCTGCAACTCCCGGCCGACGAGCGGCGGAAGACCCCGTGGACGGGCATCCCCTTCGCGGGCGCGGTGAGCGCGACTGCCGGCCCGTCCGGTGGCCTGCGGGTGGGCAGCGGCCCGGTGCGTGGTGGTGCGTCGCGGGGTGGGGGTCGGTTCGGTTCGTCGGGTGCGGGGCCGTCGGGTGCGGGGCCGTCGGGGTTGCCTGATTTTTCTCCGCAGCCGTTGGTGGCGGATGAGTTCTACTCGTCGGATGAGGAGAATCCGATGAGTGAGGAGGGTTTCCGGGAGGAGTATCAGCGGTTCGGTCGGGAGACGACGTTCGTTCCGCAGCGGACGGTTGGTTTTGGTTCGAGTCTGTATGGGCCGCGGCCGGAGGATCTTCCGCTTGCGCGGTCCGGTGAGCTTGCGAGTGGGCGTTTCCGGGTTGCTTATCGGGCGGATTTGGAGCCGTTGCACCGGTGGGATTCGCGTGGGCCGGATGTGATTTTCGTTGTGGGTTTCGGTCCGCATAATGATCGGCGTCCGGTTTCTTTGCGGTTCTATCAGGCGGAGACCATCGACACGGCGTTGGTGAGTACCAGTCGTGATGGCAGGTTTGCGGAGGAGGGTGCTCGGCCTGCTTGGGCGACGGTGAATGGTGTCGCTTATCGGTACACGATCGATGCGCCGGGTGGGTACGATTTCCTGGCGAGTATGCCGCGGCATGCGTATGCGAATCAGCAGGAGGTGGCGTTCTGGAAGGGTATTCGTCCGGAGTTCATCTCGAAGGTGACCGTCTTCGACGGTGACGGGAATGTGCTCGGCGTGCAGTGGAACCCGAATGCGTTTGCGGCGCGTGAGGTCATGGCTCTGCGGCGGGGTCGTGACCTTCAGCTGATGGGGCCGCATGCGGGGCCGTTGGTGCGGCAGCCGGGGCAGCTGAGTCGGGAGGACGTTGAGCGTCTGTTCTCGGACGTGCGGCGGGAGCTGCGCGAGTTGATGCCGGGTGTGCGTTTCTCGTTGTCGCGGGAGCTGGTTGCGCAGTTGCACGCCGAGTTGCCGGTGTGGATCCTGCAGCAGTCGATGCGGGTGCAGGGTGAGGCGATCGCGCAGACGCTCGCCGACGGTGGGCCGACGCGGACGCGTGGTGGTGCCTCGCGGGACGCGGGCGAGGGGACTTTGTTCGCCCCGTCCGAGGCCGGCCCGTCGGGCACCTACGTCCGTCCGCAGCCCTCCCCCCGGGAGACGACCGGTCAGCCGCCGCACGAGGACCTGAGCCTGGACCAGTTGCTCCGCCGCGCACTGGCCGTGGAGGAGGCCCTCGCGGCACAGGCCCCGTCGGAGGAGCTGGTCGAGCAGGCCACGCCTTCACCGCAGCCGCAGTCGCTGCCCGAGAGCTCGGCGGCTGAGGGGGACCGGACCGCCCCCGAGGAGGAGACGGCCCCTGCCGTGGCTCCCGCGGCGGCGGCCGTCACCTGGACCCCACGGGCGTTGCAGTGGGCGGAACCCGTCGCCGTGCGGCCCACGGACACCTCGTCGACCACGGACGCCGCGTCGACCACGGACACCGCGTCGACCACGGACACCGCGTCGACCACGGGCTCCTCGGAGTACGCGAGCAGCCAGGGCTCGCGGCAGTCGCGGTTCACCGAGCACCTCGACGGGCTGCCCGAGGGCGGCAGCACCACCCCGCCCGACCTGCTGGCCCTGCTGTCCGACGACGGCGCCGCCACCTCGTCGGCCACGTCGGACACCGCCGCCCCCCGGCCGAGGTCCCGGTGGGTGTCGCGACTGCGGCAGCTCCTCCGTTTCCCGAAGCCGACCCGCCACACCCCGGACCTCGCCCCCGAAGCCGCCCCCCAGCGGGCCACGGCCACGCTTCCGGGCCCCCGCAACACCGCCGTCCCCGCCCCCGTCCGGCAGCCGGTGAAGCCGGCCGAGGACACCGGCTGGAAGGCGGAACCGGAGACCACCACGGGGACGACGGCGAGGACGGACGAGTCGGCGGCCCCGCAGGAGAGGCCGGGGGACGCGACCACCAAGGCGACGCCACCGGCGGCGAAGACGGCCGATCCGGGGGCCCCGGACACGACGTCGGCCACGACGACCAAGGTGGCGCCGCCGCCGGCGACGACGACCACCGAGGCAGCGGCCCCCGGCGGGACGCCGACCGCCACCACCGACACCGTGCCCCCCGTCGTGGGCCACCTCCGGCTCCCCGTGTACCTGGAGACGATGGAGGGTCCCGGCCTGTCCCGGTTCCACGACCTGGACGCCGTCGACTGGGTCGGCGAGCGGGTGAAGGAGGTCACCGGCGGCGACCCCGAGCCGATCACCGACGAACTGACGGCGAACACCTCGTCGTTCGTCGGTGGCGGACGCACCTTCCAGGTCCGCGGCAACAACGCCTGGCACGACGTCACCGTCAGCGTCACCCGCTCGCGCACGGAGCCCCGCCCGCTGGTCGCCGTGGTCGACCCGGCGAAGGCCGCGAAGGCCGAGGGACCGGACGTCCTCAACGCCCACACCTCGTCCGCGACCACGACGCGCAGCGCCACCTCGACCAAGGGGTGGGCCGCCAAGCTGAACGTGACCGCGGTCCTGCCGACCCCGGTCCCCGGCCTGCTGGCCGGCGTCACCGCGGGCGTCAACCTGTCCTTCGGACAGACCACGCGCACGGTGGCCACGCAGGACAGCACGGCGCGGGCCCGCGCGCTCACCGCGTCCGGCGGTTCGGTGGACGTGCCGCGCACGGTGCAGGTCACCGTGCGGGTGCAGTCCGCCAGGGAGCCCCGTCCGAGCGTCTTCCACCGCCCGGGATCGGTGACCGCGACCGTCCCCGTCCGCCAGCTCATTCCGGCGGACACCCGGCAGGACAACGCGCCCTACTCGGAGAAGCTGTCGACGGAGAAGGCGCGCGCCGTGCGCTTCGCCGACTCGCTGGACGTGCTGACGGTCACCGGCGCCGGCGCCCAGCACGAGGGCGGCGGCGGCATGTTCGACGCCATCCGCACGGTGACGCACCCGGCGCTCACCGCCCCCGGCGCCCCCGGACGCGCGACCGCCTTCCACCCCGGCACGGCCCAGCAGCTCACCCGCGACCTGCACGACTACTTCGAGGGGTGGACGGACTCCGACGAGCTCGTGAGCCAGGGCCGCAGCGTGCGCGGCGGGTACCGGGCCCGGGCCGACATCCTCCGGATCGCTCCGGCCTTCCCGGTCACGGACCTGTTCTCCGAGCACGAGCTGCAGTCCCAGCGGGCCATGTCGACCGACCTCAGCGCCGGTTACGGCGGTGAGGTGGCGGCCGGCCCGGTGGGCGCGGGCGGGCTGATGGAGGGCGGCCCCCAGTTCCGTGCCGCCGTGCGTCCCGGCGTGCTCTCCGCCGCGTCCCGCACGTCCTCTTCGAACACGGTCACCACCCGCAAGAACGGGCCGCGGATCACCGGCCCCCGAGTGGTCTACCGGGCCCGGGTGCGTGTCTGGGTGGAGGGCACCGGGGCACGGTCCAGCGCGATGCGCGCGGGCCGCGGCCGCGCCGCCGCCCACCACGACGTGACGGCCTGGCTGAGCCTGCGCCCCGAGGAGGCCGCGGCACTCGGGCTGAGGCTGCCGGCCGGCGTCCCCTCGCCCCGGCCGCTGCTGAACCACCCCGGACAGGACCGCAGCCTGATCCTCGGCGCCGCGAGTCCGAGCGTGGCGCTGTCCAAGGTGGACACCGCGCAGCTGGTGGCGGGCATCGAGAAGGCGTTCGCCGAGGACCCCAGGCTCGCCGGTTTCCTGCCGGGCTTCGGCAAGGAGAACACCTCCGGCTTCTTCGAGAACACCGCCGACCAGGCACGCATGCGGACCAACCACCGCAGGCTCACCACCACGCTCTCCCCGTCCAGCATGGCCACCCGCAAGGGGCAGCTCCTGACCACCGGCCTGACGGCCGACCTGCGCCGCAAGGGCTGGACCGGGAACGAGTACGTGCAGGTGCGCGTCAAGGGCCGGCTGCTCACGCCCGAGGAGTACGAGGGGCAGCTGGCGGACTGGGCGCTGCGCGGGACCGCCAAGCTGGCCGGCGGGACGCAGAGCGGCGGGGGTGGGCAGGACGGCCTCTCGCTGCTGGGGACGCTGTCGGCCAAGCCGGTCCCCGGCCACCTCTACATGACCTTCGCCGCCGCCCTGGGCGCCAAGCGGTCCCGGGTCAACCAGGCGGGCCCCAACACGGAGGCCACCTGGGTGACCGCCGGGTCCACGGACACCAGCGGCTACCACGCGGTGCTCGCCTTCGACGTGGAGATCACCTCCGTCGCACGCCCGAGGACGTGGGTGCGGTACGCGACCCCCGGACGGCCCGGCCGCCAGGCCCCGAAGCTCACCGTGATCAGCAGCACCGCCCCGAAGACGGCGGACGGTGTGCGCCCCCTGGAGACCGACCCGATCGCCGTCCGGCTGACCACCCCGACCGCGCTCACCCTCGCCGAGGCCATGCCCCACGCCAGGCCCGGGGCCGAGACGGCGGGGACGGGCGGCGACCGGCCCCAGCTCCCGCTCACCACGGGGCCGGTGCAGCCCGTTCCGGTGCCTGAGCTGCGCGGCATCAACACCCTCTACGACCCCGCGTGGGCCCCCGTGGACGCGGCCAGGAACCCGCTGAAGCAGTGGCTCGCACTGGAGATCGTCGGTGACGGCGCCGAGATCCGCTCACTGGCGCAGGACCTTCTGACCGAAGCCGCGGGCGGCGACGAGGCTTTCACCACCCCGGGGCTGGAGCCCGCCTCGTGGATCGAGGAGCGGTTCAGCACCGACACGCTTCCGGTGGGCCTGGCGCGCGGCACCAAGAGCGCCTGGATCGTCGACGGCCTGCGGTACGAGCGCCGGCAGGGCACCCTGCGGGGCGCGGTGGGCAGCCGTTTCCACGTGGTCAACCCCACGGTCGTGGAGGTGCTCGACGGGCCCGCCACCGAGAAGTGGCTGTCCGGGGGCCACCAGGCGTCCGGGGTCAAGGAGGCCGGCCGGTTCGCCAAACTGTCCCTGATGGCCGGTGGTGCGGGCAGCACCGAGAAGCTCTTCGCCCTCGCCGGCCTGACGCCCGGCTACAGCTTCAGCAAGACCGCGCAGTCGTTCCTGACCTCGCTCGCCGCCGTCGAACGGATCGCCACCACCGGGAGCACCGACCGGGTCGTCCTGGTCCAGGCCGACCTTGAGGCCCTCATGGCCGCCGAGGCCGCCACCGGCCTCCTGCCGGCGAAGCTGGCGACGGGCGGCCGGCTGCTGTCCGGGGCCGCCGCCGCGCTGCTGACCGAGGAGCAGGCGCGCGCGCTCGGCCTCGGCGATCAGGTCGACGCGCGGGTGGCGGCGCGTACGGCGAGCGCCACCGAGCCGACCGGGAACACGAGCGTCCCCGAGCCGGTCGCGGCCGCGCAGTCCACGGCCTCCGCACCCGCGGGCGACACGGTCACGGCGCAGGAACCGGCCTCCGCCCTCACCACCGGGCCCGCTCCCGCCCCCCAGGGGCACCTCACCACCGACGTCCCCCTGGGCCTCGGCGAGGTCGTGCACGCCCCCGACTTCGGACGGTTGCTCCCCGCGCTCCGCGCCAAGCTGGCCGAACGGGCGGGCCGGCTCACCAAGGACCTCATCCCCACCGACCTGCTCCCCGAGCGGCTGCTGGACGACAGGCGGCACAACACCGAACGGCTGGGCGCGGTGCTCGACGGCGCGGTGAGCCTGCTGAACAGCCTGTCCGACGGCGACCTGTCGGTGGAACTGTTCGACCAGCGCCGCGGCAACCGCGCCTACTGGGCACAGTTGGTGGTCACCCCGCAGGACGGCACGGTCGAGGGGGCACCGCACCAGGGCCGGGGACTGTCCTACTCGACCACGGCGATGCTCGACAGCGGGAAGACCACCACGGACGGCCACGGGGCCGGGCTGGATGGTCTCGGGCTCTTCGACGGCGCGCTCTCCGACAGCGTGGGCGGCCTCGCCGCGCTCCCCGGCGGCGGCACGAGCGCCGAGCACACGTTCGCCGACACCGTGCGCCGTGCGCTGCTGGCCGCGGTGAAGACCAGCGTTCCGGACAAGGCCGGCATGGTCACCGTCCGGATACCGCTGGCCGGCGTCCGTCCGCCCCGTCTGGACCTCTACCGCACGGGGGAGCCGGAAGGCGCGCAGCCCATCGCCTCGGTCGAGTTGCAGGCGCCGCCTGCCCGCCCCGACGGCACCGTGCCCGAGGACGACAGGTACCTGCTGTTCCGGATGCCGGAGTCCGACCTCAGGGCGCTGGCCGGTCTGCGTCCGCCCCGGGAAGTGCCGCCGGTGGACGCCGGAACCGGGCCGCTCCTCCCGCTGGCGCAGTGGCGTGCCCCGAGGACGCAGCTCCCGCCGGAGGCGCAGGCCAACGGCTTCCGCGGCGCCGCACGCGTGCGGGCCGGGCTGGCCGAGCTGACCCGCAGGCTGGGTGCGTCGGCGGACTTCCGGAACATCGGCGCGGCTGCGGCGTACACGGTCCGGGAGGGGCTCTCCACGGAGTGGCTGAACTCGGCGCTGCCGATCCTCGCCACCACCGGGATGCCGCTGCCGCCCGCGTTCGTCAAGCGGTTCCTGGGCACCGAGGACCTGGACGTCCTCCTCCACGCCCGGCTCACCGACGGCGAGGTGCTGGGCGCCGGTGAGGAGGCCACCTTCGAGGTCACGGCAGGCGGCCACCCCAGAGGCATGGGACTGGCCGAGAGCGGAGAAGGCACCGCCCTGGGCGACGGCGGCGCCGCCACGGGGCAGCAGGCGCCCCTGCCGAACTACCTCCTCTTCGGTGTCCACCAGGTCCACGACGACGCGGCGATCCTGGCCCACACCAGCGGTCACGCCACCGCCGAGGCCGGCCAGCGCGCCGGCGGCAGCCCGGTGGTGGAGATGTTCTCCGGGCCGTCGGCACTGGTCCAGTTCACCGTCGACCTGCGGATGATCGCCCGGCTGCGGGAGCCGGTCCGCAGTGCCCTGGGACTGGGGGACACCGAGTCCGCGCTCGACGTGCCGATCGCGCACCCGGTCGCCATCCGGATGACGCGCGCCTCGGCGGCGAAGATGATCGCCGCCGGCACGATCAAGGACCCCGCGCACCACGTGGTGCGCTCCCAGGTCGTGGTCGACGAGGTGCCCGCCGGCGACGGGCGTCCGGCGGAACTGGTCTCCTTCACCCACCCGGACGCCGGCGTGCACCGGAAATCCTCCGAGGGGCCCGTGGGGGAGGGCCGCGAGGCCCAGTGGTGGCGCACCGAGGACGGCACGCTGGTCAGCACGGAGGGCAACCTCTCGGTGCCGCCGGAGACGAACGCCATGGTGTGGGGTTCGCCCGAGGTCGCCGACGGCCGCTTCTGGGGCACCCCCGAGGGCGGCAGCACGCTCACCCGGGACAGCGCGGAGCCGCTCGCGGACGAGGTCGGTCCGCTGGAAGAGGCCGGTCCGCTGGACGAAGCCGAGCAGGCCGGGCCGAGCGTCGCGCCGGAGCAGGCGCAGCCCGTCGCCGAGCCCGAGCAGGCCGGGCCCGTCAGCGAGCCCGTGGTGGAGCCGGAGCAGGTCGGGCCGGTCGTCGAGCCCGAAGCGGCGCCGGAGCAGGCCGAGCCCGTCACCCAGGCCGCGCAGGCCGAGCCCGTCGCTCAGGCCGCGCAGGCCGGGCCCGTCACCCAGGCCGCGCAGACCGAGCCCGTCACCCAGGCCGCGCAGACCGAGCCCGTCACCCAGGCCGCGCAGACCGAGCCCGTCACCGAGGCCGAGCAACTCGACCCGGGCGCCGAGTCCGACGTGGACGACAGCGAGTCGCACGCCGAGCACGCCGCCCCCAACCCGATGCCCGAGATCGACACCGCGGTCACGCCGAGCCCGCCGAGGGACCGGGCGCTCTCGCCGTACGGGCGCAGCTACGGCGCGCGGCACGACGGGCAGGTCGGCCTCGTCCTGTTCAGCCCGCTGCCGCCCGTCGTGCTGGACGGCCTGCACACGCAGGTCATCGAGGAACTGGGGCTCGACCCGGAGAGCGCCGCGGGCCGCGACGTCCGCGGGCAGCTCGCCGACCGGCTGAGCGGGGCGGAGTTCAATACCAACCGGGCCCGTTTCCGCAGCGCCGCGGGGTTCCCCGTCACGGTCACCGTGGACGGCCGGCCGCGGACCGTGCGGGTGCGGCTGCGGCTCACGGACCCGAGGCTCTCGCAGCGCTACGGCAGCACCGCGGGCGCGCTGCCCGACGTCAAGGTGGAGCAGAGCGTCTTCGGACCGGTGGGGTCCTCGCACGCAACCGCTTCGGGCACCTCGCGCGGGATCTCCGTCCCGCTCATCGTGTTCTTCAACCAGATGGTCGGACCGGTCTTCTACGGCGCCACGACCTTCTCCCCCTCCGGCTCGCACCACCAGTACTCGCAGTCGGTCTCGGTCTCCGACGGGCAGCAGACCAACGTCATGATGCGCGCCTTCGACGCCGCGCAGCCGACGGACTTCGACGGCCGGTGGCAGGTGCGGGAGGAGGACGCCGCTCAGGGCGAGGAGGAGGCCCACTGGCCCCCGGAGCAGGAGCACGGGCCTCTCACCCTCTGGATCCCCGAGCACCGCCTGTTCGACTCCGGTACGAGCGAGGCCCTCCCCGAGCCGATGGCGCTGAACGACTTCCCCCTGTGGGGTGCGGAAGCGGTGCCGGACCCCGGTCTGCTGCTCGCCCGCGCCCTCGCCCTTCCGGAGCTGAGCGACCTCGACGGCGCTTCACGTGCCGCGCTGGAGACCTTCTTCTCCGAGGCGGTGCTGCGCGGGACGGCGCGTGCCCAGGTGACGGACGGCCTGGACACGCCCGTGCTGATCGACAACTCCGGTCACGCGATCGCCGTGCTGCGGCTCGACGCGGAGATCGAGCCGGGCACGCCGGAGGCGATGAGCCCGGAGGGCGAGTTCTCGCTGGAGAACTGGAACATCCACTCCAGCGGCACCTCGCGGTCGGCCCAGCGCTCCAACAGCTTCGGCTTCGACCCCAGCGGTGGGGCGATGACGACCAGCGACACCAGCCCGGGGCTGGCCAACGCCTGGACCCACTGGGGCGGCGGGGCCAACGGCAAGTTCGGGATCAGCGTCTCGCGGAGCGACGCACTGAACAGCAGCAGCTCCGTGCAGCTCATGGTCGCCGTCTACACGCCGGACAGCAATCTCGCGACCCCCGCCACCGTCCGGTACACCTTCACCCTCGTCCACGCCCGGGGCGGCGAGACGAGTCACCGGCTCGACCCCATGGACGGCATGGCGCTGCGGCTCCCGCAGCGGAGCACCGTGCTCGGCCACGAGCCCGGCGAGGAGGAGCGGCGCGCACTGCCGCCGCGCCTGGACAACCTCAAGGGCCTGGGGATCTCCGCCGTTCCCGCCCGCGTCGAAGGAACCCGGCCGCTCTTCGACCGGCTGGAGCGGTGGCTGCGGGCGAACGACTTCCTGCCCCCCGAGGAGGCGTCGTCCTCCCGGCTTCCCGGCATGGTCGACGAACACCTCGTCCGGGCCCGGCTGGACAACCGCGACACGCTGCGGCGGGCGCGGTCGGCGCTGGGGCAGATGACGGCGCTCGCTGGCGCGACGGACGGCGGGAAGCCCCTCGTCTTCGAGATGCCGTACACGACCGGCACCCGCACCGTGCGGGTCGCGTGGCGCGCCCGTCGCGACCCTTCGCGCACCACGCGGCACACCTCGGTGCTGCGCGGCATCTACACGCAGGGCTACGTCGACCAGGAGTCGAGCGGTCAGCGCCGGCACGGCTGGTCCGGCGACGCGAACTACGGGTTCAACTCGGGACCGTTGATCCCGAGCCCGAAGTGGCCCGGGTTCCTGGACGTCGTCGACTTCACCCACCGGCCGTACCAGGTGTCGCGTTCCGAGACGCGCGGCAACGCCGTGGGCAGCACCCAGTACACGATGGCCACGCAGGACGGCAGCCACCTCTTCGACGTCCCCGCGGTCTTCGACCTGGACCTGTACGAGGGCGAGGGCTCCGAGCCCCTGCACCGGTTCGCGGAGGAGGACCCGGCCGCGGACGCGCCCGTGGTGGGGGACCTCACCCCCGGACGCCTGGAGGAGGGGCTGGTCCCCGTCCGGCAGGGCTCGGCCACGGTGCTGCGGCAGCCGGTGGAGCGGGTCGGGCAGGGCACGGTCAGCCTCGTCGTCCCGCACCTGCGCACCCTCGCGCCGACGCCTGCGCCCGCGCTCGCGCCGGTGCCGGAGGAGCCGGTGGCACAGGCGTCGCCGGAGACCGGGTCGGAGCCGGTGGTGGAGACGCCGGAGCCGGTGCCCGCACCGGAGCCGGCCCGCGAGCCGCTGCCGGAGCCGGACGTCCCGGAGCCGGTGCAGGAGCCGGAGTCGGCGCCGGCCGGCACCCCGGACTGGGAGATCCGCAGGCCGGTCACCGACGGTTCCGCCGCGGACGACACCGTGCGGCTGGACCTGGTCGACGGCGACGGCAACCCCCTGCCCGGCGTCTTCCGCCTGCCGGACGACGCCGACGTGGAGGTCTTCGCGGTCGCCGGCGCGCTGCAAGAGGCGTTCCGCCAACTCGCGGGCGGCACGTACCCCGGGGCGACGGACACCGTCACCCCGGAGGGCACCGGCACCGGAGCCGTCCCGGACTGGGCCAGGTCGGCCGCGAGCCTGCTGGGCGGCCTGGCCAAGCCGGGTGCGGACTGGCTGCGCGGCCTGCCGGGCGCGGGCAAGGCCGGCAAGTGGGTCACCGGCGGCTCGCTGACCGACAAGAGCAGCTTCGCGCACCGCGTCCTGGACAACGACCTGAGCGTGGAAGCCCTGCTGGGACGGGTGACCCAGATCCTCGGCGGGGTCTACGTCATCGAGGGGCTGACCCTGCCGGGGCAGGGTGCCGACCAGGAGTTCTCCCTGGAGATCACGGGTTACGCCCACAACCCGCGGTACCGGGTCGGCGGCACGGCGTACATGGAGAACGACCTCACCGCCACCGACGTCTCCTCGCAGCAGAAGGGCAGCGGGAGCGAGTGGCAGCTCGGGAGCAACCTGGGGTTCCTCCAGACGCCGCCCGCCCCCGCCCCGGACGGCACGCAGGCCTCGGGGCCGCGCGGCAACCCGTCGTTCCGGTACGGCCGCACGCAGGGCGCATCGGCCTCGCACTCGGAGAGCACCAGCACCGCGACCAACCGCACCCCGCTGGAGGCGGGCAGGCTCCACCTGGTCGAGGGCGACGTGACGCTGCTGGTCACGCTGAAGGCCGGCAGCCGCAACATCGTCGGCAACGCGTTCGGCGTGGGGGAGGGCCCCGCGGTCACGGTCGCCGTCGACGTGCCCGGGGCGCTGGAGTTCTTCACCGGCGACAGCCACCTGATCCGGTTCGCGCGCTGGTTCGCCGGCATGCAGGGAATGCCGGAGATCCCGCGTCCGGTGCCGACCGTGCCGCTGCCGGACCGGTTCGCCCGCACCCGGCAGCTCGGCGAGGCCGGCGTCCTGTCCGTCACCCAGCTCAGCGACCCCCTGCCCGTGCCCGACCAGGCCCAGCAGACCGCGGGAGCGGGGTTGTCCGGCGGGCAGCACGAGGTGCGCGACCGGCTGCGGAAGGAGTTCGGGCCGCTGGTGGAGCAGGAGGTGGCGGGTGCCCAGTCCGTGGGCCACGGCGCCTACCTGTCCGGCGTGCGGTCCTGGGTCGCCGACTTCACCTCGCCGAACGCGCTGCGGGCGCTTCCCGGACGCGGCCCGGACGGTCCGTTCGAGCTGGTCTTCCGCCACAACGTCAACGGCGGCGCCCGGCTGGTGAGGATCACCGTCGCGGCGGAGCTGCCGGTGCAGACCGCGCAACTGCGCGGCGTCCGCGGGCGCCCCGCCGGGACGGGCGCGGGACTGGAACAGGTCACCACGCACGTCCCGCACGCCACGAGCGACAGCGAGTCGTCCACCGTCACGCACTCCGGCGGGGCGAACCTCATCTGGCGTGTCCCGCGCACCCCCGACGACGGGCACCTGGACCGCGTCGGCCCGACCCTCGGCGTCAGCGGATTCCGGTCGCAGGGCCAGTCGAACAGCTCCACCAACAGCGACCGGAACTGGACCCGCGCGAACGGCACCGTCGACTACGACGGCCTCCCGTACGTGTACACCGCGTCGGTGGTGTCGCGGCCGGTGACCGACTGGCCGCTGGACCTGCCGGGCGGCCTCCTCCAGGGCGGCATCCTGAGCTGGCGGGACACCCGGGGCGAGTGGTCGCCGGCCACTGCCGGCGACTGGTTGCAGCACTGGGTCCGGGACATGCTGGGCGACCGCCCGGCCCGCACCGTCAGCGTGCCCGCGCTGGTGGACCTGCGCTTCACCGACGCGGACGCCGGCGAGCCCGTCCAGCCCCAGAACCACGTCCGCCCCCTGCTGCTGGACGAGGCACCGGAGCGGACCGACATACCGCGCCTCGTGCCCTCGGAGCCGATCCACGTGCTCGGCTTCGACGCCTTCCCGCAGCTGTGGGAGGCGCTGGGGAAGGTGTCACCGGACCGTTCGGACGCCTGGCGGACCCTGGCGGCGGGCTCCGAGGAGACGAACACCACGCGCCTGAGGGAGCTGATCCAGGCAGGCGACCTCGACCTGCGTGCCGCCGGCACCTCCCAGGCCCCGGCCCCCCTGAACGTGCCCGGCTCCTTCCCCGAGGACGTCGACACCAAGGCCGTGCTGGAGGTGCACCTGAGCAACCCGCGGCCGGTGACCGACGACGGCAGCGTGGGCACCGACCGGGTGCAGCTGCCCGTCCGCTCCTCCGGCGCCTCCGCCACCACGGGCCTCAACTTCGCGCTGGGCCTGTCGGCCACGGTCAGCTTGGACCCGACCAACAGCTACCTGCCCCAGTTCAACATGCCGGTCTTCGCCCAGCAGCCCGTGGCCCGGCAGGGCGGTTCCTCGGCGTCCGCCGGCCAGCGGGACCGCCTCCGCTACGGCAACGCCTACGACCCCGAGGGCCGGCACGGCACCCACAGCCACCTCGCGCAGGTGGACACGGTGATCACGGTCCGCGGCCCGGGCGGGGTCCAGCACGTCACCGGGGTCGCCGACGTCCGGCTGTACGAGCGCGACCTGCTCGGCCACGGCGTCCTCGGCCCGCGCGTCGCTCCCCGGGTCTACGACCTGCCGCAGCTGCTCGCCGCCGGGAACTCACCGCGGCTGACCGAGCTGAGCCCCGACGCACTCGACCACCTGCCCGGAACGCTCGCGGGCGGCTTCGCTGCCGAGGACGACGCCGTACAGCTCTGGCTGGCACCCGCCGAGGCGAGCGCCGGTGAGGAGCGGACCCGCGCCCTCCTCGCCGCCTCCGGCGCCGCCGCCCTGGCCGGGAAGCCGGTGGAACTGGCGCTCCGCGTCCCCGACGGCGTCCGCTACTGGAACTTCGGCCCGGACGGCGCGCTCGCCGACACGACGGAGACCACCGCTGCCGCCGCCGCGGCGTTCCGGGACGCCGTCGCCGCCTACCTCGACGCCTCCGCCGCCATGGACGCGGCAGCCGCGCAGGCCGCGGACCTCGACGGGCAGCGCCTCGTCGCGGAGCAGGACCTCGCCGGGGAGGCCGGCACGGACGCGGCAGGCGGGCAGCACACCGCGGCGGGCGACGAGGCCGCCGCCCGCCTCGCGGAACTCCAGCACGCCCTGGCCGCCGCCCGGACGCAGCAGGCGGAGCAGGCGCGGGCGCAGCTGCGGGCCTGGGCGCAGGCGCACCGGCAGGCGGACACGCTGCACGCGGCCCGTGAGGCGGAGGGCACCGGCAGGGTGCAGCTCCCCGCCCGGACCCTGTCCTCCGCCCCCGCCCACGAGCAGGCTGGTTCCGCGACCGGTACGGGCGACGCGGACGGGACGCGCACCACCTCGGGCGAGGCCGAGACGGCCACCGGGCCGGACACCCCCGTCCGGCAGCCGGCGGCGCAGGAGCCTGGCATCACCGTTCCGCCGCCCGCCGTCCTGGCCCCCGAGCCCGTTGCGACGGAGCAGCCGGCGCCCGCCCGTGCCACCGCGGACGCGGCGGACCAGTCGGGCCTCACCGTTCCGCCCCCTGCCGCCCCGGCCCACGAGACGCCGGCGACGGCCGCGCCGCTGTCGGCCCGCGCCGCCGGGAAGCAGCGGGCGGAGACGGCGCCACCGGAGGCCCTGCTGGCACAGCTCCTGAACGAGCGACTGCTGGAGGACGGCCTCGCCCACCTGGCGCCGTCCGAGGCGCAGTTGGAGACCTACCTGGCGGGCCGGTCCGGCGCGCTGGACGAGGGCGAACTGGAGCGGATCGCCGACGAGTTCGCCACTGGTCTGGCCGAGGAGGCGATGGCCGAGCCCGACGCCGACACCACCGCAGCGGTGTACGGCGTCAAGGGCGGCAGGGCGGCGCCACGCGACCGGTGGGCGGCGGAGGCCGGACCGTCGCTCGCGGAGTCCGACGAGGAGGAGCAGGGCCGTGAAGCCCCGCAACGGGGCGCCTTCGACACCGAGGAGGAGGAGCGCGCCTGGGAGGCCGCACGGGCCGCTGCTGCCGCACCGGTGCTGGACCACATCCAGCAGCGCCGGCGTCAGGCCGGTCTGCACGGGACGGAGACCGGCCCGCGGTTCGCCCCGCAGCGGCAGGGCCCGCCCGCGGACCTGGCGGGGATGGTCGGCCCCGACACACCGGCACAGGAACAGGACCTCACGGAGGAGCAGACTCAGGACCGGCAGCAGGCGGGCAGGCGACGCGGCGGTGCCGTGGGCCGCCGCCCCGGCCTGCCGGGGACGGCACCCGCCCATGGCGGAGAGCACGAGATCCCGCTGGAGACCCTGCTGGAGACCGAGCTGCGCTCGGCGCTGCTGAGCCGCGGCCACGGACACCTCATGCCGGACTCCGAGGAGATCCCGGCGATTCTGGCGACCCGCCCCCAGGGGCTGCGGAACCACCGCCAGATGGCGAGGGTCGCCAACGAGTACGCCATGCGTCTGATCAGCGAGGACGTGGCCCGACGCGAGGGCGCCGAGCGCCCGGCACGCGGCGCCCTGGGCGGCCGGGCGCCCCAGGAGCAGGACCCGAACAGGCGGCGGGACGAAGGCGGACCGTCGCGTGAGGGGCGGCAGGGCGCCTTCGACTCCAGGGCGGAGCTGGACGCCTTCCGCCGGGAGGTGGCCGCGGCCGAGCGGGAGCGGGAAGTCGAGCGCCATGAGCGGGCTCTGGACCGCGCCGCCGCCGAACTCCCCGGCGTGCTCCAGCGCCTGACCGCCGCGCGCGCACCCGAGGCGAACCAGCGCGGCTGGGGCCAACCCCGCACCCGCAGGACACTGACCGGCCGGGGCCCCGGGGGCAACATCGGCCCGACCGGTGGCGTCGGGGTCTCCCGCACCGACCGGCCGCGCACGGCAGGCCAGGTGCCCGCCACCGCGCGCCCGCGCCCGAACGAGGTCGGCGAGGTCCTCGGCCGCGACGGCGAGGACCAGGTCTTCGTGGACGGGCGGCTCCTCGACGAGGGCACCGTGGGCCCGGACGGGCGTCGCACGTACCCGGACGAGGAGCAGCGGGGCGACCGGGTCACCCAGAGCAACGGGCTGGTGGTCGGCCGGACGTTCTTCAACGGGATGGACCGCGCCCTGCGGGACTTCTACGCCTCCTTCCGGGACATCACCCAGGGCATCCAGTGGCAGGGCACCGCGGGCGGGCGCCGGGGCGCCTGGTTCAACGTGCCCGTCCTCAACACGGGTGGCGCCTTCCTCCTGGGCGGGCACGGCGGCTACGACCTGGCCCGCTGGGGAGCCGACGGCATGCGGGCGCTGGAGCACTTCGCCGCCCGGTCCGGTGCCGAGGGCATCGTGGCGGTGTGCGACTTCCCGTCCGAGGCGGCGCGGCAGGCTGCCGACCGGTTCCGCATCACGCTCCACACCGGTATCCACGCGCTCGCCGACGCCCAGGGCCGACTCGCCTACCACGTGCTGGAGGACGACCGGGGCCGCCGCCGGCCCTGGCAGGTCTTCCGCCCGGGGCAGCCGACGACCGAGTACCACCCGCAGGGGCAGCTCGAATGGAACGTGCCCGAGTCGGAGTACCCGCCGCGGGAACTGCGCAACTCCCCTGCGCAGGGGAACTCCTCCGGGCGCTCACGTGGCCTCCTCGGGCGCCTGCGCGCCCCCGCGCCGCCCGCCGAGTCGAGCACCGCCGCCGCCCAGCGTCCGCCGTCCCCCACGGCCTGGGCCGCGCCGCCCGCCGAGGGGGCGTCGAACCAGTTCAGCGAGCTGATCGGCCACCCGGAGTGGGAGGCGTACGCGGCACGCTTCGAGGGGGGCCTGGTCCGTGCCTACCGGCAGGATCCGGCCGTGCGCGACGCCGCGGCCCGGATCACCCGCGTCCTGGAGGACCATGCCGAGCGCGAGATACACAAGGCCGCCCGCGCCGGACTGCGGGGCAAGATCGGCCTGCAGTCGCACAGCGGCGTCCCGCGCGAGCGCGAGCAGGCAGAGATCGGCGAGAAGCTCCGCTACGTCTTCCGCCCGACGCAGCCCGCGCCGGCCGGAATCGACCTGGCGCCCCTGAACCGGCAGGACCCCCACCTGGACGGACATCTCCTCAGCGACGGGGACATCGACCTCGCCGCCCGGATGATGCACGCTTTCGCCGACCGGGCCCGGAACCACGAAGCCGACCGGGTGGCTCTCCCGCTGCTGCTGAAGGCGTTCATCGCGGACATGGTGGCGCCGAACTTCCCGCGGAGCACGAGCAAGCCGCCCCTGACGGTGACCGAGGTGTTCACCGCCGCGCAGCGCGCGGGCCTGGGAGGGGACTGGGGCAAGGCCCTGCTGGCCGGGGCGCTGGGCCATGGCGCCCCCGAGATGTACGAGGTGGTCGACCGCGAGCTGACCCCCGCCGCGTCGCTGACCGGCGGCCTCCAGGCCCGGGAGCCGGGGGCCGAGGACGTCCGGAGCCTGTCCGCAGACCTCGTCCTGCCGCACCTGGCCCTGGCCTACGACGGCAGCTTCTCCCCGCAGCTCGGCGCGTTCGGTGCCGCGGCGGCCCGCGACTTGGGCCTGAACGAGTACCAGGCCGACGCGATCCGCCTGGTGCTGGGCCGGGACGGGGCCGCGCCGAAGTCCGAGCCCGCCGTGGTCCGGATAGCGTCCGAAGCGCTGCTGAACCAGCCACCGGTCGGCGCAGACGTCTACATCCGCCTGGACCACGACCCGCGCTTCGGCGTCGGGAGCAGGATCTCCCTCGACGGCTGGTTCGGGGGTCGCCGCTCCTTCTCGGACGTCCTGAACCTGGCATCCAGGGACCCGGAGGTCGTGGTCCGGGTCCGGCGGTCGACCGCACGCGACATCACCGGCCTGGCGGACGACGGGCACCCGCTGACGCTGTACCCCCCGTACACCTCGACCCTCCGTGTCGACGGGGCGAGGCACGACCGCCTGCCGAACGGCCTCCTCCTCCTGCTCGACGCCTACGAGGAGACGCCGGTCCCCGAACCGCGCATGCGATGGGGCAAGGAGAGCGTGCGCCGGCACGACTTCGTCACCGAGGACGGTCGGCACTGGGTGTCGACGGGGTACTTCACCGGGCCGGAGGCGGCGCTGCGGGAGGGCGCGATGCGCCGCGGCTACCTGACGGGACGCCTGAACCAGTGGAGCCTCGACGAGAACGGACAGCCGGTCGCCAAGGAGTACCGCCTGCCCGTCCCCAACCCGGGGAAGCACCACCCCCTGGTGTACGTCCTCGGCGATCACGGAGGCTCGCCGGAGGAATCCTTCGAACGGCTTGAGCGGCTGGTTCCCGTGCAGCAGAAGGCGGGGCGCGCTCTGGTGGTCAGGATGCGCTGCGGTGACGGCCTCGCCCAGTACCCGGACCCGCGGCTGGACGAACTCACGAAGCCGAAGGGGACGAGGAAGTCGAAGGCGCCGGGGCTGACGGTCTTCGACTTCCTGGGCAGGCAGGCCCTCAGGGAGGTGCCCCTGCGTCCGGACGGCGTCGGGGGCCTGGTCCCCGTCTGGGACGCGCTCTGGGACGCCGACGGCAACCCCACGCAGGTCGCCATCTACGAGAACGGCACCCACCGGCTCTTCCCCGGCCCGGACGACTACGGATCGCCCGTCACCGGCCTGGAGCCGCCGGCACCGGAACTCGTCAACGACGCGAGCGCCGCCTCCCGGTCGACGCGGGACTGGCAGGCCACCCTGGTCGCCCACGACCCCGCGGGCGTCGTCGAGGACGTCACCGACCCCGACGCGGACACCGAGGCCGCTGCCGCCGCGGCTGCCGCCGCCGATGCTGAGGAGGCCGCGGAACTGGCCGAGCGCGGCCACGCGTGGGAGGCCGGGCTGCCCGAGGCGCTGGCCGAGGAGGACGACCTGCAGGCGGAGGCGGCGGAGGCCCGGGCGACCAGCGCCCTGCGGCAGTGGCTGGACCGCGGTGCCGCGCAGCCGCTCAGCGACAGGGCGTTCTTCGGCGGCGGCTCACTCGCCAGGCGGGACTTCGCCGGCGTCGTCCGGAAGCACCTGGACAGGCTCCAGGACGCGCTGCCCGAGCCCGAGGTGTTCGACCGGGCCGAGCGGGCGGCGCTGGAGGCCCGGGGCTTCCGCGTGGGACAGGGCGACGCCGGCAGGGGCGTCTCGCGGATGCTGGACGTCTACGGCATGCTGCGGGGAGCGGGGCTGGTGCCCGAGGAGGACGCCCCCGCCTTCCTGCGGGCGATGGCGCAGCGCGTCCTTGGCCCGCGCCCCGAGCAGGCCACGCTCCACACGTTCCTGGGCTCGGCCGAACGCGCCGGGATCGTGCCCGCCGAGCCGCAGACGCCCCTGCGGAACCCCCGCGAGCTGTACGCGCGGGCCTACAGCGCCCTCGGCCTCGACGACGGCCGCACGCTGCCGTCCGTCCTCAGCTTCGCGGACTCGGAGGTGGCGCGTCGGTACGGCCTCAGCGCTGACGAGGTGGCCGACCTGCGGACTCTGGACGAGCAACTGCCGAGGCGGGGCGGGAACGCGCGGTGGCAGCGGCAGATGTCGGGGACGCTCAGGGGGCTTCCCAGGGTGGAGCAGGAGGTGTGGTTCGCCCAGCGCCTCTCCCCGAGGGACGGAGCGTCCCACGGCGACCTGGGGATCGGACAGGGCCTGACCACCCCCGTGCTGCCGCGGGTGTGGGCTTCGGAGCAGGAGGCCAAGGAGGCGCAGGAGGCGCTGCGGGGGACCGGCCGGGACGGCGGCACCGGCGAGTGGGTGCTGGTGCGGGCGCCGGGTACGGTCGCCCGCGACCCGGGGACCCTCGCTCCGCACACCGGTTGGCGACTGCTGCCCCCCGTCCTCCCGGGTCTGCGCATCACCGACATCCAGCGCCCCTCGGCGGACCGGACGCTCCCGGTGATCACGGTGGAGGACCCCGTCAGGCCGGAGGCCGCCGGTGCGTGGGGTGCGGACCGGGTGCGGTCGCGGTCGTTCCGCGACGGCGAGGTGACGGCGTACTTCCCCGACCCGGCCATGCGGGTGCGCGAGGGCGGTCTCGCGAAGACGCCGGAGATCACCAAGGTGGTGGCGTGGCGGAGGACCACGGGCCCGAACGGTGAAACCACAAAGGCGAGTTCGCAGTTCTCGCTCGTTCCCGGCGTCGGATGGACGTACGTGTCCGGCGACGGGCTGCGGGTGGGCGACCCAGTGGCGGCGCTGGAGGCGGCAGCCGCCAGGGCGGGCTCCGAGGCCACCGGCGTCTGGCTCGACGCCTGCGGTGACGAGACCCGGCCGGTCGCCCCCGAGAAGCTGGTCGAGGCGTCCCAGCGGTCGCAGCGCACGTTCCGCAGGTTCACCGGCCGGATGGCGGTGACGCCGGACCCGAGCGAGCAGGTCGGGTTCCGCCGCGACCTGCTGGAGGACACCCAGGGCCGGCCCACGGGAGTGCAGACCTTCCACCCCGACGGGAGGTGGGAGGAGCTCACCGCGGGCGAGACCGGCTGGCTCAGGACGGTCCACCACCCCGACGGGACGGTGGAGGAGTCCCCCCTCGCCGGCGGGAGCGACTGGAGCACCGGCACCGAGACCTACCCGGCGCCGGAGTTCGTCAACGACATGACCCCGCAGGCGGTGGAGGACGCCGAGGACTGGCGGGAAGTGCAGCGGCCCCCGGTGTCGCTCGCCTCGCTGCTGAGGACCGCGCTGCGGGAGCGGCCGGACCTGGACCTCGGCGCGGACCACGGGCTCGTCATGGACGAGCTGCGCGGCGGGGTGTTCGACTGGATCACCGGCCCGGACGCGGCGCGCGCCGTCCGGCAGGCGTTCCCGAGCGAGTCCGTGCACTACCCGCAGCGCGACGCGGCGGACCTGGCCTTGCTGGGGCGGGAGTACGAGGACGAGCTGCGGGAGCACCTGGAGTGGTCGTCGCAGGTCGCCGAGTACACGGCCGAGGCCGAGGAGGCGGCCCTGGCGGCCCTGCGGGCCGTCCTCTCCGGCGACCTCCAGAACCCGGCCGACGACCGCGAGCTCTGGGGCGAGCAGGGAGAACCCGCGGCGAACCGCTTCGCGGTCGCGGTTGCCCGCAACTGGCCCCGGCTCTCCTCCACGGTGCGGCTCCGCCCGGCCCCTTACGAGCCGGAGGAGGAAGCGGAGCTGAGGGCGCAGGGGTTCTGGCTCGAAGGCGACCAGAGCGAGGAGCGCGCGAACCGGCTCCTGCGGATCTACCACTCGCTGGGGCGTCCCGAGGAGGAGCACGAGCTCATCCTGCCGGCGATCGCGCGGGTCACGCTGGGCGACGGTCTGGGCCGCACCTCCCTGTACCAGTTCGCCGCGGCCGCCTACCGGTCCGGCGTCGGGGACCGGGCGGAACTGCGCCGCGCCATCACGGGCGGACCGATGAGCCTGTACCAGTGGGCCTCCGGCTACCTCGGCGTGCAGAGGAGGAGCGGCGAGAGCCTGCCCCACCAGATCTTCTACGAGGAGCACGTCGGCGGCCGGGAGGCGCTGGACGACGAGAGCCGGTCCATCGCCGAGCGGTACGAGCTGGCTCCCCGCGAGCTGCACGCGCTGCGCACGCTCCGCGAGCTGCACCCCGTGCTGGACGAGGAGAACAACCGGGGGAAGGCCACCGTCACGACCGACGTGCGCCGCGCGGTGACCTCCGAAGCCCTCCGGCGCCTCCCGGCCCTGGAGCAGGAGGTGTGGTGGCACGGCACCCCCCCGCCGGTGTACGGCGCTGGGAACGCCCTGCTGTTCGACACCGTCCCGAGAGTGTGGCGTTCGAAGCAGGAGGCCATTGAGGCGTGGCGGGCGGTCGGAAATGACGGGGAGGTCCTCTTCCGCGGACCGGGCCTGCTGGCTCGTGACCCCGGGAGCGTGGTCCCGCGCCTAGGGCTGCGTTTCCCCGCGGACTTCCTGCTCCAGATCACCGGGGCCACCCCTGCCCTGGAGGGTGAGCCGCTGCCGGTGGTGACGCTGGAGGACGGCCGGCGGGGAGCCCAGCCCGAGGACACCGGCGAGTGGGCGCCGGACCGGATCCGCCGGCGGGAGGTGTACGACGACGACGGCCGGCTCCGCGGGAGGTTCTACTTCGCGGACGGGCCGTGGGCTCTCCGCGAACCGGACTACGAGCGCGTGTGGGAGACGACCCACAGCCTCAACCTGAAGGCCGACGACGAGTCGGAGGAGGTGGCATGGCTCGGGAAGCGCCTCCGTCTGCCCTTCGGCCCCGAGGGCACGTTCTGGTCCGGCGGACTCGGTGACCAGCTCGGCTCGCACGAGGCGGCGGCCCGGGCGGCCGCGTCCACGGCGAGCAGGGCGGGCCTCACCGACGTGGTGATGGTGCCGTGCGGCAGGGGCGTCAGCATCGACGAGGACGCGCTGCTCGACATCGCCGAGGACTACCGCGTCACGATCTGGCGGGTCCCCGGACAGGCGTCCCTCGGGGAGGACGCGGACGAACCGGGCAAGAGCGTCCTCAAGCTGCTGGCGGGCGCCGAGGGCGCGTACCTGGAGGCCTACCCCCCCTACGGAGTCCGCAAGGACTACCAGGCCGGCGAGGACGGCTGGCAGCCGGTGCCCGCCGAGCAGGTGCCGGACGGGCGGTACTGGAACGACGGCGCGCCGCCCCGGCCGCTCCGCGAGGCCCTGCGGCGCCAGGCGGCGTGGTTCCGCGCCCAGGCCGGGGGCGGGGCCGGGGAGGCGCTGCGTCCCGACGCGGACGAGGAAGTGCGGCGGCTCGTCGAGCGGGCGCGCCGGGCACAGCAGGCTTCGGCCGTCGAGGCAGCGCGGGTGTTCGCGGGGGAGCAGATGGTGCTCCGCCAGGCCGAGGCGCGGTTGCGCCGTGCCGAGGAGGAGCGCCCCGAGAGGCTGGCGGAGCTGAGCGCGGAGGCGCGGCGGCTGTGGGAGCAGGCGCGGGCGCGTCGCGTCGAGGCCGGGCGGGCGGCGGCGCTCGCGGAGCTGCGCGCGGAGAACGCGCTCGTGGCCGGGCGGCTGGGACAGCGTGGCGAGGTGCCCGAGCGGATCCCGGAGTTCGCCGAGGTGACGTTGGGTCCGGTGTA
The DNA here is from genome assembly GCF_042733155.1 of Streptomyces sp. NPDC059740. Lineage (NCBI taxonomy): Bacteria > Bacillati > Actinomycetota > Actinomycetes > Kitasatosporales > Streptomycetaceae > Streptomyces > Streptomyces sp. NPDC059740. Next base: position 111,662 of record NZ_JBHWGP010000001.1, on the reverse strand, counting down.
CGGCCAGGACGACTGGACCGAATGGGCGGAGGCGTACGAGGGCGCCCTTGCGCAGGCGGCGCGGGAGGTTCCCGAGGCCCACGAGGTGATGGCCTGGGCGAGGGAGGCGCTGCTGGAGAAGGTGAACGCCCTGCGCGGCGGGTCGCCGCTGGACGAGGAGGACCTGTTCGGTCCTGCGGCGGAACGGGTCGGCCCGGAAGCCGACTTCGAGTCCTTCCCGCTGGTCGTGGCGCGCCACGGCCAGGAGTTCCTGGGGATGGTGGGCGGTGAGGTCCCGGGCTTCCTCCACGCGGAGGTCCGGGAGGCACTGACGCGCCGGGGCTACCTCCTGGGGGACAACGACGTCTTCTGGAACCTGGTGTTCCGGGTCTTCGAGGACCTTGACCCGACGGCGGAGCAGTGGGCCGCGTTCCGCGTGGCGATGATGGGCCTGATGGGGCCGGAGGAGCCCGGCTCGGACGTGGACGAGCCCATGCCGGACGCGGACGGTGTCCCGGGCGACGCGGAGCGGTACCGGCCCACGCTCTTCCAGATCGCGCGGTTCTCGGAGTGGGACGCCCTCGGTGCCCTGACGGGGGCCGGTGGGCACCTGCCGGCCCACCAGGGTGTGCCCGCCGGCGAGGCCGCGGGTCTGTACGAGCAGGCGCCGAAGGCGCTGGGCGGCGTCGACCTCAGGAACCTGTCCCCGCAGGACGGGCTCGACGCCGTGCCGCCGCACCTGGCGCTGCTGGGCATGGAGACGCCGGCGTGGGGTGATCTCGTCCAGGCGGCGGCGGAGAGCGGCCTGACGGCGTCACAGGCGGTCGCCCTGGGCCGGCTCGACGCTGTGTGGGGCCGGCCGGAGCCCACCGCCCTGGAGGAGTTCACACGGGACCTCGGCCTTGAGGCGGTGGACCGTCTTCCCGTCTTCGAGGGGGAGACCTGGCGCACGGTCCTCCTCCCGCGGCACACCTGGCAGGAGATGGCGGCCAACCGGCTCTGGCCGGAGAACGGCTTCCAGGACGTGCACGCCTCCCGGCGGGACGCGGTGGCTCACGCGCCGGGACGGCCGGACCAGGAGAACAAGCTGGCGACGGTCCGCATCGCCCCGGGCCCCGGGGTCCGGGACGCGCGCCGTCTGGGGCTCGGTCTGCGGACCGTCCCCGGCACCGGCTTCTTCACCACCGCGGTCCGCGACCTGCCGGGCGGCTTCGCCAAGGACCTGACGCTGGGGCAGCCCGACGTCCTGGCGGCGCGCGGCTGGGGCGTGCCCGACGACATGACGCAGATGCACGTCCTGCGCCACGACGACGACCGTCCGTTCCTGGTGGCCTTCTTCCCCAAGGGGGACTGGCGCGTCCGCGAGGACGACTCCTACCTGCTGCCGTCCCTCCAGGACAGCGAGGTGTGGAAGACGCAGGCCGGCGCGGACGGGCGGAAGCGCTACTGGAGCGCCTCCGTCAAGGTGCCGTGGGAGAACCCGGCGAACGCGCTGTACGTCGCCGGGCACGGGGGCCGGTTGGGCAACAAGCAGACGCTCGGCTCCGCCATGGCCGCGCTCGCCGAGGAGCACGGCATCACCGACGTGGTCGTCATGGACTGCGACGAGGCCCCCGACTTCCGCCTCGTCGCGAGCCGCACCGGCATACGGTTCCACGCGACGGAGGAGAGGTACGCGCTGGCCCGGGGGACGGGTGGAGCCGGTGCCCGGCACCACCCGCTGGAGGACTCCGATGGCTGGCCGACCACCTGGATCACCTTCCTCCCCAACGGGGAGACGAAGGCGACCCCGAGTCCGGACACGCCCCTGGACTGGGTCGAGCGCAGCCCCGAGGAGTACCCGGACGCGCGGTACATCAACTCCGGCACCTCCTCCTCCCTCGACGACCGCCGGCTCCGGTTCGAGGGGGCGGACGAGGTCGTCGTCTCCCCCGAGGCGCGTCGTCCGGCCGGCTCCTCCGCGCCCCGAACCCTCACGGACCTGGGCGGTGAGGGCGGTGACACGTTCGCCTCGGACCTGCTGGCCTCCCTGGACGAGGCCGCCGAGTCGGTGGCCGCGTACACGGCCCCGCGCACTCCGTCCGAGGAGGACCTGGAAGCGCCCCCCGAGTACGGACTGCCCTCGTACGACGAGGTACCGCCCTCGCAGGCGGTGGTCCCGCAGGCGGCGGTTCCGCAGGCCAGGACGCAGAGCGGGCCTCCCCCCGCCTACACCCGGCAGGTGCCGGCCGACGCCGAGTTGCCGCTCCGGCCGGAGGAGCGGGCTCGGGTGGCCGAGGCGAACCGTGCCGCGGCCCGCGTCGCCCTGATGGGGGTCGATGTGCCCACGCTGTTCACGCGTGCGCACATGTCGAGCTCCACCGACGGGTGGACCCTGTTCGTGGGCTTCGCGAGGCAGTACGACGCCGCCCTCGCCGACATCTGGAGCAGTGACCCGGAGGTCCGGTCCGTCGCCGCCGAGATCACCGTGCGGATCCACGACTGGGCCAGGACACACGGGGGCGACCGGCGACGTGACCGGCTCACCCTCCGGGAGACGCCCGCGCGCGACCGGGTGAGGAACGCCCTGGCAGGCCTGAGGGACTACGGGGCGCCGGTGCGGCCGTTCGCCCCGGGCTCGCGCGCGCGGGCGGCCTGGAACGAGTTGGTCATGACCGACGAGGAGCAGGAGCGCTCACGCGAGAGCCGCCACCTCACGGAGTCGGGGTACCGCCACGTCGCAGGCCGCGACCTGGACACCCCGACGCGGCTCATGCATGTCGCGCAGCACCACCTGGGGTTGGCGTCCCGACACATCGTGCCCTTCCTCAAGGGGTGGCTGGCCGGCCTGATCGATGTCCTCCCGGAGGACGCGGGGCGCATGTCGGTGTTCGAACGCATGTGGACGGCGCGGCTGGCCGGGTTCGGCGGCGGTTTGCTGGCCGACGCGCTGAGCGCCGGTTCGCTCCACATGTACGACTGGATCGACCGGGAGCTGAAGCCGTGGGTCCCGCGCGCCGACCGCAAGCACGAGCAGGTGTTGAGCACGCCGGGCCTGGCGACGCGCTACCGCTTCGCCTCCTCCATGACCGAGGCCCTCCACGACGCCGGGCCCGCGTTGTCCCGGGCGGGTCTTCGGCGGGAGCACGCCTGGGCCCTGATGCGGATCCCCCGACTCCGGCCGGCGGACCACAGCGAGAAGGCGCAGGTGGTCCGCGCGCTGGCCTCGCGTGCCTACGAGGTGCTCCCGCCGGTGCGCAGGACCGTGTGGTGGGTCGGGCCGGCAGGCGAGCAGGGCCGCCCCCACACCACGCAGTCGCCCCTGCGCGTCTTCTACACCGCCGCCGACGCGGTCGCGTACCAGCGGAGCCGCCCGCGCACGAACGTCCCGCTCTCGGTGTACCGCGTCTGGGACTCCTCGGCCCGCGACGTCACCGACCTGCTCGACGAGAGCAACGACGCAGTCCTGCCGGGGGACCGCGTGCCCTCGGCCCACTACCCGCCCGGGGTCGAGTTCTTGCCGGGACAGTCCGGGACGCTGCCGGTCGCTGAGGGCCGGGCGCCGTTCGTCACCCTGCACGAGCGCGGCGTGGAGCTGCCCCCGATCAACGCCTGGCCCGACTCCCTGGTGGTGCGGCGCGACCTGTTCTCGCAGGACGGCGAGAGGCGCGTCGGAGAGGGCTACCACGACGGCCCGGGCTGGCGGGTGCGCGAGCCGATGACGCGGTACATGGAACAGTTCCGCCTCAAGTTCTGGCGGCTCAGGCGGAACGGACAGCGGGTCAGCCAGAGCGTCTCCCTGCCGGAGGGCACGGTCTACCACCTGCTCGGGCACAACGACCGCCCGGAGGACCTGATGTGGCGCGCCGGCGGCGCGGCGCGGCGCGGCAGGCAGGCCGGCGCCCAACTCCTCCTGGTCCACCCGTGCGGTCCGGAGAGCCGTACCCGCCCGGCGTGGCTCGCCACCGTCGGGCGACGGTTCGGCACGAAGGTGCTGATGGCGGCGGGACGGTCCGCTTTCAACGGGGCGGGCTTCCACGCGCTGGAGGGGGCTACGGGAAAGCCGCTGCGCATGTGGCTCTACGACCCGGCCACCGACAGGACGGAGAAGTACCCGCCCGACCTTCCCGCGGACCGGTGGGTGCGGGACGAGGACTACCCGGCACAGGAGCTCTGGAACTCCACCGGTGCGGAAGGTGCGGAGGCCACCACCGGCCCTGAGCGCGGTGAGGCCGCCGCGTCGGACCGCCGGCTCCGGTTCGGGGCGGCGGACGGCCCCGAGCGCGGCGCGACGCGTTCCGGACGGGTGCGTCGTCCTTCGCCGGCTCCGGCGCGGGTGGCGGACTGGTCGGAGGAGGAGTCCGAGGAGTACAGCGACTCCGAGACGTCCTCGACCGACTCCGAGGCGGCGACTGACTCCGAGGCGTCCACCGACTTCGGGGCGTCGGAGCCCGGTATCCGGTTCGAGGCGGTGGAGAGGCCCGCGCGGGGTGCGGTGCGCTCCGCGGGTGCCCGTGCGGTGCGTGGTCCCTCGCCCGCTCCGGTGCGGGGGACGGCCCCCGCGGAGGAGGACTCCGAGGCGTCCTCCACGGACTCCGAGGCGTCCTCCACGGACTCCGAGGTGGCCGGCGACTCCGAGGCGTCGGCGCCCGCCACGCGGCCAAGGGCGGACAGCGCCCCGGCACCGCGGGCCTCCCGTTACGCACACGTGCCCTGGCGACTGCTCGTCCAAGGGGTCGCGGGAGCCGATCCGGTCGTCGGCGGGGTGTCGGAAGCCGACCTGGCCGTCGAGCCGCGCGCCGAGGAGTTCGTTGCTCCTGCCTACTCGTCCACTCCGCGGGAGGGCGAGCAGATCGGCGACCCCTCCCAACTGCTCGGACGCGCCCCCGGGCAGGAGATGGACGACGCGGCTCTGCAACCGCCGTTCGTCAGGTCGCAGTACGAGGAGAACCCGGTCCCCTACGACGGGATCGAGGCGGCGGAGGCGGAGAGCGAGCCTCTTCCGCCCTACAGCTCACCGGATGCCGGGAACCTCCCGCAGCACACGGAGTCGTCCCGTCTCCAGGCGTGGAGCCCGACGGACCTGGCGCAGCGCTACGACCAGGCCCATGCCCCCCAGGTCACCCCCGAGCAGGAGCGGGCGGGTGCCGCCCTGGGCCTGGACAGGCGCCAGGTCGACGCGGTGCGGCGGCTGCACGACATCGAGCCGGGGGACCGCAGCGAGGCCGCGGAGCTGGTGCGTGAGGTCGGCAGGCGGGCCTACGCGCTGCTTCCCCCGGTGAACCGGATGGTGGTGTGGCCCGCTCCCGCCGGTGAACAGGGCGGACGCGTCCTCACCGCGGGCACGGCCCAGCGGGTGTTCTTCTCCGTCGAGGACGCCGAGGCCCACTACGGAACGGAGGACAGCCGGCCGCCGCTGTACCGCGTGGGGCGTTCCACGGCACGTGACGTGACCGGACTGCTCGACGGCGTCACCTCCTCGGGCATGTACCTGCCGGGCCAGCAGTTCACCGTCGGTTACGTCCGACGGGAGCTGGTCGGCGGGGCGCCGCAGTCCTTCCTCGTCACCCGTGAGCTCGGAGTGGCACCGGGACGGCCCCGGGCATGGGACGACGCCCGCGTGGTGCGGCGGGACGTGACCTCGGCCGACGGCGGCCAGCACCTCGGCGAGGGCTACCACAGCGGGCCCGACCGGCGGCTGCGGGAACCGCTGATGCGGTACCTGGACGACCCCGACTACGCCCTGCTCCTCTGGCACCGGACTCCGGAAGGCGAACGGGCCAGCCGGCACGTCGAACTGCCGTCGGCTGACGAGATGTACCACCTGTTCGGTCACGGCGACCGGGCCGCCCTGCGGGACCGGGTGATGGACGCGGCGGCCCGTGCCCAGGAGCTGGGCCGGACCACCGTGCTGGTCCACCCGTGCGGGGACGGGAGTCCCACCCCGCCGCCGGAGCTGGCCGAGGCCGGACGACGGTACGGGGTCGACGTGTTCATGGCACGGGAGCGGTCCGCCGACGCCCGCGTGGTCCGCACCGACCCCGAGACCGGCGCCGTGGACGAGGACCAGGTGGCCTTCCACGCGCTGGAGGACGAGGCGACGGGCGAGGCGCTGCCCCTCTGGCGCTACGACCGCGAGCGGGACGAGACCACGGTGTACCCCGCCTCGATCGACCCCGCCCGGTGGCACCGCGACCGCACCTACCCGGCCCCCGAGTACTGGAACGCCGCCCCGGCCGCCCAGGCCGAAGTGGTCGTCCCCGTCACGTCGGCCACTCCCGCCACGGCGTCCGGCACCCGCCCGCCGCTCTACCCGGACCTCTACGCCGCCCCCGAGTTCGCGCAGCTCTCGCAGGGCTACGAGGACGCGTTCGGTGAGCTGATGGGCCGGACCCGCACGGCCGCCACCGGGGCGCGGTGGCTCGTCAGCCGCCTGCACGACTACCTGAGCGCGCACCACGGCTCGGCGGAGGACGCGGCCGGCGCCTTCGGGCTGCCGGCCCAGCAGGGCAGGACGGCGGCCGAGGCGCTGGCGGACCTGCTCGACTCCGAGCCCTCCGCCGACACGGTGTCGCGGCTGGTGGGCGCCTCCGAGAACGCCGCCTGGGCCCACCCCGACTCGCCCCACACGCTGGCCCGCCTGTGGCAGGACCGGCCGGACCTGAACACCCTCGGCCTCCCGACCGGGGCACCGGCCGAGCGGCCGTGGACCGACGCCGAGCGCGCGGACCTGACCGGGCGACGCGGCCTGCTGCTGGGCACCGGCCCGGACGCGCGCACCCGGCGGCAGTTGGAGATCGCCCGGGCACTCGGCGCCACCGCACGGGAGCTGCGGCTCGCCCGCGACGCGATGCTGGTCCGCAACCTCCACGACCGCGCCGGGAACTCCGGCCAGGCGGAGGAGGGGAACCGGAGGTCCCACTCGGCCTGGGAGACCCTGCGGGCGGCACACGAGGCGGGCGTGCGCGACGACGTCGAGCCGGACCTGACGGTCGTTGACGCGGCCGCCTTCCACGCCGGGCTGGACGCGACCTACGCCCCGCAGAGCCAGGACGCGTTCGCGACGCTCTCCGAGGACGAGCAGTTCGCCCTGGAACTGCCCCACCGGGTGATGTATGAGTCCACCGCGTGGCGGGAACAGCCCGCGGACCTCATGACGGACCCGGTGTTCGCCGGGCACGCCCGCGAGGCCTACTTGCGGTCGATCGCACTCAACGCCGCCCCGCACGTGCTGCGGATGAACCTCGGCGGGCACAACTTCCTCGCGTTGCGCACCCGGCACGCCAACAGCCCGCTGCTGGACCCCCGTTTCACCGGGGACGACCCGCAGTCCCAGGCTCTGCTGCGGCAGCGGCTCGACGCACTGGTGCGGGAGGTGCACACCGCGTCCGACGGCCGCCCCCACCCGCCGCTGCTGCGCAACGACGAGGAGTTCGCCCGCCTCGCCGACTCCGGCGCCGGCCTGGCGGAACTGCTCGCCCGCGCTGCCGCACTGGCGCCGGTGCTGGCCCCGCAGATCCGCTCGCACCTGTCGATGCTGGACGAGTCCCTGGCGATGCTGCCGCTCAGCCCGTGGGAGTTCCGCACCGGTGAGGCAGCCGGGCCGCTGCCCGGTGGGCAGAGCACGGCCGTCGGCAGCACGCTCGCCCTGCCGGCGCGGGAGCCGGGGACGGTGCGCCGGGAGTCGGCCTTCGCCGCCCTGCGCCCGGCCGCCGGTTCGCGCCCGCGGCTGGTCGAGATCGTGCGCTCCACCGCCCGGGACACCTCGGCGTTCGAGGGCCGCCCGCAGGACGGCACGGTCCTCCACGCCGAGGACCGCTCCGCCACCGTCCAGCAGGTGCGCTCCGGCGTGCACCTGGGCACCGGCACCGCCTACGAGCACGTGGTCGCCCAGGAGGACCTGCGGCCGCTGCCCGAGGCGGCCTGGGACCGTGAGATCACCACCCGCCCCCTGGTGGACCCGGACGGCAACGAGGTGTTCGGGCTCGCCGACCACGACATCCACGACTGGTGGGACAGGGACTGGCAGCGCAAGGACGCGTTCTTCCGCAAGGCCACGCACTACCACCACATCGGCCTGTCGACCGGGCTGTCCCGGATGGGCGGTCGGGTGCCGTGGGACGAGGACACCTACTTCTACTCGGCCCACGGCGGACGGGTCTTCCGCGCCAGGGGGCGCCACGGCACGAAGGCCGACAACGGGTCCCAGACGGGTCACCACCTCCTCCAGGAGATGACCCGCTCGCAGGTGAAGTGGGGCGCGCTGGCGGTCATCTCGTGCAACGCGGCCGCCGAACGGGCCGACGGCCGCGCGACCCTGGCCCAGGTGCTCGCCGACCACGCCCACCTGACGAGCCACGGCACCAACGTCCCCGCGGCCTTCCACCAGGAGGACAGGCCACTGGGTCTCGTGCCCCACCCCGGCGGCCCGGAGCCGGTCCTGAGGACCACGCCGCCCCGGGACCACGCCACCCTCGCGGCCGAGCTGCGCCGCGCCCTGCGCCACACCGCGCAGTGGGCGCCGCTGCTGCGCGGCCTGTACGGCACCCCGGAGTTCCAGACGGTGGCCGAGACGTACGAGGAGGCCCTGCGGGAGGCACTGGGGCAGCGGCCGGCGGTGCGGGGCACCGCGGGGCGGGCGCTGCTGGCGGCGGTCTCGGGGCCGGCCGGCGAGGCCGGATGGCTGCCCGCGGTCGCCTCCGCACTCGGACTGGCCGACGGCGCGAGCCTGGCGGACGTCCGGGCCGAGGCGGCGCGGTGGGCTGCGCCGGGCTCCGGCCGCGGGGTCGGGGACCTCCTGCGCGCCTTCGCCGTCGCCGTCACCCACCCCGAGCCGCTGCCCGCGGGCCCCGCGCCGGTGGCCGACTCGCCGGAACACCGGGCCTGGCTGCGCGAACGCGGCATCCCCGGAGGGCACGGGCAGACGCCGCTGGTCACGACTCTGCTGGAGAAGTACGGCGAGCTGACCGAGGCCACCGAGGCGGACCTGTGGCGCTTCCTGGAGGCCGCGGTCGCCGGGCTGCCGGGCCCCCTCTTCCACAAGCTGCGGGCCGCGCAGGACGAGTTGGGCGACCAGTCCGGTTACGCCGACGTGCGGTACCGGACCATGACCGGCGGTGACGCCGTCGAGCTGTACCTGGGCGCCGACGACCTGTTCCGGCCCCTGGAGTCCGCGACCGGCGCCGAGCTGCGCAAGCGGCTCCGGCTGCCGCACGAGGTGGCGTACGAGAGCGACCCGCGGGTGGCCGCCGAGGCCGCCGCCCTGACCTCGCGGCAGCGGGGCGGGCTCAGCGCCGCCCACGCCGTGGCCCTGCACCGCGTCGACGCGCTGGACGACGTGCACGCGGCCGACCCGCTCGACCTGGGCATGGCCGCCGAGGCGCTGAGCCTGCTGCCCCCCGTGGACGACACGGTGTGGATACCGGCGCTGCTGCCGGGCCGTCCCGAGGACGCACTGCACGAGATCGCGCTGCCGGAGTACCAGCCGGCATGGCGGGACCGCGCGGCGGCGGTCGCGGCCCTGCGGGAGCGGCCCGGCAGCGGGCGCCACCCGGTGCTGCTGAAGGTCCCGCGCTCCACCGCCCCCCAGGTGCCCGGCACGCAGCGCGTCCGCTACCCGGTGGAGACGATCCTGCCGGTGACCGGGCGCGGCGAGGCCGACGGTTTCACCGAGCTGTCCCTGACCGAGACCGAACCGGTGGTGCCCTCGCCGCGTACCCAGGCCCCGGCCGGCGTGCCGCACGGCCTCGCCCCCCGGGCCGGTGCCGTGCCGCGGGACGTCCACGACTCCCAGGACGGTTCCTGGGTCGGCACCTCCTTCTTCGACGAGCCCGACCACACCCGGCGTGCGCCCACGCTGGTCCGGCTGCGGCGGATCAGGCGGTACCTCGCCCTGGACGAGCGGAGCGACGGCTCCCTGACGGGCTCCTGGTGGGAGATGCCGACGACCGACGGCAGCTCGTCCTACTGGATCGGCCACGGCCTGCCGACCGAGCGGGACCTGGACGACTTCGCCAGGAAGACCCTCGACCACGGCCTCCGGCGGATGACGCTCCTGTCCTGCACCACCCCCGGCCAGACCATTCTGAGCGCGTTCCGCCTGCGGGACCTCGTGGCCCGCACCGGCCTGGGCGTCGATTACATCCACGGGCGGGTCTCCACCGTGGACGGCATCACCCTGGACGCCGGGGCGAACTTCATGTCCCTCCGCCCGGGCGACCGGACTCCGGCAGTGGCGGTCACCAAGTGGCTCGGCCGCCCCCTCCAACCGCCGCGCCTCCCCGCCCCCGAGGACTGGAACGGTCCTCTGGACGACTCGGACGACGAGGACGACACCCAGGACCCGCGCTTCCCCGACCTCGTGGACGAGGCCCGGGAGGCAGCCGCCGACTACGAGAAGGCCATGGGACACGCGCTGTCCGCCGCCTCCCGGCTCACCGAGGAGGTGCAGGCCGTCGCCGAGCGCCTGCGCGGGAAGCTGACGGAGATCCTCGGCCAGTCCGACGCCGACGCGGCGTTCGTGGCGCCCGGCACCGACCCGGCCACCGGCATGGCACACCTGCTCGGACCGGACGCCCGGCTCGACGAAGCGGTGCGGGCCCTGACGCGCGCCCTGGAGTTCGCCGCCGCCGACAAGCGGGTCCGGGCCGCAGGACTCCGCCTCCCACCCCGGCCCGCGCCGCGGCCCCACGACGCCGCCACCGCCGCGCACCTGCGGGACCAGCTCGGACACCGGCTGTCCGGCAAGGGCCACGCCGTGCACATCGGCTGGCTGCTGGCGGCCCAGCGCCAGCTGGCCGTCCCCGACGCCCGGCCGCTGCTGCTGCGCGAGGCGCTGATCGCCGCGGAGCTGACGGCGCCGGACGGCCACTCCTTCGCCGAGGCGCTGGCCGAGACCCAGCAGGCCGGCGCCTGGGAGCCCGCCGTCGAACCGGCCGTGGCAGAGGTCTCCGCCGACCGCCTCCTGCCCTGGGCCGACGGCTACTTCAACGTCCTCGGGCGGCTCGGCGAGGCCCCCCAGCTCACGGAGGACGAGCGCGAGGACCTGCTCACCGAGCTGTGGGAGTACCCCCACCGCCAGGCCTACACGGCGCTGGCCGCCCAGCGAGGCCTGGACGAGGTGGCCGAGGACGCGACCGCGTTGCAGCGCTGGCTCGACTGGCACCACGCCCCCGGCATACCGCAGTACAACCTGCGCCCCTCGCACCTGGTGGCCCTGAAGCTGCTGGCCGGCGGCGGGAAGCTCGACCCCGTCGACGCGGAGATGGCCGCGGAGGCGCTGGAGCTCCTCCCGGGCTGGCACGGCCCGTACTGGCAGGGGGTGCGGATGCTGCGGCCGCCGCGTGCGGGGCAGGAGTTCGCCCTGCCCGCGCTGTTCCGCGGCACCGCCGACCGGGAGGCCGCCACGCACCGGACCACCGGGTTCGCGAAGGTGAAGAAGGCGGGCGTGCCCGTCCTGGTGGACGTCGCGGAGGCGCACGGCGCACGCAACGACCCCTTCGCCGTGGACCGCCTGACCTACCCGCGCCGGTCCGGTTTCGTGGCACGGGACGTCCGGTCCGCCGTGGACGGTTCGACCGGGACGCCGTTCGTCCACGTGCTGGCCGACGAGGTCGTCGAACCGCTCCCGGCGGACGGGTGGGACCGCCCGGTCATCACCCGGAACCGGGTCGACGGGGACCGGAAGTGGCTCGTCGTGACCAGCCTCAACTCCGTGGAAGCGCTGGAGCGCGGCGACCGCAGGTGGACGGAGGTGGCATCCGCCGGTTCCGTCTCGCGCTACGACGCGGAGACCGACACGGAGGAGAAGGACGCCCAGCGCCTCCCGGCCGGCCGTCGTGTCCTGCGCGCCATGCACGGCAACGACGAGTTCCTGACCGTGCCCTCGCGCCACGGGCACATCTTCGTCACCGGCCGGGACGACGGCCACCACCTGCGCCGGCTGCTCGCCGCGCACGGCTTCGCCCTCGACGCCCAACTCCTCCTCGTCTCCTGCCAGGCGGCGCGCTCGCGGGGGGACGGCGTGCCGCTGCGGGCGCAGGAGGAGGCCGACGCGAGCCTGCGCGTCACCCTCGGCTCGACGACGCTCATCGGCCCGAGGACCGAGCCCGGGAAGCCGGCGCGGCTCGTGCTCTTCCGCGACGACGAGGAACCCGATCCGGCACTGCTCACCTTCGAGCCCCGGGACGGCGCCACGCCGCTCCAACGCCTCCGCACCGCCCAGCGTCGTGGCAAGGGGGCCCCGGACCCGGTGGCGCAGGCCTGGTGGCACGGCCGACGGCCCGGCGCGCTGCTTCCCTCGGACGCGGGCACCGCACCGCGGGACACCCTGCACGAGGTGTGGGTCCCCGGCTCCCACGAGGTGCGGCTCGACCGCCGGACCGCACCCCCGGCCGGGCCCCTCACCTCCGGCGGCACGTCGGACCACGCGGTGCTGTACCACGTCGTCGGCACCATGGTGCACAAGGCGTCCGGCGGCGCCGGGGGCCAGCACCGCGCGCAATACGCCTGGGACCGGATGCTGGACGTGGTGCTGCGCCAGGTGGTCCGCGACCCGGCGACCGGCCGGGTCTACGAGTACGTGCGGCTGAGCGACCCGGAGGCGATCGTGCCGCCGCGGCCGGGGCCGTCCGAGACTCTCGCGGCCAGGGACATCCACGCCGACGGCAGCGGCTGGTTCGGGTCCGGTCTCGGCGGGACGTGGGGCGGTACGTCCTTCTACACCCGGCCCGACCACGACCTGCGTGCCGGGGCGCTCTCGCGGCTGCACCGGCTCACCGAGTACACCGAGCTGAGCCGGGATGCGGCCGGGCATCGCAGTGCGGTCCAGCGCAGGCTGGACCTGCCCGAGGGGACGGCCTGGCTGGGCGCGCACGGCTCGGTGCCGCGGCGCGTGGTGGAGACGTTCATGGCGCGTGCGGCGGGCAAGGGCCGCACCTCGGTGGCGCTGCTGCCGTGCTCGAAGCAGGCGACGCTGGCCGAGTCGGCGCCGTGGGCGCAGCGGATGTCCGACACGTACCGCCTGACGGTGTTCCGGGCCAGGGGTGAGACCGCGCTCGTGCCCGGTGGCCAGGACGCCCCGGACGGGGTGGGCCAGGGCGAGCCGGACCGCCTCTTCCTGGGCGAGGACGTCTACGGCCGCCCCGTCCAGTGGGAGAAGTTCGTGCCCGGCGGCTCCGGCCCGGTGCCGGTCGAGGCCCCGCTCGCGAAGGGCTCGGTGCCGCCCGCGTTCTACCCGGCCAAGGAGTACTGGAACAGCCCCGCCGGCGACGAGGCCGTCGACGTCCCGCGCTTCCCCTCCCTCGTGGACGGGGCGCGGGCGGCGGCAGCCGACTACGAGCAGGCCATGGCCCGTGTGCTGTCGCGCAGGAAGGCTCTGATCGAGGAGGTGCAGCAGCAGGTCGAGGGCCTGTACGACAGGCTCCGGGCGGCTCTGGGCAGCAAGACCGAGGCGCGCCGCGCGTTCCTGCCGCCCGGCGTCGACCCCCGTGGCGGTATGGCGCACCTCCTCGGCGAGTACGTCGAACCTGTCGTGGCGCTCGGGGCGCTGGAGCGCGCCGCGGAGCTGGCCGCCTCCCACCCCGAGGTACGGCGCGCGGGGCTCCGGCTGCCGCGCAGGCCCGCCGGGCAGCGTTACGACGCGGCGACGGTCCGGCGCCTGCGTGACCTCGGCCACCGTGTCACCGGGGACGGCCCGCCGGCCACCGTCGGCTGGCTGCTGGACGTGCACCGCGCGCTGGACCTGCCCGACGCCGACCTGTACGTCTTCCGGGACGCCTTGGTCGTCGCACAGATCCAGGGAGGACGTTCACTGGCCGAGGCACTGGACGCCGCCCAGCAGGCCGGTGTCCGGGAGAGCGGCGTCGAACCCGTCGTCCGGGACACCTCCGCCGACCGCTTCCTCCCCTGGGCCGACGGGTACTTCGACGCCCGCGGACTGGTCACCTCGGGGAGGATGCCGGCCGGTTCGACGCTCCCCGGGGACGCCCGCACCCTGTGGGAGCTTCCGCACCACCGGGCCTACGCCGCGGACGCCGCCGGGCGAGGCGTCCACCCCGCCACCTACGATCCGGTCGCGCACGAACGCTGGCTGGACCGGCACCACGCGCCGCAACTGCTGGAGGAGAACCTGCGCCCCGCCCACCTGCTGGCCTGGGGCCGGTTGGGGAGCGCCCCGGTCGCGCAGCTGCACCCGGCCGACGCCGAGATGGCCGTGGAGGCCGTGGAGGTGCTGCCCTCCTGGGGCGGCCCGCTGCGGCAGGGCGTGCTGATGACCGAGGTCCCCCGGACCGGGCAGGCGTTCACCCTGGCGGGGCTGGTCCCCGCCACGGCGGACCGGGAGGCCGCCACCCGCCTGGCGTTGACGGCGCCCGCACCCGGCAGCGCGGCGCGCGTTCCCGTGCTGGTCGACGTCGCCGAGGCCGACGAGGCGCGCAACGACCCGTTCGTCGCCGACCGGTTGACCTACCCGCGGCAGACCGGGTTCCAGGTCCGGGACGTCCGCACGGTGGTGGACGCCTCGACCGGTCGCCGGTTCTGGCACGTGCTCGCCGACGAGACGCCCACCCCGCTCGCCACGCAGGGCTGGAACCGTCCGATCGTCACCCGGCACCTGGCCGACCCCGACGGCCGGTGGATCGTGGTCTTCAGCACGGGCACCCACGACCTGCCGGCGCAGGGTGGCCTGGCCTGGGCGAAGGCGGGAGCCGCGGAGTTCGTCTGGCACGGCGACGAGGTGGGCGACGCCACCGAGGGCCCGGTCCAGGCCATGCCCGCCCACGGTCGGCGCGCCATGCGCATCGGCCACGGCAACGCCGACATCCTGGTCGTGCCCTCGCGCCACGGCCGCATCTTCGTCACCGGCCGGGACGACGGGTACCACCTGCGGCGGCTGCTGCCCGCACACGACTTCGGGCTGGACACCCTGGTGCAACTGGCCTCCTGCCAGGGCGCACAGCGGCGCGGCGACGACGTACCGGTGCGCGCCCAGGACGAGGCCGACGGCAGCCTGCGGGTCACGCTCGGCGCCCCGGTGCTGATGCGCGCCCTCGGCGGGGACAAGGCAGGGACCACCGGCCTCGTGCTGGTGCGCAACCCCGAGGAGCCCGACCCGCGGCTCTTCACCTACGAGCCCGGCGACGCCGGCACCGTACGGGAACGCTTCCTCGCCGCCCGCCGCCGCGGGTTGAGCCGCCCGGAGACCGCGGAGGCGTGGTGGGCCGGACGGCTGCCGGGCGCACTGGGCCCGCAGCACGCCGGCACCGCGCCGGCCGACACCCTGCACGAGGTGTGGGTCCCCCGTTCCCACCAGGTGACGCTGGACCCCCGCGCGGCACACGCCGCACTGCACGGTCCGGCCGGCGGCGCCCAGGACCACGCGGTGCTGTACCACGTGGCACGCACCTCGGTGCACAGAGCGTCGGGCAAGCCCGGTGAGCACCGGGCCCGCTGGCCCGAGGACCGGATGCTGGACGTCGTGCTGCGCCAGGTCCGCCGCGACCCGGACACCGGCCAGGTCTACGAGTACGTGCGGCTGAGCGACCCGGAGGCCGTCACGGCGCCGCGGCCGGCACCGTCCGAGGACCTGAAGGTCCGGGACGTCACCAGGGAGGGCAGCGACTGGTTCGGGTCCGGCTTCGGCGGTGCGTGGGGTGGCACGTCCTTCTACACCCGGCCCGACCACGACCTGCGTGCCGGGGCGCTCTCGCGGGCGCACCGGCTCACCGAGTACACCGAGCTGAGCCGGGACGCGGCCGGGCACCGCAGTGCAGTCCAGCGCAGGCTCGACCTGCCCGAGGGCACGGCCTGGCTGAGCGGTCACGGTGACGCGATGCCGCGCCGCGTGGTCGAGCAGTTCATGGCGACCGCGGCGCGCAAGGGCCGCACCTCGGTCGCACTGCTGCCCTGCTCCACCCGGGCGACGCTGGCCGAGTCGGCGCCGTTCGTGCAGCGGATGTCCGACACGCACCGGCTGACGGTGTTCCGGGCCAGGGGTGAGACCGCGCTCGTGCCCGGTGGCCAGGACGCCCCGGACGGGGCACGCCAGGGGGAGCCGGACCGCCTCTTCCTGGGCGAGGACGTCTACGGCCGCCCCGCCCAGTGGGAGATGTTCGAGCCCGGCGGCTCCGGCCCGATCCCCGTCCACGCCCCGCTCGCCGAGGGCTCGCGGCCTCCCGCGTACTACCCGGCCAAGGAGTACTGGAACAGCCCCGGCGACGTCGAGGCGCAGGAGCCGGCCGGCCGCCCCCGCACCGGGGACGACGTCCTCCCCCCGCGCTTCCCCACCCTCCACCGCTCCGCGCACTACGAGGACCTGAGCCAGGACTTCGCGCGCACCCTGGGCGAGGTGCTGGCCCAGGACCCCGACGCCCCCAGGGAGGTGGCCGCCACCCTCTCCGCGCTGCACAGCTGGTACGCCGACGAGTTCGAGGAGATGGCCGGGCCCAAGAGGGAGATCAAGGGCGGCGGCTCCATCGCGGTGGCGGCCCGCCTCTTCGCCGACCCCCGCGTCCGCGTCCCCGCGATGGACCAGTACCTCGCCCTCATCGACCCGAACTCCTCCCTCGAACTCACCGAGCGGATGCAGGCCCTGATCCGGGCCGCCTACGCCCACCCGGAGCGCCCGGACGCCCTGGCCAGGCTCTGGGCGCGCAAGCCGGCGCTGCGGCCCGAGGGCATGCCGGACCGTCCCGACCAGGAGATGCCCTACCCGCCCCTGCCCAGGCCCAGGACGAGGGACGAGGCACGGCAGCGGGACGCGTTGCTCCGGCAGCGGGAGCAGTGGGACCGCGAGCGGGTGGAGTGGAACCGGGAGTACGGTGTCCAGCTCTCCGCGCACGGGCACGCCCACACGGCCGAGTGGCTGCTCCGGCTGCGCGCCGCGCTGCCGGTGCACGACGGCAACCCGTGGACGTTCTTCACGGCGGTGCTCGGAGCGGAGCTGCGCCACCACAGCCTGGCCGAACTCATGGTCGCGGCGGTGAACGCCAAGGTGCCCGGCGTACCGACCGCACCCATGGACGCCGCACGCCTGCACGCCTGGGCGCTGGGCAACCTCGACCCGCGCCGACTGGCCGCCGGCGACGCCCTCCGGGAGGACTTCGGGCCCGGCACGGACGCGTGGGACGACCTGCGGCTGCCGCACGAGAGGTGGTACGCGGAGAAGGCGGGCCGGCTCGATCCCGCAGTGCTGCGGAAGACCGGGGACATCGCGAAGCTGCTCGGGCTGTCCGGCACGCCCGCACACAGCACCGACACCCCCCTCGTCGGCCCGGAGTGGTGGAACCGCCGGGCGGCCAGGCTGGACTACCTGCGGGAACACGGCGGTACCTGGCCGCTGGACAACCTCATGCCCGGGCACCTGCTGGGGCACTACCTGGCGACCGGCCCCGACCACCTGCTGCTGCGGGCACGCCTGGCCCACCCGGCCGTCCCGGGCCGGCCCGATCCCGGCGTCCCGGAGCTCCAGCGCATCGCCCGCGACCTCGTCCGCGAGGCGTACGACAGCAAGGACACGACGCGCTATCCGCTGCTGCTCCAGGGCGCCCCGTCGTTCGCCACCGTGCTCGGCGAGATCCACGAGGACCCCGCGGCCAAGGGCAGCCTGTTCGAGCAGGACGAGCGCGACAGGGAGCGCCTGGGCAGGCGGAGCGCCGGAACGCAGCGCAACCGGGACCAGGACCTGCGCCGCCTGGAGGCCCGTGCCGACGCCGTCATCGCCGACATCGCGGCCGACCTGACCGGCTACGCCGAACTGGCCGTGGAGTCCGCCGCGATGGCGCCGAAGCGACGGGGCTGGGTCGGCTGGTGGACCCAGGAGCCCGGCACGCTGCGCAACCCGAGGACGTACAGCACCGCGGGCCCCTCGCGCTTCGTACGGCAGTCACCCCTGGACGCGGCGACGAGCTCCTGGTCAGCGGCGCTCGAAGACATGCCCGCGGCCGGGAAGATGCGCGAAGGCCACCACGCCGTGCTGTGGCAGATGGAGGACTCGGAGTTCCACGACGTCGGTCCCAGCGCCTTCGATCCGGCGAAGGGTTCGGTGCTCACTTCCCGGCCCGGCCGCCTGGAGATCCGCGACATCACCTCGGCGATGGACCTGCGCACCCGGCGGCGCTTCGCCGTCGTCACCCTCCGCTCGGCCGCCCCCGTGGCCTCCCGCCGCTGGGGCCCCGAGACCCTCCCCGCGCCGGTCACCGTCGACGGCCGCCGGCTGGGACTGAGCTTCCGCGATGCCAGGGGACGCGCCGAGATGGCGGAGGACTACCGCGACTTCCCCGGCCTGACGAAGTACCGGATCTGGAACGTCGAGGCCGACGGCACGGAGAAGACCGGGAAGGTCCCGGAGCCGGAGGCCCGCGAACTGCCGTGGAAGGCGGCCGAGGTCGGCCTGGTGGACGTGCGCACCGTCGACTCCCGCGCCATGGTGGTGACGACCCCCTACGGCCCGAAGATCGAGAGCGCCTACGAGGTGGGACGCCAGGCCCGGCGCTGGATGCAGGCGGCGGGCGTGTCGCCGGACCTGCCGCTCGTCCTGCTGGGGGGCGACGCCGGTGCGGAACGCCACGGGGCCGAACCGGTGGCGCAGAGCTTCGCCGAGGGGAGCGGGCACCGCACCATCGCCGCCACGACGGACTCCTGGGTCCAGCCGGCGGCGGGCAGGGCCGAACAGACGGCCAAGGACGCCGGAGTGCAGCTCACGGGTACGGAGCTGGTCCTGGAGCGCCCGCACCCCCTCGCGCCCGAACCGCGACTGGCCGTGTTCGAGCCCCGGGGCCGGGACGCACGTCTTCCGGTCTCTCCCTCGCCGGACCGCGACCTGGACCGGTTCGTCCACTACTACGGAGGCGGCGACAGGGCCAGGGTCAAGGACTGGATGGCGCTGGCCCGGACGTACGAGGACCGGCTCAGGGAGGCGTTGGACGGTCCCGCGCTGGCCGCCGCCCGGCAGGCCGTCAGGCTCGCCACGGTCAAGGCACCCAGCACGTCGGCGTCCGTCGCCCACCTCGTGGCCGACTTCTTCCGCGCCGTCGCACCTGACCGGCGGATGAGGGACTTCGACCGCGCACCGCTGTCCGGTGAGGCCCTGGCCCGGTGCAACGACCGCGGTATCCGGGCGCTGCACGAGACCACCGAGCTGCCGGAGCTGCTGTTCCGGGAGTTCCGGGACCTGGTCGGCGACGACGTCGAGAAGCTCGAAGCCTGGCGGCTCGCGGTCTTCGCGGCCCTGCTCGGCCAGTACTCGCTGCACGACCTGCTCTCCGCGTCGCTCCGCGCCGATGTGGGCTTCGGCGGACCGGCTGAGGAGGCGGCCGTGTTCGGCTACGGCGCCCACCTGTACGACTGGGCGGACCGGCTCCTCGACCCCGCCGGCAAGGACCCCGGCCACGCCCTGGTCCACTACGCCACCCCGCAGGAGCTGCGCTACCTCGAACGGGCCGCCTGGCTCACCCCCGAGGTCACCAGGGGCCCGGCGGTGCCCAAGGGAATCCGCGCCGCCCTCAACGGCAGGAGCGACGCCGACGCGGAGCGGCTCGACGCCTTGCAGGACTGGAAGGAGCGTCACGGCGGCCACCCGCTGGACCACGTGCGCTCGGCGCACCTCACCGCGATGTACCTGGCCACGACCCTCGACGCGAAGCTCTTCGACGAGGTGGCCGAGAACGAGCAGCTCGACGCGGCGGGCCTGGTGGCTGCCCTCCACGACCTGGTCGACCGCCAACTGGGGAAGCGCGCGACCGACTTCCCCCTGATGCTGCGGAAGGGCGAGGCGTTCCGGGAGACGGCCCGCAAGCTGCGTGGCGCGTACGCCGGGCAGCGGCCGGCGGACGTCAAGAAGTACGAGAAGCGGCTGCTCGACGAGGTCGACGCACTCGGCGGGAAGAAGGCGCAGCGGCTGCTCAACGAGGTCCACGAGCACCTGGGCATGCTCGCCGACGGCCTGTACCGGCTGCCTCCGTCCGGCGAGGACGCGTTCTTCTTCACGTACGAGCCCGGGGACCTGGAAGGCGAGCGCGGGGATGCCGTGCCGGGTGGCATGGACCTGCTGTGGGTGCCGCAGTTCCAGAAGGTCACGCTGGACCCGACTGAGGTGGACATGGAGGTACCTGTCGGCCCCGGCCGCCACCGGACCCTCAACCGTGTCCTGCGGTCGAGCGCCCCGGACATCTCCTTCGCCGCGCGCCGCCCGGAGCGGGCGGAGGCGCTGTACCCCCGGGCGACGGCCTTCGAGGTCGTGCGCCGGGTCGTCATGCAGGACGTGCACGGCCTGTACGAGCTGCGTGAGCTGCGTGAGGTGTACACCCTGCCGGAGAGCGCCGCCGCGGACCGTCCGGTACGGAGTGCCACCCAGCCCGGCCCCGACGACTCCCGCTTCGAGGACCTGGGGAGCGGCCCGCTGCCCGACCGCTCCGCGGGGTCGACGGGCCGCAGGCAGGGGCCGAGGCCGCAGCGCCGGAGCACGCCGAGGCAGGAGCCTGAGGCGCGGGGGCCCGAGCGGGAACAGGGACGCAGGCGTGCCTCCGGGCAGGAGCGCCCGAGGCCGTCGCATGACCCACGGTCCGACGCGACGTCGGGGCCGTCGCGTGAACCGGGGACGGGGCGACGGGACCCGCGTGTGCCGCGGTTCGAGACGTGGTCGAACTGGCCCGAGAACGACTACGGCCCGACGTTCGACGGGGGGCCGTCGCAGTCGCGCAGTTCGGCGTCCCAGCGGATGGCCGAGCACATGCGGTGGAAGCAGGAGATGCGGGACTGGGTCAAGTCCGGCAAGTGGCGCACCGAACGGCCGGGAGACGGGCACGGACCGTCGACGGGGCCTGAGTTCTGGTATGCCTCGGGTGGGGAGCGCCCGGGCCGGCAGGGGTCGCGTCCCGGCCCTGTGTCGAGTCGGTCGTCCAGCCCTGAGCACAGCCCCGAGCCCGCTCCGAGGCGCGGGCGTCCCACGGGCCCGGAGCCCAGGCGTGCCTCGGGACCGCAGCGGACGTCCCGGCCGGACGCGTCGCGGCCCGAGCCGCGACCGCGGTACACCGAAGGCCCGTTCTACGAGGAGCCGGGAAGCGAGACGGAAGGCCCGTCGCAGCCGCTGCCCCGGCGCTCCACCGAGCCGCCCGGCCGTGCCCAGGAACCGACGCGCCCGTCGACGGCGGACCCGGCCTCGGCGCAGGACGGGAAGCGGACGCCGCACCGGGCCGGACCGGCGCCGCAGCCGGAACGGACGCGGACGGAGCCGGAGCCCGTGCCGGAGGAGCCCTCGCGCCCGGAGCCCGAGCCGGAGCAGCCGTCCCGTCCTGAGCCCCGGCCCGAGCCTGAGTCGAAGGCGTCCTCGCGGCCTGAGGTGAAGCGGTCGCGGTGGGAGGAGTCGGCGTTCGGTCCGGTGCCGGAGCTGGACGCTCGGCGGTCGGCGCCGTACGGGCAGGCCGGTCGGGCCGTGCCGGAACCGAGGACGGAGCCGCAGCCCAGGCCCGAGCCGCAGTCGAAGCCCGGGCCCGGGGCGGAGACCCCGTCGCAGGCGAAGCCCCAGCCTGCATCGCAGCCGTCCGCGCGGCCTGAGCCTGCGCCGGAGCGGTCGATGCGGCCTGAGCCTGAGCCGCAGCAGCCTTCCCGGCGCGAGCCGCAGCCTGAGTCGCAGGCGTCCGCGCGGCCTGAGGTGAAGCGGTCGCGGTGGGAGGAGTCGGCGTTCGGTCCGGTGCCGGAGCTGGACGCTCGGCGGTCGGCGCCGTACGGGCAGGCCG
>NZ_JBHWGP010000001.1:8216-89875 GCF_042733155.1 Streptomyces sp. NPDC059740 | reverse complement strand
CGGTCGGGCCGTGCCGGAACCGAGGACGGAGCCGCAGCCCAGGCCCGCGTCCCAGCACAGGCCCCAGGCCGAGTCGCCGCAGCAGTCCCGGCCGGAGACGGCGAAGTCGCGGTGGGAGCGGTCGGCGACGGGTCCGGTGCCGGAGGCGGACTCCCGGCCGTCGGCACCCTACGGAGGAGCCGGGCGGTCCGGTCCGGAGCCCGTGGAATCGCAGTGGCAGCCGAAGCAGCCCGAGTCGGACTCGTCGGAGTCGGAGTCGGAGTCGGGGCTGCCCAGGTGGGAGGAGATCCCGGCGAGGCCGCAACGCCGGACGTACGCAGAGTCGGAGCCGGAGTCCGCATCGGAGTCGGACTCGACGGAGTCGGAGTCCGAACCCGAGCCGTCCGAGTCCGGATCCGAGTCCGAGTCCGAGCCGTCCGAGTCGGAGTCGGAGCAGGTCGAGGTGGTGGAGGCCGTGCCGAGGTGGGCGCGGGAGCTGCCCACCCGTCAGGTGCGGGTGTCGAAGGAGGAGCTGCGGCGGTCGACGGCCGAGCGGGAACAGCCGAAGTCCCAGTCGAGGACACGGTCGCTCTTCGGAGGGCGCCTGAGCGTGGAGCGGAGGAAGAGTGCGGCGGTGAAGACGTCGGAGCCCGTGCTGGTGCGGAAGAAGGCGAAGCCCTCCGGGAAGGCCCGGAAGCCCGAGCCGAAGAAGACGAGCTCGTCGGCGTCGAAGCCCAGGTCGCAGCCGCAGCCGCAGCCGCAGCCGCAGCCGAGGCCCCAGGCCGAGCCGCGACCGAGGCCACGGGTCGTGCCGGAGACCGTCCGGGTGGAGACCAGGACTCCGCAGTCGGAGCCCCGGTACAGGCGGCAGTCGCAGCCGGCGAGCCGGGACGAGCCGGAGATCGTGCGGGTGGAAACCCGGAGCCCGCGGTCGGCGCGGGAGCCCCGGTACAGGCCGGAGCCCGAGCGTCGGTACAGGCCGGAGCCGGAACCCCGGTACAGGCCGGAGCCGGAGCGGGAGGAGTTCCGCAGGCCGCAAGCGGCACGGCCGCAGGACCGGCGCGACAGCGCGCACTCCGAGGAACTGTTCAACCAGCAGTTCCGGGGCTCCGACGGGGTGAACCAGACGCTGGCCCGCTTCAGCAACCAGGACATCAAGCGGCGCCTGGACGCGTACCGCCGCCTCGGACAGGTGGAGTTCTGGGTCCAGTGGCAGCGACGCCCCGACGGGCGGCTGGTCGGCGAGGTCTACGCACTGCCTGAGAAACTGACCGGCCTGCAGCGGGTGATCTACGCCGGGCGCGGCCCGGTGCCGTCCCCGGACGCCGACGCGCGGCGGATGGCCGACCACCTGCCCATGGAGAGGGCACGCAGCCTGCTGATGCTGGAGAGCCGGGGGCAGCGGGTGCGGGCCCAGCACCTCGCGGAACGCTTCGGCCTGGACACGGTCGCGTACGCCCTGGGTGACGTGGCGGCGACATCCCTGCGCCTGCGCCAGCTCTACGACGACCTCGGGCCCTTCATCCACCTGCGCGAGGGCCCCTCCGGTGAGCCGATGCCGCTGCTCCTCGCCCACGACTACGAGGGTGGTCCGACAAGGGCGGCCACCGGGGAACCCGTGGCCGTGATCGACGAGCGCCACTACCCCCACCCGGACGACTGGAACACCGGCCGCGGGAGAGCCCGGTGAGGCGGCCCCTGCGTCCCGGGGCCTCCCCGGCTGTGCGACCCTGCGGTTCCCCGCCGCGTCCGGGGCACCGGAACCTCCGGCCCTCCCCGGCACGGTGGACGCCCACGGCCTTAGGGGTCCTTGCCATAGGCCCGCCCGGGTCGCGTGGTCTGGCACCGCACCTCTCGGCGTTGCCGAAAAGCCCTGGTAGCTCCGCTACGAGGACTCTCCGGCGCCTTGCGATGCACGGCACCGGATCACGCGGCTTCATCGGACGCTCATATGGCAAGGACCCTTACCCAGCCGGTTCCCGGCACCGACCACGCGGGCGCGCGTCGCACGACATGACCCCGCCACCCCCAGCACCCACGACGAAGCGCACCACAGAATGAGGGAAACGTGAGCAAGGCGACCGAGCAGAACGACGCCGCGGAGCAGGAGACGGCCGTGGACGCCGAGGAGACGGCGGCCGGCGAGGCAGCCGAGGAGATCGAGGGCGCCACGGAGAACATGCCGCCCGTCCCCGACTCGATCCGGGAGGCGGCCAAGCTGGCCCCCGACCACTGGCTCGGCATGGTCGACCCCACCTGGTCCGGCGAGGGCGCACCCCCCGCCTGGGCCGTCGTCGGGCAGTGGCGTTCCGGGCAGGACGGCGAGATCGCAGAGTGGCGGGACAACGAGGACTACCGGCCCTCCCCGACCGCGCTCGGCTGGCCGGAGCCCGCGGACGCGGCGGACGCCGCCGTGCAGCTCGCGGCCACCGGTTACGGCCCCGGCGAGGACGTGACGTCCGCCCTGGCCTCGCTGCCCGAGCTCGCCGTGTTCGTCACCGCCGACGGCGATCCGCTGGTCGCCGCCGCGCCGGACGGGGAGACGCCGGTGGTCCCGGTGTTCACCTCCCCGGTGTACCTCCACATGTCCGGCCGGCTGGCGTTCGAGCTGATGTCGGTGGCCGAGGTCCTCGACCGGCTCCCCGAGGGCCACCTGCTCTACCTCAACCCGTCCGCGCCGGTGAGCATGACGGTGGAGACCGAGGCGCTCCGCGAGGCGCTGAACGGGGGCGCGGACGAGGAGGAGTCCGGCTCCCGGATAAGCGTCGGCGGCGTCCCGGCCGAGCCGGTCACCGCCAGGGAGGAGCCGGCCGCGAAGAAGGGGACCGCCCGCAAGACGGCAAAGGCGGGCCCGAAGAACAAGGTCGAAGAGGTGGACGCGGCGGGGACCGACGCCGTCTGAGAAGCGCCCCGGCCGCGGCTCCCGGCTGCGGCCGGAACGAGGAGACCCGTGGCCGGCCCGCCGTGACCGGCCGGGGCTGCTCCGCCGCCCCGGCAAGGCGTCTCCGCGGGCAGCTCCTCCTCGCCACCCACCGCACGAGAGCGGGCGCCCTTGCAGCGGGGGCTGAGCCTGCGGCGGGCTCCGGTGGTGCCGGAAGCACTCCTCGGTTTGCCGCGTCCCCGGTGACAGCGCTGAACGGCGGCTCCCCCCACCCGGTCGCCGGGGCGGAGGAACTGCCGTCGCCCGTCCGCGGCACAGCACGAGGGCCCGGTCGCGCGACCGGGCCCTCGGTTCCGTCCGTCCGGTCCCCGCCGCCCCCCGACGGCGGGAGGGGGCTGTCGGACGTCAGGCGGTCCCGCCGCCGCGTCCCCGCCGCCGTACCGCGTAGGTGGCGACCGCGGCGCCGAGCAGGACGGCGGCTGCGGCTCCGACGGCGATCGGCGTGGTTGGCGTCGCGTCACCGGTCTCCGCGAGGCTCTCGGTGGCCGGGGTGTCGGAGAGGCCGCCCTGCGGTCGGGTGCCGCTGCCGCCGCCGGTGGCCGGGTGGTCGGGGACGGGGCCGGTGGAGGCGACGGAGCCGTCCTGCTTCAGCAGTACCTGCCGGTTGTTGGGATGCCGGAAGTCGAACATCGAGTCCAGCTTCCCGGCGCGCGCGTCGAAGGAGTGGTCGCCGATGCGGCCGGTGCCCCAGTTGTCCTCGATGAACTTCGTGATCGAGGTCTGCTCGGTGGCCGTGTGGTCGACGTGGTTGACCTTGCTCCAGGGGGAGATGACCAGGAGCGGCTGGCGGGTGCCGGGGCCGCAGCGGTCGGCGTAGCCACCGGCGGGTGCGGGGCCGCTCTGGCAGGCGGGGCTGTCCGTGGCCTTGCCGTTGGAGCCGGTGGCGGTGTCCTTCGAGCCGTTCTCCGGCTTGGCGTAGGCGTGGTCGTACCAGCCGTCGGAGTCGTCGTAGGCGACGACCACGGCGGTGTCCTTCCACTCCGGCGACTTCTGGATCTTGTTGATCTCCTCGACGAGGAAGTGCTGCTCGTCGACCGGGTCGCTGTAGGCGGCGTGACCGTCCTGGTACTCGGGGGCCTTCAGGAAGCTGACCGCGGGCATCGAGCCGGCCCGGAGCGCCGCGTCGAAGTCGGTCAGGTCGTAGTTGTGGTTGGCCTGCCCGCCGTGCCCGATCTCCGCGACCGACCTCGGCGGCAGGTGGTGCGGGTTGGAGGTCGAGGCGTAGTACTGGAACGGCGAGTGGTGCGGGCTGTAGTCGACGGAGGAGGCCCCGTTCACGTTGGCGTGGGTGGTGCCGCCGCACTTGGCGTACTCGCCGTCCTTGCCGCTCCAGGGCGTGCTGGGGCGGAAGCCGCCCTGGAACCAGCCCCAGGTGACGTCCTTGCTGTTCAGCAGGTCGCCGATGTTGCGGCC
This sequence comes from Streptomyces sp. NPDC059740, assembly GCF_042733155.1. Lineage (NCBI taxonomy): Bacteria > Bacillati > Actinomycetota > Actinomycetes > Kitasatosporales > Streptomycetaceae > Streptomyces > Streptomyces sp. NPDC059740. The sequence goes on along the minus strand of NZ_JBHWGP010000001.1, from coordinate 85,542 downwards.
GGTCATCTTGGCCAGGGCGTTCTTGCTGGTGTGGTCGCTGTCGGAGCAGTCGTCGTAGGCCGGGTCGGGGTCGTTCACGACCGTGCCGACCCCCTTGTCGTCCGGGGAGGCCGAGGTGTAGGCGTCGGGCTTCGCCGTCTGCCGCGGGTGCTCGGTGCTGGAGGACGGGTCGGTGGAGACCACGCCGTGGGTCTGGCCGGAGACCAGGTTGAGCGCGCCCGGCGTCGAGGGACCGTAGGTGCTGGAGAAGGAGCGGTCGTTGAGCGCGTAGTGCTGGGCGTAGTTCCACAGGCCGGTGACGGTGTTGCCGTCGTAGTAGTCCATCACCAGGCCGGGCTCGCCGAAGAGGTTGCCCGAGCACTTGCCGGAGTCGGTGTTCTCCACGAACCTGTCGGCCCGGCCGCCGTTGTAGGCGTACTGCTCGGGGCCGTAGCTGTGGTTCTGGTCGCAGGTCACCGCCTGGCCCGGGGTCAGCCGCTTGGGGGTGTACTGGTTGGGGTTCTTCTTCAGCAGCCCCGCGGTCCGCAGGTTGTCGATGTCCCTGGGCGTGTCCTTGGCGGCCGTGAACTTCGTGCCGTCGGTGCCCGCGGCCTGCGGGTAGGTGGCGAAGTAGTGGTCGAAGGAGACGTTCTCGTCGAAGAGGACCACCAGGTGCTTGATGGGCGTCGTCGTCCGGGCGTCGTGCGGGGGATGCGCCGTGGCGGCCGTGGCGGGTACCGCTCCGGCCACGGCCAGGGCGGCGGCGCCGACCAGGGCGCCCGCCCGTGCCAGGGAGCGCCTGGCGCCGCGCTGTCTGCCTGTACCAGCCATGTCGTTCGTCCTCCCGAAAGCGGTGTGGGCCTCTCCTCACGGATCCTGTAGTCCGGTCGGTAAGCCCACACGGCGTCCGGATGACGGCCGGGTGAACGGGTGGTCAGCAAGGGGTTGGCCGCAGCTCGGGCAGCCCTTTGCCCTCCCCGGCCGCCCGTCCCCAGCACGCCCCGCGGCCCTCAGCCCAGCAGCGTCCGGCCGAACCAGTCCTCGGAGGAGCGCACGCCGGGCAGGGCGAAGAAGTAGCCGCCGCCGAACGGGCTGATGTAGTCGACCAGCGGTTCGCCCGCCAGTCGCTTCTGCACGGTCTCGAACTGGCGCGTCAGGTCCTGCTGGTAGCAGCAGAAGAGCAGCCCCATGTCGAGGTTGCCGTTGCTGTCCACGCCACGGTCGTAGTTGTAGGCCCGCCGCAGGATGCGCTGGTCGTCGGTGGGCGCCGAGCGGGGGTTGGCCATCCGGATGTGCGCGTCCAGCGGGATGACGTCGCCCTTGGGGTCCTGGGCGTACCGCGGGGTGTCGCTCTCCCGGTCGCCGTCCAGGGGGGCGCCGCTGTCCCGGCTGCGGCCGATCATCCGCTCCTGCTCGGTGAGCGAGACCCGGTCCCAGAACTCCACCAGCATGCGGATCAGCCGCACCACCTGGTAGCTGCCGCCGAGGGCCCACGCCGGTTCCCCGGAGCCCTTGCCGACCCACACCAGGCGCTCCATCTCCCGGCGGTCGGCGGTGTCGGGGTTGGCGGTCCCGTCCTTGAACCCCAGCAGATTGCGGGGCGCGCCCGAGGGCCGCGGCGGGCTCGTGAACCCGTCCATCCGCCAGCGGACCTGCATGCCGCCCCGGGTGTGGCGGGCCACGTCGCGCAGCGCGTGCAGCACGGTGTCGGGCTGGTCGGCGCTGAACTGCACACTGAGGTCGCCGTGGCACCAGTCGGGGTCGAGGTCGTCGTCGGGGAAGGACGGCATGGTCTTCAGCCGCCGCGGCCGCAGGTGGTCCAGCCCGAAGCGGTCCTCGAACAGGGAGGCGCCGACACCCACCGTGACGAGCAGCCCGTCCGCCGGCACGTCCGGACCGAGCACCCCGGAGTCGGGTGGCGGCGCGGTGATGCCGACGGGGTCCGGGGCGCCGCCCGAGGTCAGCAGCCGGGCCCGGTCGGTGACCGTGCGCAGCAGATCGGCCAGCTCGGCGCGGTTCTCGGCCGTCACGTCGAAGGAGACCAGCGCGCAGGCGCGGCCGGGCGCGGCGGTGACGCCTGCCTGGTGAGTGCCGTGGAACGGCCTGCGGGCGGGCCCGGCGCCGTCCGGTGCGGTGTCCGAGGCGGCGGCCGGGGTCGCGCCGTGGCCGGCGGCCACCAGGCCGGCGCCGGCCGCGGCCCCGCCGACGCCTGCTGCGGCGCCGCGCAGGAAGCCGCGCCTGCGCAGCCCCTGCGGCGTGTGCGGGCAGGTCACGATGTCCTCCGTACGTCGAACACGGCGGCGACCGGAGCCAGCCGCTCCACCGCCTCGTTCACGTCCGCGTCGACCCGTTGCCGGTCGGCGCGGTTCAGCTCCGCCAGGCCCTCCCAGTGGCCGTCGTGCGCGAAACCGTCCAGCGTGTGCCGGGTGCGGTCCAGCCAGGAGTCGATCTTCTTCAGCTGCCCGGGGATGCGGGCGGTCAGCATCGGGTGCAGGTGGTCCAGGACCGCGCGGGTGCCGTCGAGGTTGGCGCGGGCGGTGGCCAGGTTGGTGTGGCTGCCGTAGTCGGTACGGCCGGTCAGCTCGAACTGGACGGTGTTCTCCAGGATCTCGTGGGCGCGCAGCCCCATGTCCAGCGGGTCCATGCGCTCCTGGGCCCAGCTCTCCCGCAACGCCTCGACGTCCTTGACGAGTTGCGCGGTCGTGCGCCGGACGCCGGTGGTGGAGTCCTCGTGCCAGAGGCCGTACTCGATGCGGTGGAACCCGGTGAAGTCCTTGTCGTGGACGCCGTCGGCGAGCCCGGCGGTGGTCCCGTTGATCGCGCCGTCGGCGTCCCCGAAGGCGCCGTAGGCCGCGCCCATCCGCTCGTACACCAGGTGGGCGGTGAGCCAGTCCCGGCGCGCACCCGCGAGGTCACCCCGGTCCACGGCGGCGCGCAGCGTGCCGACCCGGTCGGCGAGTTCGTCCATGCGCCGCCCGACCCACTTCTGATAGTCGAGCGTGGCGGGGATGAGGTCGTGCTGGCTGACGGGGAGGGCGGCCGGCCCCGGGGAGCCGCCGCCGCTGACCCGCACCGTCTCACCCGTCACGGCGTCCGCGTCGTCCGGCAGGCACTTGAAGGCGTAGGAGCCCGCCCCGAGCCGGACCCGCAGCGGGCGGGTGGTGCCGGGGCCGAGCCCTTCGACCTCCCCGAGCACGGCGCCGCTGCGGGCGTCGGTCAGGTACACCTCGGTGGCCACCCCGGCCACGTTGTGCAGGTCGAAGACCTGGGTCCCGGTGTGCGGCCGGCGCCAGCCGGAGCCGCACCCGCTCTGTGAGACCTGCACCGAGGTGTGCGGCACACCGCCGGCGGCGGTCCCCCGCGCGTCGTCCGGTGCACCGTCCGGCAGGAGGACCGCGGTGACCACGGCGGCGACGACGACCGCCGCGCAACCGGTGATCACCACCGGCCGCCACTTCCGCCGGGGGGGTGGTTCGGTGTCCGACACGCGGTGACTCCTGGGACTGCCGTACTGACGCGGAGAGCTCATGCTCGGGACTGCAGACGGGCGGTACGTCGCCGCGGGGCGACGGCGTGGTGAAGCGCGGGTGAACGACTGGGTGGTGGGACGGGAGCGTAGCGCGGCCCGAGCCGCCCGGCGACCCCTCGCCGGGCGGCCACCAGACGCCGCTCCCCGGTCCGGCCTGATCCAGAAGAAAGACCTAGAGTCGGAGTCATGGGCGAGGACGAGACGAGCGTGCGCGTCGACAGCTGGATCTGGGCGGTCCGGCTCGCCAAGACGCGCTCGGCCGCGGCGACGGCCTGCCGCGGCGGCCATGTGCGGGTCAACGGGGAGCGGGTGAAGCCCGCGGCGAACGTGCGCCCCGGGGACGAGGTGCGGCTGCGCCAGGCCGGGCGGGAGCGGATCGTCGTGGTGCGGCACCTGCTGCGCAAGCGGGTCGGGGCGCCGGTCGCCGCCGAGGCGTACGTGGACAACAGCCCGCCGCCGCCTCCGCGCGAGGAGGTGCCGGTGATCGCCGTGCGGGACCGGGGCGCGGGCCGGCCCACCAAGCGCGACCGGCGTGAGACCGAACGGCTGCGCGGCGCCATGGGGTTGGCTCCGCGGCGCGGCAACGGCGGTCGCTCCGCCGGGGATGCGCGGGGCGAGGAGGACTGACGCCGCGAGGCGTGGGGCCGGGGCTGCGGAGCCCGGCCGGTGGACGGCCGGCCCTTCAACGCCCCCTGCGCCGGGTTGCGCGGGCGCCTCGCACGGGCGGCCCGGCGCGGTTGTGCACTGGCTGAGAAAGACCGGTGCGGACTGTGATGTTCCTGTGCAAGGGGCTGTTGGGATTTACGGCACTGCGACGGCGGGGCTAGGGTTCGTGCGATGTTCGAAGCTGCCACTCACCGCACATTCTCTGTTAGACGAGGGCGAAGCCTTCTGGGTTGCCTCCGGGAGGTCACATGACGAGTGAGATCGTCCCCCCCGCCGGAAACAGGCGCTCGCCGCTGCCCGAGGCCCAGCAGACGCAGACCGGCTTCGTGCCCCGCTCCCGGCCGGCCCCCTCGGTGGAGCAGGACGCCACGGCCACCGCTGCCGGGACGGGCGCCACCGCGACGCTGACGAGAACGGCTGCCACCGCGCGTACCCCGCGGACCACGGGCCATGCGGGCAAGCCGCAGGCGACGCCCGGCAAGCAGCGCGACGCGTTCTTCGACAACGCCAAGTACCTGGCGATCGTCCTGGTGGCCATGGGGCACTCCTGGGAGCCGCTGCGGGACGGCAGTCGGACGGCGAGCGCGCTCTACCTGATCGTCTTCGCCTTCCACATGCCGGCGTTCACCGTCATATCCGGCTTCATGTCACGCAGCTTCGACATGCGTGCCGACCGGCTCCAGCGGCTGATCACCGGTGTCGCCGTGCCGTACATCCTCTTCGAGACGGCGTACACCCTCTTCAAGCGCTGGGCGGACGACGACCCGACGTACCCCGTCAGCCTGCTCGACCCCTGGTACCTGACGTGGTTCCTGGCGGTGCTGTTCGTGTGGCGGCTGACGACCCCGCTGTGGAAGGTCGTGCGCTGGCCCGTTCCGCTCGCGCTGGCCATCGCGGCCCTCGCCTCGGTCTCGCCCGAGATCGGCAACGACCTGGACATGCAGCGCCTGCTGCAGTTCCTGCCCTTCTTCGTCCTCGGCCTGAACCTGAAGAAGGAGCACTTCAGCCTGGTGCGGAGCTGGCCCGTCCGGATCGCCGCGGTGCCGGTCTTCGCGCTCGCGCTGGTCTTCGCCTACTGGGCCGCCCCCCGCATGAACGCCGCCTGGTTCTACCACCGGGACGCGGCGCAGGAGCTGGGCGCCCCGTGGTGGAGCGGCGTGGTGATGACCCTCGCCACGTTCGGCTGCTCGATGGTGCTGACCGCCTGCTTCCTGGCCTGGGTCCCCGGCCGCCGCATGTGGTGCACCGCGCTGGGCGCCGGCACGCTCTACGGCTACCTGCTCCACGGCTTCCTCGCCAAGGGCTCCCGCTTCTGGAACTGGTACGACGTGCACTGGCTGCACACCCCCTGGGGTGCGGTCGTCGTGACCCTCATCGCCGGTGCGGTCGTCACCGTGCTGTGCACGCCGCCGGTGCAGAAGGTGTTCCGGTTCGCCATGGAACCCAAGATGAACTGGGCCTTCCGCCGGGACCCGGGCGCCGCCGCGCGGCACCGGGTCGGCAGCTGAACTCCCCCGGACACCTGCTCCGGACCTGACGGAGGGGGCGCGCGCACCACCGGTGCACGCGCCCCCTCCGCCTGTTCCCGGCACACCGGTCGCCGGCCGCGGCCCGGCCTCAGTCCTCCTTGGCGTCGGCGTAGCAGCTCACCACCGCGGTGGTGAACGGAAACCGGACGGGCGTGCCGGCGAAGACGACCTGTGCCGCCCGGTCGGCGGCCTCCTGGACGGCGGCCACGACGGCCGGTGCCTCCTCCTGCGGGCAGTGCACGATCACCTCGTCGTGCTGGAAGAACACCAGCCGGGCCCGCATCCCCGCCTCGTCCTCGCGCCACACCCCGCGGGCCCGCCCGCCGGCAAGCGTCTGCCGCAGGGCGGCCAGCATCAGCAGCGCCCAGTCGGCCGCGCTGCCCTGCACCACGAAGTTGCGGGTGAACCGGCCCCGGGCCCGGGCCGGTGCGTCCGGGCCGTACGTGCTCTCGGCGGAGGCCTGAGGCAGCCCCGCCTCCTCGGGCGGCTCCAGCGAGGCCGGCGGAGAGGTCCGGCCGAGCCAGGTGCGCACCAGCCGGCCCTCCTCGCCCGCACGGGCCGCCGCGTCGACGTACCCGACGGCTGCGGGGTAGCGGCGCCGCAGGTCCGCCAGGTGGGTCAGCGCGTCGCCCGAGGTCTGCCCGTACACCGCCCCCAGCAGGGCGAGTTTCGCCCGGGCCCGGTCCCCGCCGAAGGAGCGCTCGGCCAGGTCGGCGTAGAGGTCCCGCCCCCCGGACGCCACCTCCATCAGGCCCCGGTCCCGGGAGACGGCGGCCAGCACCCGCGGCTCCAGCTGTGCGGCGTCGGCCACCACCAGCCGCCACCCGGGGTCGGCCACCACCGCCCGCCGCACCACCCTCGGGATCTGCAGGGCGCCGCCGCCGTTGGTGGTCCACCGCCCCGAGACCGTGCCGCCGGGCAGGTACTCGGGACGGAACCGGCCCTCGTGCACCCAACTCCGCAGCCAGGCCCAACCGTGGGCGGTGTGCAGCCGGTAGAGGCGCTTGTACTCCAGGAGGGGCGCGACCGCGGGGTGGTCGATGCCGCTCAGCTCCCACTTCCGCGTCGAGCCCAGCTTGACGCCCGCCGCCGCGAAGGCCCGGACCACGTCCTGCGGCAGGTCGGGGCGGACCCGCACCCCCGGCCCGAACGCCCGGGAGACCTCCTCCGCCAGCTCCGCCAGACGCCGCGGCTCCCCGCCCCCGCCGTACCGTTCGCCGAGCAGCTCGGCCAGCAGCTCACGGTGGACGTCCGCGCGCCAGGGCACCCCCTCCGCCGCCATCTCCGCGGCCACCAGGGTCCCGGCCGACTCCGCTGCCAGCAGCAGCCGCAGCCGCTCCGGGTGGCGTGCCCGCCGGGTCCGGGCGACCTGCGCCGCGTAGACCTCCAGCAGCGCCTCGAACGGGTCGACGCCGGCGGGCAGCGGCACCGGGCCCGGGTCGAAGAGCGAGGGCTGGGTCTGTGCGGTCCGCGGCGGCGGGTCGTCGGGGACCGGCAGCCCCCGCAACCGTGCCCAGGCGGCGGCCAGTGACCTCGGCTGTCCGGCCTGTCCCTCCTCGTGCCCGATGAGCAGTGCCTCCGCGGCCTCGACGTCGTAGGCGCGCGCCACCCGCACCCCGGCCCGGAGCAGGGGGCGGTAGACGTCCGTGGTGCAGCGCCACACCCAGCGGTCCACCTCGGGCCGGGAGAGCACAGCGGTGGCCAGGTCCGGCTCCCGGCGGACGGGGCCCGCGGGCCGGCCGTCGGCCCCCAGCGGGCACAGCACCGCGCCGCCCTCGCGCCCCGGAGCCACCGCCCACCTCATGAGGTGAAGTCTTCCACCGGGCTCTGACAAGGGGCCGGAACGCCGGACGGGGACGGGTTCGGCGGCTGCCCACGGTGACCGGGGCGACGCACTGGGCCAACACCGCAGGGCCAGGTTCGACCCGCCGTGACAAGGCGCCTACGGGCGGTCGTGCACGTGCAGATGTGCTTGCAGACGCCCGTGCAGACGTACGGCCATCGACGTTATGATCCCCGGCAGTTGGTCAGTGTGGCCTGCACCCGTCCACCACTCGGCCCGCCGGGTCGGCGTACCGTCACCGTTCTATCCCGGGAGAGTCCAGTGCCCCACCACAACGGCATGGCCGCCTCGGAGCTGACGGGGGTCGTCTGGCAGAAGAGCCGGCACAGCAACTCCCAGGGCACCTGCGTGGAGTTCGCCAAGCTGCCCGGCGGCGACGTCGCGGTGCGCAACTCGCGCTTCCCGGAGGGGCCCGCCCTCGTCTACACGCCGGCCGAGGTCAGGGCGATGATCCTCGGGGTCAAGGACGGGGAGTTCGACCACCTGATGGCGGAGTGAGCGACCGGCCGCCTCTGGCGGCGGCCGGCCTTCGGGCTCAGGTCAGGCGGAAGCGTGCCCAGACCACCTTGCCGTGCGCTGCGTCGGTCAGCCGGTGCCAGCCCCAGGCGTCGCTGAAGCACTCCACGAGCTGGAGGCCGCGGCCGGACTCGGCGCACGAGTCCGCCTGACCGCCCGGCACGGGGGAGGCGTCGCTGGCGTCCCGCACCGCGCAGACCAGGTACCCGGCCCAGCGCATCAGGAGCAGTCGGCCGGCCTCGTTCGACGGGGTGTCGGGGCACAGACCGGGCAGGCCGTGGCGCAGGGCGTTGGTGACGAGCTCGGAGACGACCAGGGTGACGCCGTCCAGCAGGTCCTCGCTCCCCAGCCGCCAACCGACCAGGGTCTCCTGGGCGAAGCGCCGTGCCTGGCCGACGGCCTCACGGTGCGGGGGCAGCGGCCAGGAGGCGGACTGGGTCCGGTGCGCGGGAACGTCGGGGGGGAAGCCGTGCCATAACGGCGCGAGCATGGCCGAAACTGTGGTCCCCATGCGAGGCACTCCTGGCGTTCGCGGACGTCAAGGCCCGGGCGGCGATGCGTATCCGGCGGAATGATCACGAGCGTGCATGCGCTGCGCGTCCATGCTCCCGAAAGCCCCCGGGGGATGCAAGAGCAGATGCACGTGCACCTGAGATACCGCGACCGTTTCGCGCCACCCATCCCTTTTGTTCGTCGGGTTGCGCTCCGGCAGCAAGCGGAATCACGGCCTCCGTGGTGATTTCCGTAATCGCACGAGCACGCAACGGAGCCCACCCGTGGCACACTTCGGTGGCACATCTGCACGAGGGCGGCTCACGGGAGGGCCAGTGTCCGGAAACGAGTCGGGCGGATCGGTGGTGAGGCGCATCCTGCTGGGGTCCCAACTGCGACGGCTACGGGAGTCGCGCGGAATAAGCCGGGAAGCGGCCGGCTACGCGATCCGCGCCTCCGAGTCGAAGATCAGTCGCATGGAGTTGGGCAGGGTGAGCTTCAAACCGCGGGACATCGAGGACCTCCTGACGCTGTACGGCGTGACGGACGCCGAGGAGCGCGCGGCCCTGCTCGGCCTCGCCCGCGAGTCCAACGTCGCCGGCTGGTGGCACCGTTACGGCGACGTCCTCCCCGGCTGGTTCCAGACCTACGTGGGCCTGGAGGGGGCGGCCTCCCGGATCCGCACCTACGAGGTCCAGTTCGTCCACGGCCTGCTCCAGACCCCGGAGTACGCCCAGGCGGTCATCGCCCGGAGCCTGCCGGAGGCCTCCGAGGCCGAGGTCGACCGCCGCGTCGCCCTGCGCCAGGAACGCCAGAAGCTGCTCCTCGACGAGCGCGCCCCCCACCTGCACTGCGTCCTGGACGAGGCCGCCCTGCGCCGCCTCCAGGGGGGACGGGAGGTGATGTGCGGCCAGCTGCGCCACCTCATCGAGGTCTCCGAGCGCCCCAACGTCACGCTCCAGGTGCTGCCCTTCCGGATGGGCGGCCACGCGGGGGAGAGCGGCGCCTTCACCGTCCTGAGCTTCCCGCACGCCGACCTGCCCGACGTGGTCTACCTGGAGCAGCTCACCAGCGCCCTCTACCTCGACAAGGCCGACGAGGTGAGCGCCTACTCCGAGGTGATGGACGCCCTCGGCAAGGAGGGGCCGAGCTCCGCCGAGACCCGGGACCTGCTGCGGGGGATGCTCCAGCTCATGTGAGGCCGCCGGACACGCGGCGGCGCCGGCCGACCGCGGGGCGGCCGACCGGCGCGGGCCGGGCAGGGGCCGGGGCTCAGCGGCGCAGCGTCCGCACCGGGAGCATGCAGTGCGCCGAACTGGTCAGCATCTCCTCGTCCGCCACGAAGGTCCGCAGGTCCTCCTCGGTGACGACCTGCCCGGGCACACCCCGCGGCCACGGCCGGGTGGCGAACATGAAGTACACCTCGCCCCGCTTGACGGCGGCGTCCACCCACTGGGCGGGGGCCGGGTACTGGGCGGTGAACTGCGGCATGGTGAGCACCGCCTGGCCTGCCTCGACCAGCAGTGTCACGGGCACCCCCGGGGTCTCGGCGACACTGACCAGTTCACCGCCCACCGGCAGGCCCGCCCCCTCCAGCAGCGTCCGCAGCGCGCGCGTCGTCGCCTCCTGCCCTGCCGAGCCGTCCCCCAGCGAGTAGGCGAGGAGGAACGCGAGTTCGGCCCCGTCCTGCGGGTTCTGCCCGCTCCACCCGAGGACGGTGAGAGTGCCGAACACGTTGTCCCGGCCGCCGGCGGGTGCGGCATCGCGTGAGGTCATGGTCGGGGACCCTAGTGCGCCGCCGGCCCCGGCCGGACCCGTGTTCACCTGCGCGAGCGAGTTCGGCCCCGCAAACACCTCGAACGTGTCCCGCTCGCTCGGGTGTACTGACGCCACGCCTCTTGCCGTCCCCCGCTCCGGGGAGGCCCGAGGGCCGCCGGCGACCTCCCCGTCACGCTCGTGGCCTGCGGGAACGGGTGCCGGTGGGCAGACGGGAGGATTCCACCGATCGGCGTCAATCGGGTGATTCGCCGAATACCACCCGGAAGCGGGTTTCCTCTCTTCGGCCGCGGTCGTTATGCGGAGCGTCAATCGCGACGAGAACCGGCCACCTGGCGGACGTGGTCGCCTGTGGACCCCACCGGTACGTGCCGGACCCGGCCCCGCGTCACCGCCGTGGGCGAGGGGCGCAGGTGGTCCCGGCACCTGCGCCCGCCCCGGCCGGCGAGCCGCCGGCCCACGGCCGGACCGGTGCTCTCGCGTGAGGGGCTGAGGGGCCCGGCGGGCCGGCGCGCGGCGCCGGTACGCCGGGCCCGGGCCCGGGCGAGGCGCCCGGGTGCGGCAAACCGGAGGAGAGAAGACACGATGCGGCAGACCCTGAAGACCGGCGCGCTCGTCGCGGCGGCGGCGTCAGGCATCTTCATCAACAGCGGGACGGCCCTGGCGGACAGTGAGGCCGCGGGCGCCGCCGCCGGCTCACCGGGTGTGGTGTCCGGCAACGCAGTGCAGGTGCCGATCGACGTACCGATCAACCTGTGCGGGAACACCGTCGACGTGATCTCGGCGCTCAACCCGGCGTTCGGCAACACCTGCGTCACGCCCGGCGCCCACCGCGGTCGCGGCGGCCACCCGCACGGACCGGTGCGCCACGAGGACGGACCGGCCCACACCGAGCGCCACGGCCCCGTCCACTCGCGCGGGCCGGCCGCCGCGGAGCAGGACCGCGCCGGCCGGGACGGCGGCGCGCAGGCCTCCGGCACGGCGGCCCACTCCCCGGGCGTCGGCTCGGGGAACCTCGCACAGATCCCCGTGGACGTGCCGGTGAACGTCTGCGGCAACAGCATCGACGTCGTCGGCCTGCTGAACCCGGTCTTCGGCAACCACTGCGACACGGTGAGCCCCCACCGCCCGCCGGTGCGACACGAGCACCGGCCGCCGCACCACTGCTCGCCGCAGCACTGCCTGCCGCACCACCACCACCCGGACCGGCCCGGCCACGTCCAGCCGCCGGCCTCCCACCACGAGGTGCGGCACAACCCCCCGGCCCACCACGTCATGACGCCGGCACGCCCGGCCGTGGAGCGTCCGGAGCTCGCTGCCACCGGCGTCAGTGGCCAGACCGGCCTCGTCGCCGCGCTGGCCGGCGGGATGCTGCTGGGCGGCGTACTCCTCAAGCGGCGGGCCGGCGCGCTGCGTTGACCAGCCGTACGCGGTGCGTCCGCGACCGTGCCGTCGACGGGCAGGCTCGGCCCCACCCGGCACGGTCCGCACCGCCGGCCACATGAACAGACCATCATCCGGCCGCCGTTCGGGCTCCGCATCGTATGAGTGAAAGCCAGGAACCAGGCAGGCGCAGCCGAGTTGAGCAGGACGCACCGGAAACGGGCAGTCCGCTTCGAGAAGGGTAGATCACGTGTTCAAGAAGGTTCTCACGGGAGCCGCGATGGCCGTTTCCGTCGCCGGCGTGACCGCCGCGGCGGCCCCCCAGGCCATGGCGATCGGCAACGACTACGGCCCGACCTCCGTCAACGGCAACGGCGCCGCGCAGAGCTACGGCAACTCCACCACCCACGGCAACTGGAGCCCCCAGTTCGCGCTGATCCAGGGCTCCCTGAACAAGCCCTGCATCGCGCTGCCGGCCAAGGCCAACGTCGGGTCCATCCTCGGCCTCCTCAACATCGCCGTACAGGACATCAACGTGCTCTCCAGCCCGCAGACCCAGCAGTGCACGGAGAACTCCACCCAGCAGAAGGGCGACGAGGCGCTCTCACACATCCTGGAGGACCTGCCCATCCTCTCGGGCAACGGCGCCGGCAACCACTGACGGCACGCCACGTCCCGCCTGTGCCGCGGCCCGGCAGACGGACTTCTCGTCCGTGTGCCGGGCCGTCTGCCGTTCCTGCGTCAACCGGTGATTCGTCCGATACTCCGAGCGGGGGAAACGGGAAAAATCCCTGCCACCGCGTTTCGTTTGTCACCGGGCTTTCGTTAGGTCTTTCGCCAGCGGAGTTACGGGCATGGGAATCGCCCGTCCGGCACGAGATCCGTGACCGACACGAACACCGCTGCGGAAAGGGCTGAAAGTGAAGTACACGAAGGCTGCCGCCGTTGTCGCAGGCGCCCTCATCACGGCCGGTGCCGCAACCCCGGCGTTCGCCGACGCGGGCGCCGGCGGTGCCGCCATCGGTTCGCCGGGTGTCATCTCGGGCAACGTCATCCAGGTGCCGGTGCACGTCCCGATCAACGTGTGCGGCAACACCATCAACGTCATCGGTCTGCTGAACCCCGCGTTCGGCAACACCTGCGTCAACGACTGACTCGACGCATCTCTCTCGTCGCCGGGGCCCCGGGCACGCGCCACGTGTCCAGGGCCCCGCGGCTTGCCCGACGAAAGGCTCTTCCGATGCAGCACATGCGAACCCTCGCCGTGGTCGCCGGATCGGTCGCGGCGGCCCTCGGCGCCACCGCTCCCGCCTTCGCGGCGTCCGGCCCCCAGTCCACCATGACCAGCGGCAACTTCAACGCCGACAACATCCTGGTCGACGCCGTCCACAGCAACCCGATGGAGCTGGTGCGCGTCGACCCGCTGCGCCACACCGTCGCCGACGCGGCCCGCGGCGTCCACGAGCACGAGACCGCCCACGCCCTGCTGGGACAGACCAGTGACTGGCTCCACCGCAGCGCCCTGCTCGGTGGCGTCGGGCTCGGCGGACACTGACCACCGCACCTCGGAGGCGACCGCCCGGCCGGCCCGCCTCCGGGGCGGTCCGCCGCCGCCTCCCGTGCCCGAGCGGGACCGGGAGGCCGCCCCGGACGCCCGGCAGCCCCCGGCTCAGCCCCGGGCGTACAGCCGGACCGTGCTGCGCAACGGCAGCAGCAGGGCGCCGGCCGACGGCAGCGGCCGGGGAGTGCCCGTGGCCGGGTCCCAGGGCGGGGTGTCCCAGGCCATGCCGTGCGTGGGCGGGAGCGGCAGCGTCGTCCGGGTGGAGCTGAGCCGCAGTACCGCCCGCGCCCGCTCGGACAGCAGCTCGCCCAGTGCCACCGTCGACCCGGCGCGTACCAGCAGGGTCAGCTCCCGGTCGCCGCTCCACAGCGCGGGGAAGGCGTCCCCCTGACGGTCCAGTTGCACCAGCAGGGCGGAGCCGACGTCACGCGGCAGGGTCACCGTGTCGAACCGGCCGCCGCAGACCGTGAGCAGGGCGTCGTCGGGGTGGCGGGAGAGGTGGTCGCCCAGGGCCCGGGCCGGGACCGGCTGCTGCCGGCCGCCGACCAGCCGCCCTCCGGGGTTGGCGCAGTTCCGCGGTCTGCTGGTGCAGGCGCACGCCGGCACCCCGCGGTAGAGGGGCCACCCCAGCCTCTCGTAACCCGCCGCCAGCAGCGCCCTTGCGGTATCCGCGGGCCGGCTGACCTTCCCGATACCAGACATCCCTCACCTCGGCCGTGTCATCCCCGTGTCGTGTCCGTCGTCCCCGTGTGTGTCGCCCCGTGGTCCCGCACACCGCACCCACCGCACGCCCAGTGTGTTCGCCCGGATACGGAAAGTGACTGCTGTACGGCATTTGCCCACACAACACCCCGACCGATGCGTCTTGCCGGGTTCGTGGGCTGCATCACCTGTACGTGTGACGCCGGCCTTGCATTCCGCGGGAGAAGGGCCCTCGGACGGCCGTCGCCTGCCGGCCGGGGCAGGCGGGGGCCGGCCCTGATCAGTGGTGGAAGGCCGTGGCCATGTTCCGCGGTGCTCCGGCCGGCCCCTGCTGACCGTTCAGGTCGGGCAGGAGGCCGCGCAGGTCCGCCAGGAAGAGCTCGGCCAGGTCCAGGGTGAAGCCGTTGCGGCACACCACCCGCAGCACCGACAGGTCCGTGCGGTTCGGCGGGAAGGCGTAGGCGGGCACCAGCCAGCCGCGCTCACGCAGCCGGCGCGAGACGTCGTACACGTCGAAGGCCTCGATCCCGTCGGCGGTGGTGAAGGCGAAGACGGGCAACTGGTCGCCGCGGCTGAGCAGCCGGAACTCGCGCATCTCCCCGATCGCGTCGGACATCGCGCAGGCCACGTCCCGTGCGGTCTGCTGGACGGCGCGGAAACCGGACCGCCCCAACCGCAGGAAGGTGTAGTACTGCGCGGCCACCTGGGCCCCGGGCCGGGAGAAGTTGAGGGAGAAGGTCGGCATGTTGCCACCCAGGTAGTCGACGTGGAAGACCAGTTCCTCCGGCAGCACCGAGCGGTCCCGCCACAACGCCCAGCCCACGCCCGGGTAGACCAGCCCGTACTTGTGCCCCGAGGTGTTGATGGAGGCCACCCGCGGCAGCCGGAAGTCCCAGACCAGGTCCGCGTCGAGGAAGGGGGCCACCATGGCGCCGGAGGCCCCGTCGACGTGGACGGGCACGTCGAGGCCGGTGCGCTCGGCCAGGTCGTCCAGCACCGTGCAGAGTTCGGCGACCGGTTCGTAGGAGCCGTCGAAGGTCGAGCCGAGGATCGCCACCACCCCGATGGTGTTCTCGTCGCAGAGCTCCGCCGCGGCCGCCGGGTCGAGGTGGTAGCGGTCGCCCTCCATCGGCACCCTGCGCGGCTCGACCTCCCAGAAGGTGCAGAACTTCTCCCAGCACACCTGCACGTTGGCGCCCATGACGAGGTTGGGCCGGGCGGTGGCGGGATAGCGGTCGGCGTTGCGCTGCGCCCAGCGGCGCTTGAGCGCCATGCCGGCGAGCATGCAGGCCTCGCTGGAGCCGGTGGTCGAGCAGCCGATGGTGGTGTCCGGGTCGGGGGCGTGCCACAGGTCGGCGAGCATCGCCACGCAGCGCCGCTCCAACTCGGCGGTGAGCGGGTACTCGTCCTTGTCGACGATGTTCTTCTCCCGGCACTCCGCCATCACGAGGTCCGCCTCCGGCTCCATCCACGTGGTGACGAAGGTGGCGAGGTTCAGCCGCGCGTTGCCGTCCAGCATCAGCTCGTCGTGGACGAAACGGTGCGCCACCGAGGGGGACAGCGGGTCGTCGGGGAGCCGGTGGCGGGGCGGCGAGGCGGTCATCCCGCCCACCGGGTCGGCCTCGCCGTAGAAGGGGTTCACCCGACGCGGCCGGTCACCTGACGGTGCGCGGTCGCCCTTGTGCAGCGCCATGCGGCATCTCCTGGCCTGGAGGAGGGGCGGCCCGGGCCGGCGGTGCGGACGGGAGCGGACCGCGGGACGCTGCCGACGTTACGGGCGGTCACGGCGGCCCGCCCGTCCATCCGCCGGGCGCTGGGCCGATGTGCCGAGCCCGTTCACCCCTGCGCGGGTTCCGGCGCCCTGCCGTGGACGCGTCGCCCGCGCCGCGGGGGTCAGCCCGCGCTGCTCAGCGACAGCTTCGCCGCGAATCCCAGGAAGGCCAGGCCGGCCGTGGCCGAGAGGCTCGCGGTCAGCTTGCGACGGCGCCGGAAGGTGGCCGCCAGGTAGGTGCCGCTGAAGATGAGGACGGTGAGGTAGGTGAAGCTGAAGAGCTGGGCCCACGCGCCCAGGGTCACGAAGGACAGCACCGGGTGCGCGTAGTGCGGGTCGACGAACTGCACGAAGAAGGAGATGAAGAAGAGGATCGCCTTCGGGTTCAGGAGGCTGACCACCAGCGCCCGCCGGTAGGGCCGCTCCTCCCGGGGCGTCTCCTGCCGCTCCTCGGCCGCCGCCTCCGAGCGCAGTTCCGCCTGCCGCGCCCGGCGCTCCCGCCACAGCTTGGCCGCGCCGCGCAGCATCCCCACGGCGAGCCAGGTCAGGTAGCCGGCGCCGCCGAACTTCACCACGTCGAAGACCAGGGGGCTGGCCTTGAGCAGGGAGGCGACGCCCCCGGCCGACAGCGTCATCAGCACGGCGTCGCCGCAGAAGACCCCGGCGGCCGCGGTGTAGGCCACCTTCGGGCCGCGGCGCGCGGCGACCGAGACGACGTAGAGCGAGTTGGGGCCCGGCAACAGGATGATCACCGCTAGCCCGGCGAGATACGTCGGCAGATCCGTTATGCCCAGCATGGCCGCAGAATGCCACAGCCACCCCGGCACCGGCAGCGGCCATCCGCGATCCGGACTTGCCCCTCACGCGACGTGAGGCGGCACGGTGGGGGGCGAAAGCCGGGAAGCACCGGGCCGCAGACCGGCCGACCGCTGCCCGACGTGCTGCCGGGACGTGAGGAGACGCACATGGAGCCGCACCGCGGGCCGGCCGGCGGCCGGACGTACTCCGTCGGGGAGGTGGCCGCGCGTGCCCACGTCACCGTGCGCACCCTGCACCACTACGACGGCATCGGCCTGCTGGTCCCCGGCGCCCGGAACACCGCGGGCCACCGGCGCTACCGCGACGCCGACCTCGACCGGCTCCAGCGCATCCTCTTCTACCGCGAGCTGGGTTTCCCGCTGGGCGAGGTGGCGGCGCTGCTCGACGACCCGGACGCCGACCCGCACGCGCACCTGCGCCGCCGGCACGCCCTGCTCACCGACCGGGTCGCCCGGCTCCAGAAGATGGCCGAGGCCGTCGCACACGCCATGGAGGCACACAGGATGGGAATCGACCTCACCCCGCAGGAGCGCTTCGAGGTGTTCGGCGACGCCGACCCCGAGGTCCACGAGGAGGAGGTGCGCCGCCGCTGGGGGACGACCGACGCCTACCGGGAGTCCCGCCGCCGCACCGCCGGGTACGGCAAGGAGGACTGGCGGCGGGCGGTGGACGGCATGACGGAGATCCACCACGCCCTCGCCGAGCTGCTCGCCGCCGGCGTCCCGGCGCGCTCCGGGGCCGCCGCAGACCTGGCCGAACGCCACCGCCGCCACATCTGTGACCACTACTACACCTGCTCCCCGCAGACCCACCGCGACCTGGGGCGGACGTACGTGAGCGACCCGCGGTTCACCGCCGTCTACGAGGCGATCGCCCCGGGCCTGGCGGCGTACGTGTGCGAGGCGATCGCGGCCAACACCGCGCGGCAGGAGGGGGACGGCGAGGGCTGACCGGAGCGGCCGGCCGGGAACGCGGGGCCCGGGGACGCGGCCGGGCGGGGCCCCGGGACGCGGCGGCCCGGGGCGGCCTGCGGGCCCGGGCGGGCGGCCGGCGGGAACGGGGGCCGCCGTTGCCCCGTTGGTACTTTGGAGTCGGGCCGCGCCCCTGCGCCCGTACTGCTGCCGCCCGACGCCGGCGCCCGCATCCCCAGGAGCCCTCCCCCCGTGAACACACTCGCGCTCGGCCCCCAGTGGCTGGACCCCGACTACCTGATCAGTACCTTCGGGCTCATCGGTGTGCTGGTCGTCACCTTCGCCGAGTCCGGCCTGCTCATCGGCTTCTTCCTGCCGGGCGACTCGCTGCTGTTCACCACCGGCATGCTGGTGACGACCCACAAGCTGCACCAGCCGCTGTGGCTGGTGTGCGTCCTGGTGGCCCTCGCCGCCGTCCTCGGCGACCAGGTGGGATACCTCTTCGGGCGCAAGGTGGGGCCCTCGCTGTTCAGCCGTCCGGACTCCCGGCTGTTCAAGCAGGAGAACGTCGCCAAGGCGCACGAGTTCTTCGAGAAGCACGGGCCGAAGTCGCTGG
The DNA here is from genome assembly GCF_042733155.1 of Streptomyces sp. NPDC059740. Taxonomy (NCBI): domain Bacteria; kingdom Bacillati; phylum Actinomycetota; class Actinomycetes; order Kitasatosporales; family Streptomycetaceae; genus Streptomyces; species Streptomyces sp. NPDC059740. Next base: position 67,449 of record NZ_JBHWGP010000001.1, on the reverse strand, counting down.
TGCTGGCCCGTTTCGTGCCCGTGGTGCGCACCTTCACGCCGATCATCGCCGGCGTGAGCCGCATGGACTACCGCTCCTTCGTGGTCTTCAACCTCATCGGCGGCGTCCTGTGGGGCGTGGGCGTCTCGCTGCTGGGGGCGGCCCTCGGCGGGATCGCCCTGGTGCGCGACAACATCGAGGCGATGCTGGTCCTCATCGTGCTGATCTCGGTGGTCCCGATCGCCGTCGAGTACCTGCGGGCCCGCGCCAAGGCCCGCCGGGAGGGCCCGGCGGCGCCGGCGGAAGCCGCCCGGCCCGAACCGGAGAACGACTGGTCCGGACGGGGGTTCGATCGTGGTTACACTTCCGGCGAGTGGGGCAGTCGGGGTGGGCAGGACACGCACGACCGGTACACGCGCCACGACGAGACCATGCGTCTGACGGCGCAGTCCGACCCGAACCCGCCTGAGGACGGAACGGGACGCCGGGGCCGGCACGCCAGGCGCTGAGGCACTCCCTCACAGCCCGGTCCGCGTACCGGACCTCCCGCGCGCCCGTACAGCGGATCGGGCATCGTGTCCTTGTCAGACGAAGGACGCGAGGAGGACTGGAAAGACGTGGCGTCGGACCCGGAGGAGACTGAGGACCGCAAGTCCCAGTCGGACGAGGCGCACAGCGCCTTCACCCCTCCCCTGGGCGTGCCGTACCCGCCGGTGCCCGAGGAGGAGCACCCGACCTCGGAGTTCGCGCTGCCCGACGGCGCGCGGGCCGAGCAGACCGTGGAGACCGAGACCTCCGCGTTCGCCCCGCCGGGCAGCACCACCGGCACCACACCGCTGCCGGGCACCTCACGCGCCCCCGGCGGCTCCACGGCCCTCTCGGCCTACCCCGCGTTCACCCCGCCGCACGGCATCCCCAAGGTCACCCTCGCCAAGGAGACCCCCTGGCAGGACCGCATGCGCACCATGCTGCGGATGCCGGTGGGGGAGCGGCCGGTACCGGAGCGGGTGGTCCGCGCCGAGGACGAGAGCGGGCCCGCCGTGCCGCGCGTGCTCGACCTCACCCTGCGTATCGGGGAGATCCTCCTCGCCGGCGGCGAGGGCGCCGAGGACGTCGAGGCGGCCATGTTCGGCGTCGCCCACGCCTACGGGCTGGAACGCGTCGAGCCGACCGTGACGTTCACGCTGCTGTCGATCTCCTACCAGCCCTCGCTGGTGGACGACCCGGTCACCGCCAGCCGCACGGTGCGCCGGCGCGGCGTGGACTACACCCGGCTGTCCGCCGTCTTCGGGCTGGTCGACGAGATCACCTCGGAGAACGTCAGCCTGGAGGAGGCCTACCGCGGTCTCGCCGAGATCCGCCGTAACCGGCACCCCTTCCCCAGCTGGGCGCTGACCCTCGCCTCCGGGCTGCTGTCCGGCGCGGCGAGCATGCTGGTCGGCGGCGGGCTGACGGTCTTCCTCGCGGCGGCGGCCGGCTCGATGCTCGGCGACCGGCTCGCCTGGCTCGCCTCCGGGCGCGGCCTGCCGGAGTTCTACCAGTTCGTCCTCGCGGCGATGCCGGCCGCCGCGCTCGGCGTCGCGCTCAGCGCCTTCCACGCTCCGGTGCAGTTCTCCGCCATCATCACCGGTGGCCTCTTCGCCCTGATCCCCGGACGCGCCCTGGTGGCGAGCGTCCAGGACGGGCTGACCGGCTACTACATCACCGCGGCCGCCCGCCTGCTGGAGGTCGGCTACCTGATCGTCGGCATCGTCATCGGCGTGCTCAGCGTCCTGTACGCCGGTGTCCAGCTCTCGCCGACGTTCAGCAGACTCAACCCCGAACAGGCGCTGGGCACCTACGACGCCCCCGCGGTGCAGATCATCGCGGCCATGCTGCTGGCGGTGTCGTTCTGCGTGCTGCTGCAACAGGAGAAGCGCACGGTGGCCTTCGCCACCCTCAACGGCGGCATCGCCTGGGTGGTGTACGGGGCGCTGGCCAACGTCGTGAAGACCAACGCGGTGGTGGCCACCGCGATCGCCGCCGGCCTCGTCGGCCTCTTCGGGCAGCTGCTCTCCCGCTACCGCTACGCCTCGGCGCTGCCGTACGTCACCGCGGCCATCGGTCCGCTGCTGCCCGGTAGCGCCACCTACTTCGGCCTGCTCAACTTCGCGCAGGGCAACCTCGACGCGGGTATCTCCTCGCTGGTGCGGGCGGCGTCCCTGGCGCTGGCCATCGCCATCGGGGTGAACCTCGGGTCGGAGATGGCGCGGCTGTTCATCCCGACCCCCGGCGTCGGGGACGAGGACGCCAGCGCCCGGCGTGCCGCGAAGCGCACCCGCGGCTTCTGACCCGGCCCCGGAGCACGTACGAGGGGCGGACCACCGACGGTGGTCCGCCCCTCGTGGCGCGGGTGCGCGGTCGCCCGGGCACCCGTCGCGCCCCGCCCTCGGCGGGGCGGGAGCCGGCCCTCAGTGGCCGCCCTGCTCCTTGAGCCGCTTGTAGGACGCCTCGATCTCGGCGTCGGCCTCCGCGCGCCCCACCCAGTCGGCGCCCTCGACGGACTTGCCGGGCTCGAGGTCCTTGTAGACCTCGAAGAAGTGCTTGATCTCCAGGCGGTCGAACTCCGACACGTCCTCGATGTCCTGGAGGTGCGCCACCCGCGGGTCGTCCGCCGGGACGCACAGCAGCTTGTCGTCGCCGCCGGCCTCGTCGGTCATCCGGAACATGCCCACGGCACGGCACTTGACGACACACCCGGGGAACGTCGGCTCGTCGAGGATCACCAGGGCGTCCAGCGGATCACCGTCCTCGCCGAGGGTGTCCTCGACGAAGCCGTAGTCGGCCGGGTAGCTGGTGGACGTGAAGAGTCGGCGGTCCAGGCGGATCCGCCCGGTCTCGTGGTCGACCTCGTACTTGTTCCGCGAACCCTTCGGGATCTCGATGGTGACGTCGAACTCCACGGCTGGCTCCTCCATGATCAAAACATACGTCTGGTGGTTAAGTGTCCCCCACGGGTGTGCGTGGTGGCGAAAGGGGCTGGTCCGAGGTGCCGCAGGCCAGGGCGTGGCAGGTCAGGTGGGAGAAGCGGTGGCGTGCGGCGCGGCGCGAGGCCGTGCTGTGGTGGGCCTCGCTGGCCCGGGAGCGGCGGACCACCTGGCGGCTGGCCGCGGTCTCCGCCGTCCTGGGCCTGGCGCTCGCCGTCCTCGTCGTCACGGCCGCCGGCCCCTGGGAGGACGGGCAGCGCAGCGCCGAACGCGCCTGGGCGGCCGAGGCCGGCGCGCCCGCGGCCGGCGGCTCCTCCGACGACCGCCCACCGCGCCAGACGCCACGGGCCCCCGCCGTACTCGCCCCACTGGGCGCGCCGGTGGGCGGCAAGGAGGCCCGGGAGGCCGGCCAGGTGGTCCCGCCCCCCACCCGGGCGGGCCTGGCCGACGCCCTCTCCGCACTCGCCAAGGACCCCGCGCTCGGCAAGCTGCGCAGCGCCTCGGTGCTGGACGTGGCCACCGGCGAGGAGGTCTACGGCTCCCACCAGGGCGACACCACGGCCCCCGCCTCCACCATCAAGATCGGCACGGCGGTGGCCGCCCTCAGCCGTCTGGGGCCCGACCACCGCATCACCACGAAGGTCGTCGACGCCACACCCGGCGCCAAGAAGAAGGGGAAGCGGGCCGGACCCCGCCGCCTGGTGCTCGTCGGCGGGGGCGACCCCACCCTGACCGCCCGTCCCGCCCGCGGCGACGAGCAGCCGGCCAGCCTGCGCACGCTGGCCGCCGAGGCCGCCCGGACGCTCCGGCAGGCGGGCGTCAGCCACGTCAGCCTCGACTACGACACCTCGCTGTACTCCGGGCCCACCGACCACCCCATCAGCCCCAACGACAACATCTCGCCGGTGACCCCGCTGATGGCCGACGAGGGCCGGCTGAACCACACCGACCACGGCCCGGCCCCCCGCGACACCGACCCGGCGGCCACGGCGGCCCGCACCTTCGCCGGCTTCCTGCGCAAGGACCACATCACCGTCGACGGCACACCCCGCAACCGGAAGGCGCCCGCCGGCGCATCGGACCTGGCCACCGTCCAGTCCCCGCCGCTCTCCGCGATCGTGGAGCGGATGGAGACCAACAGCGACAACGACATCGCCGAGGCCCTCGCCCGGCAGACCGCCCTCGCCGCCCACCAGCCCGCCAGCTTCGCGGGCGGGCGCAAGGCGGTCCGCGCCACCCTCGACGGCCTCCGCCTGCCCACCCGCGGCGCGCTGTTCGAGGACGGCAGCGGGCTCAACCGCGACGACCGGGTCTCGGCGGCGCTCCTGTCGCACCTGCTCCTGCTGGCGACCTCCCCCGACCACCCCGAGCTGCGCCCGGTCGTCACCGGTCTGCCCGTCGCAGGTTTCAGCGGCACCCTGAGCACCCGGTACGCGGCCGGCGGGCCCGCGGCGGCCGGCACCGGCGCGGTCCGTGCCAAGACCGGCACCCTGACGGGCGTGAACACCCTCGCCGGCACGGTGGTCGACGCCGACGGACGCCTCCTGGTCTTCGCCTTCATGACCCGCGACACCACCGACGCCCTCGGCGCGGAGCAGAGCCTGGACCGGCTGGCGGCCTCCCTGGCCAACTGCGGGTGCCGATAGGGACACCTGCTGTGCCACCGCCCGGCACCGGCCCGCTCGGCGTTCGGCTACCAGGGGAGAACCGGACGCCGTACGGTGAACAACATGACTGGCATCGGCACGGAGATGGTCGACTGGAACCTGGCGGTCGCGACCGCCACCCGGTTCGTGCGACCCGGCCCGGAAGTGAGCCGCGACGAGGCCCGTGAGGTGGTCGCCGAACTGCGGCGGCACGCCAAGGCGTCCGAGGAGCACGTCCGCGAGTTCACCCGGATGGCCCCACCGGGAGCCGGCGGGGGTACGGCCGGGGAGTCGCCCGTGCTCGTGGTGGACCGCGCCGGCTGGGTCAGGGCCAACGTCGCGGGGTTCCGCGCGGTCCTGGGCCCGTTGCTCGGCAAGATGCAGCAGCGTCGCGCCGGCCTGCCCGGCGGCGTCGTGATGGGCGCGGTCGGCGGCAAGGTCACCGGCGTGGAACTGGGCATGCTGCTGTCCTTCCTCGGCTCCCGCGTCCTCGGCCAGTACGAGACCTTCGCCCCGGCCACCCGGGACCTGCCGGCCGCGGCCGGCGGCGGCAAGCTGCTGCTGGTGGCCCCCAACATCGTCCACGTGGAGCGCGAGCTGGAGGTCGACCCGCACGACTTCCGGCTCTGGGTCTGCCTGCACGAGGAGACGCACCGCACCCAGTTCGCCGCGGTGCCCTGGCTGCGCGACCACATCGAAGGCGAGATCCAGTCCTTCCTCGCCGAGACCGACATGGACGCCGGCACGCTCCTGGAGCGGCTGCGGGAGGCGGCCCAGTCGCTGGCCGGCGCACGGCCCGAGGGAGAGCGGGGCGAGGGCGGCGGACGCAGCCTCGTCGAACTCGTCCAGACCCCTGCCCAGCGCGAGATCCTGGCGCGGCTGACCGCCGTGATGTCACTGCTGGAGGGCCACGCCGACTACGTCATGGACGGGGTGGGCCCGCAGGTGGTGCCCTCCGTGGCGGAGATCCGCGAGAAGTTCCAGCAGCGGCGGGCCAGCGGGGCCGGCCGCCTGGACCAGGTGCTGCGGCGGCTGCTGGGGCTGGACGCGAAGCTGCGCCAGTACCGCGACGGTGAGAAGTTCGTGCGGGCCGTGGTGGACCAGGTCGGCATGGACGGCTTCAACCGCGTGTGGACCTCCCCCAACACGCTGCCCACCAAGCAGGAGATCGCCGCCCCCGCGGAGTGGGTCGCACGGGTCCACGGCCCCGACAGCCCCTGACCGGTCCCGGCCGCCTGCCGCCCGGGCCGGTCGGCGGACAGCGCGAGGAGCGGGCCGTCCGCACGTGGGGCGGCGGACGCCCGCCACGGGGCGCGGCGGGCGGGCCGGGGGCGTGACGGTGCCGGTGCTGCCGGCGGTGGCGCGCCGCCCGCCGGGCGCGGACGCGGCGCGCTCCGGGGGAGTGCACGCTGGAGGGGAGACACCGTAGGGGAACGGGAGCAGGACACGCCGGTTCCGACAGATGGCCGCCCCCTCAATCACTCTTCCGAGGGACCATCGGCGAGGGGAGGCCGTGCAATGCTCAAAGAACGACTCGCCTCTGTCACCATCGAAGCACTCTGTGTGACGACTTTCCCGGTGAGCGCAGAGTCGTCGACGGCTCCGGCCCCCGGGGCGCGCCTCCCCCTCAGTTGAACGATTGGAAACGGACATGGGTCCCCATCCAGCGGTCGCCGCGATACGCCTGGCGGTTCGCCGCGTACTCCAGGACGTCCTGAGCCCCCACCACGGCGTCCCCCAGGCGAGCCAGGCCACCAGCCTGTGCACTTCGGCGCAGGGCGGCGTCTCGCTCCCCGCCGGCGCGTCCGCCGCCGGCTCGACCGTCCTGCCCGCCCCGCCCGGCGCGGTCGGTGCGCAGTCGTCCCCGGCACAGACCCCGGACCTGCCGGGCCCCTACGTCCCCGCCCCGGCCGCGCAGGCGGACCTCTCCGCCCGGCGGCCCGACCCCCGGGCCCCGCTGATCCTGGTGGCCTGCTCCGGCGGTGCCGACTCCATGGCGCTCGCCTCCGCCCTCGCCTTCGAGGCGCCGCGACTCGGTCTGCGCGCCGGCGGCGTCACCGTCGACCACGGCCTGCAGTCCGGCTCCGCCACCCGCGCCGCCGAAGTGGTGGCGCGCCTGCGGGCGCTGGGCCTCGACCCCGTCGAGTCCGTCGCCGTCGACGTGGGTGAGGAGGGCGGGCCGGAGGCCGCCGCCCGCGCCGCCCGCTACGCCGCCCTCGACTCCGTCGCCGACGCGCACGGCGCCGCGGCGGTCCTGCTCGGCCACACCCGTGACGACCAGGCCGAGACCGTCCTGCTGGGGCTCGCCCGCGGCTCCGGCACCCGTTCGCTCGCCGGCATGGCCGCCACCGCGGGCCCCCGCGGCCGGTACCGCCGCCCCTTCCTGGGCCTGGACCGCCAGACCGCCCGCAAGGCGTGCCTGCTGCAGTCCCTGCCGGTCTGGGACGACCCGCACAACAGCGACCCCGCCTACACCCGCTCCCGCCTCCGGCACGAGGGCCTCCCGGCCCTGGAGAAGGCGCTGGGCAAGGGCGTGGTCGAGGCGCTCGCCCGCACCGCGCAGCTCTCCCGCGACGACGCCGACGCCCTGGACTCCTGGGCGGCGGAGGCCGAGCGGAGCGTGCGGGACGAGACGGGGGCCCTGGACGTGGCCCGGCTCCGCGTCCTGCCGGCGGCCGTGCGGCGCCGGGTGCTGCGCCGGGCGGCCATCGAGGCGGGCTCGCCCGCGGGCTCGCTGTTCGCGCGACACGTGGAGGAGGTGGACCGGCTGATCACCGCCTGGCGGGGGCAGGGGGTCATCAACCTGCCCGGGCGTGTGGGTGTGCGACGGCAGGGTGGCAGACTGGTGGTCCGGCAGGACTGAGGTGTCCCTCGCGGGGCGGTCCGGTCGGCAGGGCGACCAGAGCCTGAATCCGGTCCCACCCGGGCGGCCCACACGGCGCACGGGCAGGACCGGTCGAAACGCGAGCTACTCCGAAAGAGCGGGACACGGGTGGACACCACGGACATGGGCGCCGATCTTCAGTCGGTACTCATCACCAAGGAAGAGATCGACGCGAAGCTGGCGGAGCTGGCCGCGAAGGTCGACGCCGAGTACGCGGGCAAGGACCTGCTCATCGTCGGCGTGCTCAAGGGCGCGGTGATGGTCATGGCCGACCTGGCCCGCGCGCTGTCCACCCCGGTCACCATGGACTGGATGGCCGTCTCCTCCTACGGGGCGGGCACCCAGTCCTCGGGGGTCGTGCGCATCCTCAAGGACCTCGACACCGACATCAAGGGCAAGCACGTCCTGATCGTCGAGGACATCATCGACTCCGGTCTGACGCTCTCCTGGCTGCTGTCCAACCTCGGGTCGCGGGAGCCGGCGTCGCTGGAGGTCTGCACCCTGCTGCGCAAGCCCGACGCGGCCAAGGTGGCGATCGACGTGAAGTGGGTCGGCTTCGACATCCCCAACGAGTTCGTCGTCGGCTACGGCCTGGACTTCAACGAGAAGTACCGCAACCTGCCCTTCGTGGGGACGCTGGCCCCGCACGTCTACGGCGGCTGACCCCGTTCGGCGGGGGTGCATGACACCGTTTCGGACGGTATCGGCCCCCTCCCGGGCGGTCCGGGTGCCGTGCCTGCTCTCACACCGCCCGACGGGAACCCACGGCGGGCGCGCGCCGTTGGACCGGGGAGGACGCAATCCAGCTGTCCGTTGTTCGCCCTCGGCGGCGGCGCCGGGTGACAATGCTGGGGTACCGTCCGAAGGTCGGTCTTTTTTCGGGCCAGTAATACACCGTACGCACGACCAGCTCCCGCAGGGGCTGTTGTGCCTCACTGTGGCAGGAGGGACGGGGCCTAGCGCTCCGTATGGATGGACGTGAAGCGATACTTCCGTGGGCCGGTCATGTGGATCGTGCTGGCCGTCCTCGCCGTGGTCGTGTTGATGCAGGTCGTCTCTTCGTCAGGCGGCTACAAAACGGTGGACACCGGTCAGGTCGTCAAGACGATCGCTGACAACAAGGTGAAGTCCGCCGAGCTCACCACCGGCGACGACAACAAGATCAAGATCGAGCTGTCCGGTGACAACAAGGTCGAGGGATCGAACAAGATCCAGGCCAGCTACATCGGTGACCAGGGCTTCGACCTGGCCAAGCAGCTCCAGTCCAAGTACCAGACGGGCGACATCAAGGACGGTTACACCGTCTCGCCCTCCAAGCAGAACCCGTTCGTCGGCGTCCTGCTCTCCCTTCTCCCCCTCATCCTCATCGTCGTCGTCTTCCTGTTCCTGATGAACCAGATGCAGGGCGGCGGCTCCCGGGTGATGAACTTCGGCAAGTCGAAGGCGAAGCTCATCACCAAGGACACCCCCAAGACGACGTTCAACGACGTCGCCGGGGCGGACGAGGCCGTCGAGGAACTGCAGGAGATCAAGGAGTTCCTCCAGGAGCCGGCCAAGTTCCAGGCGGTCGGCGCCAAGATTCCCAAGGGTGTGCTGCTCTACGGCCGCCCGGGTACCGGCAAGACCCTGCTGGCCCGCGCCGTCGCGGGTGAGGCCGGCGTGCCGTTCTACTCCATCTCCGGCTCCGACTTCGTCGAGATGTTCGTGGGTGTGGGTGCCTCCCGGGTCCGCGACCTGTTCGAGCAGGCCAAGGCGAACGCCCCGGCCATCGTCTTCGTCGACGAGATCGACGCCGTCGGCCGGCACCGCGGTGCGGGCCTGGGCGGCGGCCACGACGAGCGCGAGCAGACGCTGAACCAGCTCCTGGTGGAGATGGACGGCTTTGACGTCAAGGGCGGCGTCATCCTCATCGCCGCCACCAACCGGCCGGACATCCTCGACCCGGCGCTGCTGCGTCCGGGCCGGTTCGACCGCCAGATCGCGGTGGACCCGCCGGACCTGGAAGGCCGCCTGGACATCCTGAAGGTCCACCAGAAGGGCAAGCCGATCGCCCCGGACGTCGACCTCAAGGCGATCGCCCGACGCACCCCCGGCTTCACCGGCGCGGACCTGGCCAACGTCCTCAACGAGGCCGCCCTGCTCACTGCCCGCAGCGAGAAGAAGCTGATCGACAACCACTTCCTGGACGAGGCGATCGACCGTGTGGTCGCCGGCCCCCAGAAGCGGACGCGCATCATGTCGGAGAAGGAGAAGAAGGCCACCGCCTACCACGAGGGCGGTCACGCCCTGGTCGCCGCGGCGTGCCCGAACTCCGACCCCGTGCACAAGGTCACGATCCTGCCGCGTGGCCGGGCGCTGGGCTACACCATGGTGCTGCCCGAGGAGGACAAGTACTCCTCCTCGCGCAACGAGATGCTCGACCAGCTCGCCTACGCGCTGGGCGGCCGTGCCGCGGAGGAGCTCGTCTTCCACGACCCGACCACCGGTGCCGCCAACGACATCGAGAAGGCGACGGCGACCGCGCGGGCCATGGTCACGCAGTACGGCATGACCGAGCGCCTCGGGGCGATCAAGTTCGGCCAGGACAACTCCGAGCCGTTCCTCGGCCGTGAGATGTCGCACCAGCGCGACTACTCCGAGGAGATCGCCGCACTGGTCGACGAGGAGGTCAAGCAGCTCATCGAGGCCGCGCACAACGAAGCGTGGGAGATCCTCGTCGAGAACCGCGACATCCTCGACAACCTCGTCCTGGCCCTCCTGGAGAAGGAGACGCTGGGCAAGGAGGAGATCGCGGAGATCTTCAAGCACGTGGTCAAGCGCCCCGCCCGCCCCGCGTGGACCGGGTCCTCCCGCCGCACGCCCTCCAGCCGGCCCCCGGTGATGTCGCCCCGCGAGCTCGCGCCCGCCAACGGCACCGGCCTCACCAAGGGTGACACGCAGGAGGAGAACGGCTCCGAAGGGTGACCCCACCCTCCTTCCGGACCTTTGACGGAAGCCCGGAATGAACGCAGCGCCCCCCAGGTTCTAGCCTGGGGGGCGCTGCCACGTGCGCAGGAAGAGCGCAGGCGCAACAGGAACGAGGGACCCATGACCGACCCGGTGACGCTCGACGGTGACCACACCGTCGGCAGGTTCGACGAGAAGCGCGCCGAGAACGCCGTGCGGGAACTGCTCCTCGCCGTGGGCGAGGACCCCGACCGCGAGGGGTTGCTGGAGACCCCGGCACGGGTCGCCCGCGCCTACCGCGAGATCTTCGCCGGTCTGTGGCAGAAGCCCGAGGACGTGCTGACCACGACGTTCGACATCGGGCACGACGAGATGGTCCTGGTGCGCGACATCGAGGTCTACTCCACCTGCGAGCACCACCTGGTGCCTTTCCGCGGGGTGGCCCACGTCGGCTACATCCCCTCGGTCGACGGCAAGATCACCGGGCTGTCGAAGCTGGCCCGGCTCGTCGACGTCTACGCGCGCCGGCCGCAGGTGCAGGAACGATTGACCACACAGATCGCCGACTCGCTGATGGAGATCCTGGAGCCGCGCGGCGTGATCGTCGTCGTGGAGTGCGAGCACATGTGCATGTCCATGCGCGGCATCCGCAAGCCCGGCGCCAAGACGCTGACCTCGGCCGTCCGCGGCCAGCTGCGGGACTCCGCCACCCGGGCCGAGGCGATGAGCCTGATCATAGGACGCTGACCCGCACGCGCCCCGCCGTGGAGCCGGCCGGGGTGCGCCCGTCTAGGCTGGGGCTCATGGTGGATATCTCGCGTGGCCGGGTCGAGGGTCTGCCGGACTGGGACCGCTGCGCGGTGATGGGCGTCGTCAACGTCACGCCCGACTCCTTCTCCGACGGCGGGCAGTGGTTCGACACCGACCTGGCGGTCAAGCACGGCATCGACCTGGTCGCCCAGGGCGCCGACCTGGTGGACGTCGGCGGTGAGTCGACCCGTCCCGGTGCCTCCCGCGTCGACGAGGCGGAGGAGCTGCGCCGGGTTGTCCCGGTGGTCCGCGAGCTGGCCTCGGCCGGGGTGCTGGTCTCCGTCGACACCATGCGGGCCAGCGTGGCCGAGCAGGCGGTCGCCGCCGGCGCCCGACTGGTCAACGACGTCAGTGCCGGTGCGGCCGACCCCCGGATGATCGCCACGGTCGCCGACGCCGAGGTGCCGTTCGTCGTCATGCACTGGCGGGGGCAGTCCCGCGACATGAACGCCCGGGCCGTCTACCGGGACGTGGTCGGGGAGGTCGTCGCAGAACTGCGCGAGGGCCTGGAACGGGCGGTCGCCGGCGGAATCGCCGAGGAACGCCTGGTCGTCGACCCCGGACTGGGCTTCGCCAAGCACGCCGAGCACGACCTGGACCTCCTCGCCCACCTCGACGCCGTCCGCGGGCTGGGACGCCCGGTGCTGGTCGCCGCGTCACGGAAACGTTTCCTTGGGCGGGTGCTGGCGGACGGCAGGGACGCCGTGCCGCCCGCTCGCGAGCGCGACGCGGCCACTGCCGCGGTCACGGCGCTCGCCGCCGGGGACGGCGCCTGGGCGGTGCGGGTGCACGAGGTACGGGCCAGCGCCGACGCGGTACGGGTGGCGCACGCCGTGGGCGGGGCCCGCCGGGCGGGCTGAGCCTGCCCGGCGCCGGCCGCCCCGGCCGGACGCGCCCGCGTGGGGCGCCCCCGGCCGGCGGAACCCGCGAGGAGCGGAGGCACGCGCCACGCGTCGGAGAGCACGGCAGCGGGTACGGCGCAGGGAGGAACGGCGTACACGGTGTTGACACACACCCCGTGCGCCCCCGACAGGACAGTGCGTGACGGAGAGGAGCGGTGTGAGCGGTACGGACCGACGGACGGACATCGAACTGGTCGAGCGGGCGAACACCGCCCTCTACGAGGCCGTCGAGAACGGTGACGCCGGAGCCCTGGCCGAACTGTGGCTGGACGACGAGGTCAGCGTCGTGCACCCCGGCTGGCCGGTGCTGCGCGGACGCGGCGAGGTGCTGCGCTCCTACGCGGTGATCATGGCGAACACGGAGTACATCCAGTTCTTCCTCACCGACGTGGAGGTCGACGTCCTCGGAGACACCGCACTGGTGACCTGCACCGAGAACATCCTCAGCGGCGGGCCGGCCGAGGAGGACGACGCGGTGGGGCCGCTGATCGGCCAGCTCGTCGTCGCGACCAACGTCTTCCGGCGCACCGAGGACGGCTGGCGGCTGTGGGCCCACCACGGGTCGCCGGTGCTCGCCGAGAGCGACGAGGACGACGACGAGGACGGCAACCAGGAGGACCTGGGGCTCGGCGGACCCGACGGCGGGGACGGCCCGCTCGGCGGGGTCTGAGGAGGCGCCCGGGACGCGGACCGCACCCGTCCGCCGTGCGGTGCGGCACCCGGCCCTCGGCCGCGCCGGACCGGCGGTGCCCTGCGGGGGTGACCCGGGGCCCGCTCCTGTGCGAGCCTCGGGGGCCGCGGGAGCCGCTCCGATCGGGCCACGGCTCATCCACCCGTTCGAGCCAAAGTCCGCAACGGGTAGGGGTGAGGCGTCACTTCCGGGGTAGGGGCCGCGGGAGCATGGCGGGACCGGCGACCCCGGACCCCGTCGTACGGGGCGAGAGGTTCACCACAGGGGCGGACGCCGTTCCCGCTCCGCGGCCCGGGCAGACGGGCGGCCGTCACCGGCGGCCCCGTCCCCGGGCCCTCGCTGTCGGCGTTCGCAGGTAGATTCGAGGGCCGGACGTGCGCCGGCGGGGCCGGAGGCGTCCTCCGTCATCCCGCCGAAAGGCGGACCATGGACCAGTGGGAGTGATTCGCGTGGACCGTGTCGCGCTGCGCGGGCTGAAGGCCCGGGGCCATCACGGGGTGTTCCCCGCCGAACGGGCGGAAGGGCAGACCTTCGTGGTCGACCTCGTCATGGGCCTGGACAGCCGTGCGGCGGCGGCAGGCGACGACCTGGGCAAGACCGTGCACTACGGCGTCGTGGCCGAGGAGGTCGTGGGGCTGGTGCAGGGAGAGCCCGTCGACCTGATCGAGACCCTCGCGGAGCGGATCGCGGAGCAGTGTCTGCGCCACGAGGCGGTACGGGAGGTGGAGGTGTGCGTGCACAAACCGGACGCCCCCATCACCGTCCCCTTTGACGATGTGACCATCACCATCACCCGGAGCCGAGTATGAACACCAGTGATCCGACCGTACAGCCGGTGCCCGCCTCCGTGGTGGAACAGGTGGACGCCGCCGACGTGACCCTCTCCAACCCCAAACGCGCGGTCATCTCGCTCGGCAGCAACCTGGGCAACCGCCTGGAGACGCTCCAGGGCGCCATCGACGCGCTGGAGGACACCCCCGGCGTGCGGATCAAGGCCGTCTCCCCGGTCTACGAGACGCAGCCCTGGGGCGTGGAGCCCGGCAGCCAGCCCTCCTACTTCAACGCCGTGGTGCTGCTGAAGACCACGCTGCCGCCGTCCTCGCTGCTGGAGCGCGGCCACGCCATCGAGGAGGCGTTCGAGCGGGTGCGGGACGAGCAGTGGGGTCCGCGCACCATCGACGTCGACATCGTCGCCTACCAGGACGTCCTCTCCGACGATCCGACGCTGACGCTGCCGCACCCGCGCGCCCACGAGCGCGCCTTCGTCCTGGTGCCCTGGCTCGACGTGGACCCCGAGGCGGAGGTGCCGGGGCGCGGGCCGGTGGCCGAGCTGGTCGGCGCGGTCGGTCAGGAGGGCGTCGTCGCCCGCACCGACCTGGAACTGAGGTTGCCGGAGTAGTCGTTAGGCTCTGCGGGTGCGGCGCCGCGCCACCGGGCACGGCGGGGCGCCGGGCGCACCCGGCAGGCGGACAGGACGGAAGGCGAGACGCTCGGTGAAGCAGCTACGGATCAAGGTGCTGGTCGGGCTGTTCCTGGCCGCCGGAGTGCTGGCCTGGGGAGGTGCCCGGCTCTGGGACTCCCTGGGCACCCTGCCCGGGGTGCCGCTGGCCGCACCGATCGTGCTGGCCGTGATCGCGGTCGTCCTGTTCGCCACCGCCCTGTCCTTCCGCAGCCGGCTCCGCGAGCAGCGGGACCGGCTGCCCGACGCCAAGGGCGTCGACCCGCTGGTGGCGGCACGTGCCGTCGTCTTCGGGCAGGCCAGTGCGCTGGTCGCCGCGATCGTCGCCGGCCTCTACGGCGGGACGGGCGTCTTCCTCGTCACCTCCGCCCTGGACGCCGGGCCGCGGGCGGACCAGGCGATCCACGCGGGACTCTCGGTGGTGGCGGGCGCGGCGGTCGTCGCCGCCGCCGTCTTCCTGGAGCGGGTGTGCCGGCTCCCGGACGACAAGGACGACGACTACCGCGGCGGCGGACCGGCCGGGGCGCGGCGCGACTCCTCCCGCTAGCTGTTGCGGGACGGGACGTTGTGGACGGTTTCGACGAAGTAGACGCCTGAACACCGGGCGCTTGCCGGAGGAAGGCGCGGCCGTCCGCGCCTGCTTCAGGCTGTCGGGTCCCACAGCCCGCCGGCTTTGCCGCGGGCGAGGTGCTCTGTGTAGACGCCGACCTTCCACGTGATGAGGGACCGACACTCCTCCAGTGCCTGGATCTGCGTGTCGACGCGCTGTCGATGAGCGTCGAGCAGGCGCAGGCGCTCTTCCTCGTTGCCCGGCCCTTGGCGCACCAGTTCGGCGAAGTGTTTGAGGTCGGCGAGCGGCATGCCGGATTCGCGGAGCCTGACGCAGATGAGCAGCCAGTCGACATCGGAGGAGGTGTAGCGGCGTCGGCCGCCCGAGGTGCGCTGGACCGGGCCGACGAGCAGGGCCTCGCGCTCGTAGAAGCGCAGGGCGTGCACGCTCAGTCCGGTCCGCTCGGCCACCTCACCGATGCTCAGTGACGGTGCGGCTGCTCCGGTGGTCGTCATGCCGCTCACTCCTGGACTTGATCTAGACCTCGCTCTAGATCGTAGCGTCCGCTGCATGACCGTTACTGAGCAGCAGCCGCTCGGCTCGCCCTTCTCCGCTGCCACCACCGCCGAGGACACCCTGGCCGGCCATGACCTTTCCGGCAGGACCGCTGTGGTGACCGGGGGCTACTCCGGGCTCGGCCTGGAAACCACCCGGGCGCTGACAGCCGCCGGGGCCCGGGTCATCGTTCCCGCCCGCCGCCCCGATGCCGCCCGTGCCGCTCTGAAGGAGGTGAAGGGCAGCGAGGTCATCCCCATGGACCTGGCCGACCTCGACAGCGTCCGCTCAGCCGCCGCGAACATCAGCGGCCGGTTGGACCGGCTCGAGGTCCTGATGAACGTCGCCGGCGTCATGGCCACCCCGGAGCGGCACGTTGGGCCCGGCTGGGAGAGCCAGCTCACCGCCAACCATTTCGGGCACTTCACCCTCGTCTGCGAGCTTTACCCGCTCCTGGCCTCCGCAGGCGGCGCACGCGTCGTCGTCAACAGTTCCGCCGGACATGCCCTGAGCGGCATCCGGTGGCACGACCCCCACTTCCGCACCGGCTACGACAAGTGGCTTGCCTACGGCCAGGCCAAGACCGCCAACGCCCTGTTCGCCGTGCACCTCGATGTCCTCGGGCGAGGTGACGGCGTCCGCGCGTTCAGCCTCCACCCCGGCAAGATCATCACCGGCCTCCAGCGGGAGATGACGCTCCGGGAGCAGATCGACCGCGGGTGGGTGGACGAAGACGGCAACGTGATCGGCGCAGACTTCAAGACCGCCTCCCAGGGGGCAGCCACCGGTCTGTGGGCCGCTACGTCCCCGCTCCTCGACGGCCTCGGCGGGCTCTACCTGGAAGACTGCGACATCGCCCGCGTTTCCGCCCCCGGCGCCGGCATGGATGACGGGGGGGTACGCGCGTACGCCATCGATCCCGAAGAAGCCGCCCGGCTCTGGGACCTGTCCGTCGCCGTGACCGGCGCGACACCGATCACCCGATGAACCCGCGTTCTGCAGATGCCGCTCTGCGTGCCACTGCGACGGGCAGCGCGGCATGGGCGCCTCTTGGGCTCGTCACAGCTGCCCCGAGCCAATCCGCCTGGGGATCCGCCGTCGGGCGCGCAGTGATACAGGCATGCCGCACCGTAAGGCACCTCTTACGATCGAAGGCCGACGACGCCTCGTTGAGCGGTGCCGCACTCGTCCGATCGCTCATGTCGCCGCCGAGATGGGCACCTTGCGGGCATCTGCCTCCAAGTGGGTCAGCCGATGGCGTCGACACGGCGACCTCGGTCTGCTCGACCGCTCGCCGAGCCCACCCCGCAGCCCACGTGCGACACCGGCATGGGTGATCGAGAAGATCGAATACTGGCGGCGACAGGAGAAGTGGTCCGCACAGCGGATCACTCACGAGCCGGCCAGGCTCGGTCACCCCGTCAGTCGACGCACCACCACCCGGCACTTGGCCAGGCCAGGACTGGGACTCCGCCGGATCCTCGACTCGTGCGGGGAGAGCAACCGGGAGCCCGGGGAGATCACTGCGCGCCGGCCGGGCCACAGGGTGCACCTGGGCGTCAAGAAGGCCGGAGGGATTCCTGACGGAGGTGGCCGGCGTGTCCACCACACAGCGGAGCGGGCGGTCGACCACCAGCTTCTCGACTCAAGAGCGGCGTCACCAACCTCTGGCCCTCCTACAGCCAACGGTCCGGCGCCGGGCCCCGCGGTGCGGAGCGGCGCCCCCGCACCGCGGCGGACCCGAGGCCGCTCGTGCCTCCCCCCGGCCGGGGTGACCTGTGAGAGAGACGGCGGCCGAGGGCGGCTCAGACTCCGGAGACCGTCTCCAGGGTGACCTCCGAGCGGTCGAGGTGGGCCGCGTCCGCCGTGGTGGACCGGCGCAGCGCCTCGTGAAGGCCGGCCGGGGTGAGCACGCCCAGGAAGCGGTCGCCGTCGAGCACCGCGATCCACCCGGCGTCGTGCTGGAGCATGGTGGCGAAGGCCTGCTTGAGCGGAGCGCCGAGCGGAAGCCATGCCTCCATCCGCCGGCAGTGGTCGGCGACCGTGCCGGTGGCCCCCTTCGTCCCCTCCTGCCCGGCCGCCAGGGCCTCCGCTGAGACCCAGCCGTGCAGGTCGCCCGAGGCCGACAGCACCACGGCCCAGCGCGCCTCCTCCTCCCGGAGCCGGGCCAGCGCGCCCGCGGCGTCGTCCGTCAGGCGCACCACCGGCGGCTGTTCGAGGTCGCCGGTCTCCACCGGGGTGACCGAGAGTCGCTTCAGGCCGCGGTCGGCGCCCACGAACTCCGCGACGTAGGGCGTGGCCGGGGCGCCCAGGACCGTGGCGGGGGCGTCGTACTGCTCGATGCGTCCCGAGCCGTACACCGCCATGCGGTCGCCGAGCCGGACCGCCTCCTCGATGTCGTGCGTCACGAAGAGGACCGTCTTGTGCAGTTCGGACTGGAGCCGCAGGAACTCCGTCTGCAGGTGCTCGCGCACCACCGGGTCGACGGCGCCGAACGGCTCGTCCATCAGCAGCACGGGCGGGTCGGCCGCCAGGGCGCGGGCCACTCCG
This sequence comes from Streptomyces sp. NPDC059740, assembly GCF_042733155.1. NCBI lineage: Bacteria > Bacillati > Actinomycetota > Actinomycetes > Kitasatosporales > Streptomycetaceae > Streptomyces > Streptomyces sp. NPDC059740. The sequence goes on along the minus strand of NZ_JBHWGP010000001.1, from coordinate 49,511 downwards.
ACGCGCTGACGCTGGCCGCCGGAGAGCTGCTGGGGGTAGCGGTCGCCGTAGCGGGAGGGGTCGAGACCGACCAGGTCGAGGAGTTCGGCGGCGCGCTCCCGTGCCTTGGCCCGGCGCCAGCCCAGCAGGTGGGGGACGGTGGCGGTGTTCTCCAGCACCGTCTTGTGCGGGAAGAGCCCGACCTGCTGGATGACGTAGCCGATGCGCCGCCGCAGTTGGACGGGGTCGACGGACGCGGTGTCCTCGCCGTCCAGCAGCACGCGGCCGCTGGAGGGGGCTATGAGGCGGTTGACCATCTTCATCGTGGTGGTCTTGCCGCAGCCCGAGGGGCCCACGAGCGTGACCAGTTCGCCCTCGGCGACCTCGAAGGACAGGTCGTCGACGGCGGTGGTGCCGTCCGGGTAGCGCTTGGTGACGTTCTCGAAGCGGATCATGGCTCTCCCGTGGGGCTGGTCGGTGGCTCCGGGGCCGTGCCGTCAGTCTCCCAGTCGAAGGTCACCCGGAAGAGTGGGGCACCTCGACCGTAGCGGTGCGCCGACGTGGTCGGGACGGCGTGCGACAGGTCGTGCGGCGGCTCCGCCCCAGAAGCGATGCCCCCGGGGGCGCGTGGGAAACGGGTGCTCCATGAACGCGGTGTTGCGGGTCTCCGCGGGGGTAGGTCGGTTGTCGGTGGCGGGGGATAGGGTCACTGACGGTTGCGAACGCGCGTGCGGCATGCGGACGCGAATGCGGGGGAGGTGGGGGACGTGAGTGACTGCCTGACGGCCAACGACTGGATCTGCGGCGAGTACTTCCGCACCCGGAGTGCGGAGCTGGTCGACGCCACGGTGCAACACGTGGCGATCACCGCTGTCTCGGTGGCGCTCGGCCTGCTGGTGGCCTTTCCGCTGGCCCTGGCCGCGCGGCGGTGGCGACGCCTGGCCGGTCCGGTGCTGGGGCTGACGACCGTGCTGTACACGGTGCCCTCGCTGGCGATGTTCGCGCTGCTCACCCCGGTGTTCGGGGTCTCCGCATCCGTGGTGGTGACGGGCCTGGTGCTCTACTCGCTGACGATCCTGGTGCGCAATCTCCTCGCCGGGCTGGAGTCCGTGCCCGAGGATGTCAGGGAGGCTGCCCGGGGCATGGGGTACGGCCCGGTCCGGTTGCTGTTCCGGGTCGAACTGCCGCTGGCACTGCCCGCCGTCACCGCGGGGCTCCGCATCGCCACGGTCTCCACCGTCGCCATGACCACCATCGGGTCGGTGGTCGGCTACGGCGGCCTGGGCAACCTGATAGCCGACGGCCTCGGGGAGTTCTTCAAGGCGGAGGTACTGACGGCCTCGGTGCTGTGTGTGGTGCTGGCCGTGGTGGCCGACCTGCTCCTCCTCCTGGCGGGGCGGCTGCTCACCCCCTGGACCCGGACCGGCCGGCGCCGGCCCTCAACCCTGCGGCGAGAGGCGGTGGCCGCCGCGTGAACGCGCTCACGGGAGCCTGGAACTGGCTGGTGGACCCGGCGGACTGGGCGGGCGAGAAGGGCGTCTGGCACCGCCTCCTGGAGCACCTGTACCTCAGCGGCGTCTGCCTGCTGGTCGCCTGCCTCATCGCCCTGCCGCTCGCACTGTGGCTGGGCCACGTGGGGCGCGGTGGAGCCCTGGCGGTCAACCTCTCCAACGTGGGGCGCGCCGTCCCCACCTTCGCCGTGCTGGTACTGCTGACCCTCAGCCCGCTGGGTGCGCACGAGGACTGGCCGACCATCATCGCCCTGGTGCTCTTCGCGACGCCCCCGCTGCTGACCAACGCCTACGTGGGCATGCGGGAGGCGGACCGGGACGTGGTCGAGGCGGCGCGCGGCATGGGCATGTCGGGCGGGCAGTTGCTCTTCCGCGTCGAACTGCCGCTGGCGTACCCGCTCGTCATGACGGGGCTGCGCTCGGCCGCCGTACAGGTCGTGGCCACGGTGACCCTGGCCGCGCTGGCCGGCGGCGGTGGTCTGGGGCGGATCATCACGGCGGGGTTCGGCAACTACAACACCCCGCAGGTGGTCGCCGGCGCCGTGCTGGTGGCGGTGCTCGCCCTGCTGGTGGAAGGGGCGCTCGTACTGGCCGGGCGGTGGCTCGACCCGATGCGGGGCCGCCGGACGGACACCCCTCGCACCGCTCGCCGGGCCTCGGGCGGGCAGGGCCCGTCCGCCGGCCGCCGGCGTCGGGGTGAGGGCGAGGTGATCGCCGTGGGGGAGGGGACCTGAGAGGCGAACCGCACGGGACGCGGCCTTCCGGGCGAGGCCCCCGCCCCGGCCGTCGGCAGGGGCTTGCCGGCGGTTCCGGACCGTTCGGAGCCCTCGCGGCCCGTCCGACCACTCCGAGCCGTCCCCGGGTGCTGCCCGTGCCCTCCCGAGCCGACTCACCAGCCGAGCAAGCCACCACCGAGCAAGTCACACCGACCGAGTCACCACCCAGCAAGCCACCACCAGTGAGGAACCGTGATGACCACATCGATCAGGAAGACGAGCAGAGGCCCGGGAGTGCGGCGCGGGGTACGGGCCGTGTCGGCGGTGGCGGCCGTGGCGGCCCTGGGCGGCGCGCTCACGGCGTGCGGCGGGCAGAGCCTGGAGGACAAGGGTGGTGACGGAGGCAAGGGCGGTGGCAAGGGCACCCTCGTGATCGGCTCCGCGGGTTTCCCCGAGTCCGAGGTGCTGGCCCAGATATACGCCCGGGCCCTCGCCGACGCCGGGTACAAGACCTCGGTGAAGACCCTCACCAACCGGGAGCTGTACGAACCCGCGCTGGAGAAGGGACAGATCGACGTCGTCCCGGAATACCTCTCCACCCTCGCCGACTTCCTCAACGCGAAGGCCAACGGTGCCGACGCCGCTTCCGTCGCCTCGCACGACGCGGACGCCGCTGCCAAGGCGTTGGAGAAACTCGCCGCCCCCCGCGGGCTGAAGGTCCTGCCGCACGGGTCCGCCACCGACCAGAACTCCTTCGCCGTGGCGCGCGACTTCGCGGACAAGCACCACCTGAAGACGCTCTCGGATCTCGGGAAGTCCGGCCTCAAGATCAAAATTGCGGCGGGTGAGGAATGTGAGACCAGGCCGTTCTGCGCACCTGGCCTGAAGAAGACCTACGGCGTCGACATCACGGGAATCGACCCCAAGGGTGTGGGTACGATCCCTGCCAAGCAGGCGGTCAAGAACGGCACCGACCAACTGGTGCTCACCACCACCACCGACGCGACGCTCAAGGACTTCGCCCTCGTCGCCCTCAAGGACGACAAGGGCCTCCAGAACGCCGACAACGTCGTTCCCGTGGTGAACGCCAAGAGCGCCGGATCAAAGGACGTGGCCGCCGCGCTGGCGAAGGTCACCAAGACCCTCACCACCGCGGACCTGACCGAGCTCAACAAGAAGGTCGCCCAGCGGCAGAAGCCCGTGGACGTCGCGCGGACCTACCTGGAGGACAAGGGACTGGCCAGTAAGTAGGAACGTCCCGGAGGTAATTCCCGAGGTCCTTCGAGACGCGTCGAAGGGGAGACATCACCACCCGGATACGAATGGGCGGCCGGCTCCCCGGAATCCAGGTACGGAGGGTAAGTTTCAGGCCATGCCACGTGGACGCCATCGCCATTCCCCGCCTCTCCACCGGTTCCTCCCCCCTGCCGCTGTCGCCCTTGCGGCGGTGGTGTGCGCAGGCGCCGTCTGGTGGGTGCCGGACCTGCTCGTGGTGCGGATCCTGGCCGGCTGCGCGGCGGTGGCTGCGGTGGCCGGCGGCGTCATGGCACGTCTCTGGGACCGGGCGGCAGGCCGGCGGGTGGCGGACCTGGACCGGGCACGGACGCGTGACGAGTGGCGGGTCGAGGAACGTGTCGCCGAGCTGGAGGCGGAGGCCGAGGAGGAGCGGGAGCTGCGCGTCGCCCTGGAGACCAAGCTCCGGGCCAAACGGAGTGAACTCGCCCGGATGCGCAGCGAGCACGCCGAACTGCTGCGCCGTTATGCGACGGCCGAGACCAAGCGCGCCAACGCCCTGGAGGGCCGCCGCCGCCTCGAACTGGAGGCGGCGGTCCCGACGGGGGCGCCGCGGTCCGTCGCGGGCGTCATGGTCCCGGCCGCCGGTATCCGGCCGGTGACCTCCGAGGCAGCGGCTGCCTCCTCCCCCCGGGCGGCGTCCGGCGTGCCCGCCCTCCCCCGTTCCGTACCGGCGCAGGCCGGCGCCGTCGCACCACCGGGAGCCGGCGGCTCCGTCGCGTTGACCCCCGAGGCCTACCGGCAGGCGGCGCGGGCCCTGCACCGCTTTGCCCGCAACGCCTCCCGGCAGGCCTGGGACCGGGCGGCGGGACAGGACGACCAAGGGGTAAACGACCGTCCGGCGGGCGACGACCGTCCGTCGGGCAACGACCGTCCGGCGGGAGCCGGCCGTCAGGCGGACGCGGAGGGCGACCGGCGGACTCGTACGGCCGGTGGCGGCGCGGGGACGCGGGCCGGCGACCGGGCCGGGCGTGGGCGGGCCGTCGCGGCACTGGCGCCCCGGCGTGCCGCCTCCCGTGAGGTGGGCGGCTTCGACTTCTTCGGCACGGGCGCAGACCCTTCCGGGCCGGCGGCGGCACGTACGGAGCCGGCGGCGCGTCCGGAGCGGTCACCGCAGCCGGAGCGGTCAGCGCAGCCGGGGCGGTCAGCGCAGCCGGGGCGGTCAGGGCAGCCGACGGATCGTGAGCCCGGCCGTGATCTTCCCGGTGGTCTGGCCGAGGACCTTGCCGATGTCGTCGGGGACGAGGCGGTCGCCGACCGTGCGGCACGTTCCACCGACGACCGTCCCGCAGCTCGTCCCGCAGCCCGTCCCGCTCCGGGCGAGGTCATCGACCTGACGGCGCACGACGAGACGGAGCGCCTGGAGCTGGGCGGCCTCCGCAACTCCGCGTCCGGCTGAAGCCGGGCCGTTCCGCGACATCCGTCCGCCCGCCCGAACCCGGGCGGACGGACACGTCGTGCAGTGGGGCGGGCCGCCCGGCCGGAGGCCCAGCAGGCGGACCTGTCGAACGCGTCGGGAGGCAGCGTCACGGATCGTCCTGCGGCGTCGTCCGTCGCGCCGCCGGGGCCTGCCCGGCCCCGGCGTCACACCTCGCCCGCCGGCGTCACTTGTCGATGTCGCCGACGACGAAGAACAGCGAGCCGAGGATGGCGACCATGTCGGCGACCAGGGTCCCGGGCAGCAACTCGGTGAGGACCTGGATGTTGTTGAACGAGGCCGAGCGCAGCTTGAGGCGGTAGGGGGTCTTCTCGCCCTTGGAGACGAGGTAGTAGCCGTTGACGCCCAGCGGGTTCTCGGTCCAGGCGTAGGTGGCGCCCTCAGGGGCCTTCAGGACCTTGGGCAGGCGCTGGTTGATCGGTCCGGGCGGAAGCTCGGCGATGCGGTCCAGGCACGCGTCGGCCAGGTCGAGGGAGTTGTGGGTCTGCTCCAGCAGGCACTCGAACCGGGCCAGGCAGTCGCCCTCCTCACGGGTGACGACGCGCAGGGTGTCCTGGAGTTCCCCGTAGGCCAGGTACGGCTCGTCGCGCCGGAGGTCGAAGTCGACCCCCGAGGCGCGGGCGATGGGGCCGGAGACCCCGTAGCCGTGCACGATCGGCGGGGCCAGTACACCGACCCCGCGGGTCCGACCGCGGAAGATCTCGTTGCCCAGCACCAGGCGGTCGAAGACGTCCATGCGCGAGCGGATCGCGGCCACGGCGTCCCGGGCCCGGCCGAGCCAGCCTGCCGGCAGGTCCTCCTTGAGGCCGCCGACCCGGTTGAACATGTAGTGCATCCGGCCGCCGGAGAGCTCCTCCATGACGTTCTGGAGCTCCTCGCGCTCCCGGAACGCGTGGAACATCGGTGTGATGCCGCCCAGTTCCAGCGGGTAGGAGCCGAGGAACATGAGGTGGTTGAGCACCCGGTTCAGCTCGGCCAGCAGCGTGCGGGTCCACACCGCCCGCTCCGGTACCTCCATGCCGAGCATCCGCTCGACGGCGAGGACCACGCCGAGTTCGTTGGAGAACGCCGACAGCCAGTCGTGGCGGTTGGCGAGCACGATGATCTGCCGGTAGTCACGGGCCTCGAAGAGCTTCTCGGCGCCGCGGTGCATGTAGCCGACCACCGGCTCCGCCTCCCGGACGCGCTCTCCGTCCAGGACGAGCCGGAGCCGGAGCACCCCGTGGGTGGACGGGTGCTGGGGGCCGATGTTGAGCACCATGTCGGTGCTCTCCGCCGCACCGCCGATGCCGACTGTCGTCTCCGTCATGCCTGCCTCTCCCTCATGCCGACAGTCTGACAGCTCCGGCGCGAGCCCCGTCGCCCCCTCCCGAACCCACCGCCGCTCACGGCGCGAGGAGGCCGCCGCACTCCCGGCCGACCGGCTGCACCAGCCACCCGAAGGCACCCAGCCCCGCCGGGTCGGTCAGCTCGGCCGCCTCTCCGGCCTGGGCGAGGCGGCGCAGGTACGCCGTCGGGTCGGTGGTGGCCAGGGCGAGCGGCGGGCGGGAGCCGTCGACACCGAGAGCGTGCAGTGCGGCGCGCTGCGAGAGGACGATCGGCTCCGCGCCCGCCGTGGCCGCCGCCTCCTGACGTCCGGCGGTGCCCCCTCCCGCCTCCGACTCCGACCGGTGGACAGCGACGGCCTCCCGGTTCGCTGCCTTCCGGTTCGCGGCCTCCCTGTTCGCGGCCTCCCTGTTCGCGGCCTCCCGGTTCGCGGCCTTCCCGTTCGCTGCCTTCCGGTTCGCGGTCTCCCTGTTCGAGGCCTTCCCGTTCGTGGCTTCGGTCGGCTGCGCTGCCCGGGCCGGCTGCGTTGCCCCGGTGGCCTGGGGTGCTCCGGACACCTGCTCTGTGCCGGTGGCCTGCGCGGCGGCCCGGGCTCCCGCGCGGGCGCAGGCGTCCAGGGCCACGTGCGCGGTGATGTCGCAGGAGCCGTCGGGGACCGGTCGTACCTCGCGGCCCTCGCGGAACCCGGTCAGTGTGCCGAAGGGGGGTCGGGACGCCCGGTCGTGGGAGTAGTCGACGGCGACGGCCAGACCGGCCCGGAGCGTGGACACCGCCCGGCACCAGGCCGCATCGCGCGGGCCGCCCGGCTCGGCCCGACGTCGCACCCCGGCATGAGCCGGAGCCTCCGCTTCCACGGCGCCCCTCCCCGCTTCCACGGCGCCCCTGTCCGCTTCCCCCTCGTCCCAGCCCGCTCCCTCTACCGCGGCGGCCGGTCCCTTCTCCGCGGCGGCTGCTGCGGCTGCTGCGTCCGGGCCTTCCTTCTTCCCGTCCGGCCCCGCCGCGTCCGGCCCCGTCGCGTTCGGCCCCGCCGCGTCCAGCCCCTCCGCGTTCGCCCCCTCTGCGTTCGTCCCCTCCGCGGCCGTCGCTTCTGCGTTCGTCCCCTCCGGGTCCGTTTCCTCCGGGCGTGCTGCCTCCGGGCGTGCTGCCTCCGGGCCTGTTGCCTCGTCTCCGTCCGCGAGCGGCCACCAGGTGGCGAGCCAGGTGGCGTCCTGGCCGGTCACGGGGGTGCCCAGTGACTCGTCACCCTCCGCTGTCACCAGGACATACCGGGGCACGCCCGCGCCGTCGACCTCGACGACGTCCACGGGAACGTTGTCCAGCCACTCGTTCGCGAACAGCAGCCCGGCCACCGAACCGGGCGCCGGCAGCTCCGCATGCCACGTCACCCGCGGGTCGAGGCCCGCAGGCCGCGGACCGCGTTCCACCGCGCAGGGGCGGAGTCGGCCGGCCAGCGGGCGGGAAGCCGAGGCCGCCCCGGTCGCGCCCGAGGCGTTGCCGGTCGCCGTGGTGCGCGCCGCCTCAGGCGCTTCGGCCGTAAACAGGGACGCCGCCTCCTGGTCGAGTACCGCCAGCACCCCGGTCAGCAGCTCCCCGCGGCCCGCACCCACGTCGACCAGTGCGAGAGCGGACGGGTGGCCCAGTGCCCGGTCGACCTGGTGCAGCAGGGCGGCCACGGCCCGGGCGTACAGCGGGGAGACGTGGACGGAGGTGCGGAAATGGCCCGCCGGCCCGGGTCCGTCCGCCCGGCGGTAGAAGCCGTCCGGGCCGTAGAGCGCCTCCTCGGTGGCCTCGCGCCAGCCGCGTGCCCCCCGTCCACCGGCGGTCCGGTGGGCCATCCGGTCGGCGGTCCGGTCGGCGGCCGGGGCGGCAGTCCGACCGAGGGGCCGGCCGGTGGCCCGGGTGGCGGTCCGGTCGGCGGTCCGGCCGAGATCCTGGCCGGTCGGGTTGTCGCCGTCCCCGGCACTGCTGGGGCCCTCGCCCCCCTCGCCGCGGTCCTCGCCGTTCTTCTCGGCCCGCCCGTCCCTCTCGCCCGTCACGCCGTCGTCTCTCCCACTCACCGGCCCACCACGAGCCGGACGTCCGCGTCCTGCCTGCCGGTCGCCCACCGTACGGGTCGCCTCGTCCACGAGCCGGACGTCCGCGCCCTGCCTTCCGGTCGCCCACCGTACGGGGCGCCTCGCTCCTGGCCGGCCTTCCGCCCGCTCTCCGGACGGCCGCCCGAGGTGCCGGGCCGGGCGGTGGCGGTGTCCCCCGGGGCAATCCGCCTCCACCCTGGGGAGTAGGGCGGGCGGTGAGGATCGGTCCCTTGGGCGACCCCTTGCGCACCTCCCGCTTTCTACGCTGGTGGAGTGCAGCGCCTCTACGACTTCCTCCGCGGTCACCCGACGGGGGTGGACACCTTCTGGGCCGTCCTCCTCCTGGGGTTCTCCAGCCTGTGGGTGATGCGGTCGGGGCTGGACCGGTCCGAGCGGCTGGCGGACCTGGTGTGTGTCCTGGCGTGGTGCACGGCGGTGGCGCTGCGGCGCCGGCGCCCCCGGGAGGTGCTGGTGCTGGCCGTCGTCGCCGGGCTGGGCCAGCTCGTCGCGGGCATCCCCACCAACGCCGCCGACTGCGCGCTGCTGGTTGTGATCTACACCGCCGCGTCGGGGACCGTCCGGTGGGCCTCGCGGTGCGCACTGGCGGTGGCCGTGGCCGGGCCGACCCTGGCGCTCGTCCGGTTCCGTCCCGACCAGCCCTACCTGACCTCGGCCCAGCTGGTCGTCAACACCGTGATGGTCACCTTGCCCTTCGTCCTGGCCTGGGTGCTGGGGGACTCCGTGCGGACCCGGCGCGCCTACTGGGCCCAGCTGGAGGAGCGCGCCGACCGGCTGGAGCGGGAGCGGGAGACCCGGGCGCGGATCGCGGTCACCGCCGAACGCGCCCGGATAGCCCGGGAGCTGCACGACGTGGTCGCGCACAACGTGTCCGTGATGGTGGTGCAGGCCGACGGGGCGGCGTACGTGATGGACAACTCGCCCGACCAGGCGCGCAAGGCCCTGGAGACGATCTCCGGGACGGGTCGGCAGGCGCTGGGGGAGATGCGGCGGCTGCTGGGAGTGCTGCGCGACGACGACCGGCCGGAGAACGGCGAGTACGTGCCGCAGCCGGGCATGGCGCAACTCACCGACCTCGTCGAACAGGTCCGGGCCACGGGGCTGCCGGTGGACTTCCGCGTCGAGGGCGAACCGCGCCCGCTGCCGAGCGGCCTGGAGCTGACGGCCTACCGCATCGTCCAGGAGGCGCTGACCAACACCCGCAAGCACGGGGGGCCGGAAGCCGGCGCCACCGTGCGCCTGACCTACGACGCGGACGACCTCTCCCTCCTGGTGGAGGACGACGGGCGCGGCACCGGGCGGGAGGTCTGCGTGGGCGGTGGCGCGGACGGGCTGGGGCAGGGCCTCATCGGCATGCGGGAACGCGTCGGCATGGTCGGGGGCAGCCTCGAAACCGGTCCCCGCCCGGGCGGCGGCTTCCGCATCCGGGTGTCGCTGCCCCTGGGCCCCAGGGAGTGACCTCCGGCCGGCCCCCGACCTCGTCCGCGACGAGACCCCGCCCCGGACCGGCGGCCCCGCACCAGCGGTGCCCGGCCCCCGACCCCGGCCCACGCCCCCACCCCGCCCCCGGCCCCCGGCCCCTCCCCTCGTCCTCACCCCTCACCTCGTCACCCCGAAGGCACAGATGCCCCTCCCCGCCCCCGCCCCCGAGCCCACCCCCGCCGCCCTTGCCCCCGGCCCGGCAGCCGGCTCACCCGACGACCCCGTCCGCATCCTGCTGGTGGACGACCAGGCGCTGCTGCGGGCCGGTTTCCGGATGGTGCTCGACGCCCAGCCCGACATGGAGGTGGTCGCCGAGGCGGCCGACGGTGCCCAGGCGCTGGAGGCACTGGCCAGGACCCGGGTCGACGTGGTGCTGATGGACGTACGCATGCCGGTCATGGACGGGGTGCAGGCGACCCGGGCGATCCGGGAGCGGGGCCCGTGGGCCGGAGGTAGGGCGCCCGCCGTGCTCATCCTGACCACCTTCGACCTGGACGAGTACGCCTTCTCCGCACTCCGGGCGGGAGCCGGCGGCTTCCTGCTCAAGGACGTGCCGCCGGAGGAACTGCTGGCCGCGGTCCGCGTGGTGCACCACGGTGAGGCCGTCGTCGCCCCCTCCACCACCCGCCGGCTGCTGGACCGCTTCGCCTCCGCGCTGCCGGCGCCACCGGCCGACGGGGCCGCCCGGGGGCGGCTGGCTGCCCTGACCGCGCGGGAACACGAGGTGCTGCTGCTGGTGGCACGCGGCCTGTCCAACGCGGAGATCGCCGCGCAGCTCTCCCTGTCGGACGCCACGGTCAAGACGCACGTCGGCCGCATCCTCGGCAAGCTCGGCCTGCGCGACAGGGTGCAGGCAGTCGTCCTCGCCTACGAGACGGGACTGGTCCGCGCCGGTCGCCCCCCGGTGACCTGACGACGTCCCCGGCCCCGACCCGGCCGTATCCGCCCGGGCGCCCCCGGCCCCGACCCGTCCCTCCACCGGCACGCCCCCGGGCGCCCTCCCGGCCACCCGCCCCGCCCGGCTCCCGCCCCCGGCGTACGCCCCCTTCCGTCCCCAGCGGGCCGAGGCCGGGGCGGCCGCTCGCGTAGCATGACGGGAAATCGTCCGGTACCCGTGTCCGGCGGCGAAGCCGACCGGCGCATCCAAAGGACTGGAACGGAAGGCCGTCGCCGCGTGAACACCACTCCCTCCCCCGACCCCCGTGACAGACCCGCCCGCCTCACCGTGGGCGTCGTCGGCGCAGGCCGGGTCGGCCCCACCCTCGCCGCCTCGCTGAAGCTCGCCGGCCACCGCCCCGTGGCAGTCTCCGGCGTCTCCGACGCCTCGGTGCGCCGCGCCGAGGAACTGCTGCCCGGCGTCCCCCTCGTGCCACCCGCCGAGGTGCTGGCCCGGGCCGAACTGGTGCTGCTGACCGTCCCCGACGACGCGCTGCCGGACCTGGTGAGCGGCCTGGCCCGCACCGGCGCGGTCCGGCCCGGCCAGCTCCTGGTGCACACCTCCGGCAGGTACGGCGCCGGCGTGCTGGACCCGGCCACCCGCGTCGGGGCGCTGCCGCTGGCGCTGCACCCGGTGATGACGTTCACCGGTGCCCCCGTGGACGTGCAGCGGCTGGCGGGCTGCTCGTTCGGAGTGACCGCCCCCGAGGAACTGCGGCTGGCGGCCGAGGCCCTGGTGGTGGAGATGGGCGGTGAACCCGAGTGGGTCGCCGAGTCGGCCCGCCCGCTCTACCACGCAGCACTGGCCATGGGCGCGAACCACCTGGTGACCCTCGTGGCGCAGGCCCAGGAGGTGCTGGCACGCTCCGGCGTCGCCGCCCCCGACCGCATGCTGGGGCCCCTGCTCGGCGCCGCCCTGGACAACGCGCTGCGCTCCGGCGACGCCGCGCTGACCGGCCCGGTGGCCCGCGGCGACGCCGGGACGGTGGCCGCCCACGTCCGCGAACTGCACCGCCACGCGCCGGGCGCGGTCAGCGGCTACCTCGCCATGGCCCGCACCACCGCCGACCGGGCACTGGCCCGCGGCACGCTCGGCGCCGACCAGGCCGAGAAGCTCCTCGACGTCCTGGCGGACGCGGCCCACGGCCCCGAGGGCCCCGGCACACCCGGCGACCCGAGCTCCGGAGGCGAGCGATGACCACCCGTCCCGATCCGCGCCCCGAGCACCACCCCACCCCCGCCGACCTCGCCGGAACCAGCTCCTCCGCCAGGCCCGCCGCCGGCGCCGCCGCACCCGCGGCCCCCCGAGCCGCCACCGGGCAACGCCGCGACACCGGCCCGCAGCCCACGGCCGACCGCCCCCACCTCGTGCGCACCGCCGCCGAGCTGCGCGCCCTGACCAGGGGCACCGGCCCGCGCGTCGCCGTGATGACGATGGGCGCCCTCCACGCGGGCCACGCCGAACTGGTGCGGGCCGCCCGGGAACGCGCCGGCACCGACGGCCAGGTCGTGGTGACCGTCTTCGTCAACCCGCTGCAGTTCGGGGCCGGCGAGGACCTGGACCGCTACCCGCGCACCCTCGACGCCGACCTCGCCGTCGCCGCGGCCGCCGGCGCCGACGTGGTCTTCGCACCCCCGGTCGAGGAGGTCTACCCCGGCGGTGAGCCCCAGGTCCGGATCAGCGCCGGCCCCATGGGCGAGGTCCTGGAGGGCGCCTCCCGACCCGGCCACTTCGACGGCATGCTCACCGTCGTCGCCAAGCTGCTGCACCTGTGCGCCCCCGACGTCGCCTGCTACGGCGAGAAGGACGCCCAGCAGCTGGCGCTCATCACCCGCATGGTGCGCGACCTCAACTTCCCCGTCGAGATCGTGGGCGTGCCCACCGTCCGCGAGGAGGACGGACTCGCTCTCTCCAGCCGCAACCGGTACCTGGACGCCGCGGAGCGCCGCACCGCCCTCACCCTCTCCAAGGCCCTCTTCGCCGCCGTGGACCGGCTCGCCGCCGAGGCGGCGCTCCGGACCAGGGCAGCCGCCGGAGCCGGCCCCGAGGCCGCCGCCGCCCGCGCCTCCGGGCTCGCCGCGCTCGGCGAGGACCGGGAGGCCGCCGACGCCCTCGCGCTCGCCCACGCCGTAACCTCGCCGCCCCGCACCGCGGCCGTCGCCCGGGCCGCCGCGCAGAGCGTGCTCGACGAGGCGGCCGGTCTGCGGCCGCCACTGGAACTGGACTACCTGGCCCTGGTGGACCCCCGCGACTTCACCGAGGTCGACGAGGACCACACCGGCGAGGCCGTGCTGGCCGTGGCCGCCCGGGTCGGCACCACCCGCCTCATCGACAACGTCCGCCTCTCCCTCGGAGCGCGAGCATGACCCACACCGGCATACGCCTGCACGCCCCCGCCCCCGGCTGGGCCCTGGAGGCCGACGTGGTCGTCGTCGGTTCGGGCGTGGCGGGGCTGACCGCCGCCCTGCGGTGCGCCGCAGCCGGCCGGCGCACCGTCGTGGTCACCAAGGCCCGCCTCGACGACGGCTCCACCCGCTGGGCGCAGGGCGGCATCGCCGCGGCGCTCGGCGAGGGCGACACCCCGGCACAGCACCTTCAGGACACCCTCGTCGCCGGGGCCGGGCTGTGCGACGAGAACGCCGTGGACACCCTCGTCACCGAGGGCCCGGACGCCGTGCGGCGGCTGATCGCTGCCGGTGCGCGGTTCGACGCCGCCGCGGACGGCGAGGGGCTGGCCCTCACCCGCGAGGGCGGCCACCACCGCCGCCGCATCGCCCACGCGGGCGGTGACGCGACCGGCGCCGAGATCTCCCGCGCGCTGGTGGCCGCCGTCCGCGAGACGGCCCTCACCACCATCGAGAACGCCCTCGTGCTGGACCTCCTCAAGGACGCCGGCGGGCAGACCGCGGGCGTGACCCTGCACGTGATGGGGGAGGGCGAGCACGACGGCGTCGGCGCGGTCCACGCCCCGGCCGTGGTCCTGGCCACCGGCGGCATGGGCCAGGTCTTCTCCGCCACCACCAACCCGGCGGTCTCCACCGGTGACGGCGTGGCGCTGGCGCTGCGGGCCGGCGCCGAGGTCTCCGACCTGGAGTTCGTCCAGTTCCACCCCACCGTCCTCTACCTGGGGCCGGGCGCCGAGGGACAGCAGCCGCTGGTCTCGGAGGCGGTGCGCGGGGAGGGCGCCCACCTCGTCGACGCCGACGGGGTGCGCTTCATGACCGGCCTGCACGAGCTGGCGGAACTCGCCCCCCGCGACGTCGTGGCCAAGGCCATCACCCGCCGCGCCCAGGAGCAGGGCACGACCCACATGTACCTGGACGGCCGCCACTTCGGCGCCGCGATGTGGGAGCACCGCTTCCCCACCATCCTCGCCGCCTGCCGGGCGCACGGCATCGACCCGGTGACCGAGCCGGTCCCGGTCGCCCCCGCCGCGCACTACGCCTCCGGCGGGGTGCGCACCGACCTGTGGGGCCGCACCACCGTGCCCGGCCTGTACGCCTGCGGCGAGGTCGCCTGCACCGGCGTCCACGGCGCCAACCGGCTCGCCTCCAACTCGCTGCTGGAAGGCCTGGTCTACGCCGAGCGGATCGCCGACCACGTCACCGGCCGCGCCCCGGCGCCCGCCCCGCCCCCGCCCGCCGCGGCGACCGGCCGTCCCGCCCCCCGCGACCTGCCGCTGGTGCCCGCCGCGGCGCGGTCCGAGATCCAGCAGGTCATGACGGCGGGGGCCGGCGTGCTGCGCAGCGCGGCGAGCCTGACCGGGGCGGCGGCACGACTGGCCGCCCTGGCCGAGGGCGCTCGGGCTGACGGTCGGGCTGCGGAGGGTGGGGCGAAGCCGGCCGTGCCCGGCGTCGAGTCCTGGGAGACCACCAACCTGCTGTGCGTCGCCCGGGTACTGGTCGACGCGGCCCTGCGGCGCCAGGAGACCCGGGGCTGCCACTGGCGCGAGGACCGGCCCGACCGGGACGACGCGCACTGGCGCCGGCACCTGCTGTACACCCTCGACGCCTGCGGACACCCGGCCGCCGAGGACACCTCCCCGCCCTCCGGCGACGGCCTGCCGCTGCGCGTCGCCGCCACGGTGGGCCCCGAGTTCACCTCGGGAACGACCGCGATCCCCGGCGGACCGCCGAACCGGCCACCGCGGCCCTGACGTCCCCCACCTCGGGCACACCCCACCGCACCCCCTCATTTCGCACCCCGATACGGAGCCGAACCCGTGAGCAGCACCCCCGAGACCCCCGAGTCCACGACCGCCCCGGCCGCCGCCGGACGCCCGATCGACCTCCCCCTCCTCCAGATCGGCGGGCCCTCGGCGGGCGGGGACGGCGGCGGCTGCGGTGACTCCTGCGGCTGCGGCTCGGACGACCCCTACGAGCTGGACCCCATGGAGTGCGGCCTGGACCCCGACCTCGCCGCCCTCCTGGTGGACGCCGGACTGGACCCGGTCCAGGTCGAGGACATCGCCCACATGGCCATCGAAGAGGACCTCGACCAGGGGGTGGACGTCACGACGGTGGCCACCGTCCCCGAGGAGGCGGTGGCCGTCGGCGACTTCACCGCCC
The DNA here is from genome assembly GCF_042733155.1 of Streptomyces sp. NPDC059740. Classification (NCBI taxonomy): domain Bacteria; kingdom Bacillati; phylum Actinomycetota; class Actinomycetes; order Kitasatosporales; family Streptomycetaceae; genus Streptomyces; species Streptomyces sp. NPDC059740. Next base: position 34,168 of record NZ_JBHWGP010000001.1, on the reverse strand, counting down.
GCGAGAACGGGGTCGTCGCGGGGCTGCGGATCGCGGAGGCCGTGCTCTCCGTGGTCTGCACCGCCGAGTTCGAGGTGGAGCGCCACGTGGAGGACGGCGACCTGGTCACCGCCGGGCAGCGGCTGCTGAGCGTCACCACCCGCACCCGTGACCTGCTGACCGCCGAGCGCAGCGCGCTGAACCTGCTGTGCCGGCTCTCCGGCATCGCCACCGCCACCCGCGCCTGGGCCGACGCCCTGTCCGGCACCAAGGCCCGGGTGCGCGACTCCCGCAAGACCACGCCGGGCCTGCGCGCGCTGGAGAAGTACGCGGTGCGGTGCGGCGGCGGCGTCAACCACCGCATGTCGCTCTCGGACGCGGCTCTGGTCAAGGACAACCACGTCGTCGCGGCCGGCGGCGTCGCCGAGGCGTTCCGGGCGGTGCGCGAGGAGTTCCCCGGCGTGCCGATCGAGGTCGAGGTCGACCGGCTGGACCAGATCCCGCCGCTGCTCGCCGAGTCCGTCGACCTGATCCTGCTGGACAACTTCACCCCCGAGCAGACCCGGGAGGCCGTCGAGCTCGTCGCGGGCCGGGCCACCCTGGAGTCCTCCGGCCGCCTGCGCCTGGACAACGCCGTGGCCTACGCCGAGACGGGCGTGGACTACCTCTCGGTGGGCGCCCTCACCCACTCCTCGCCCATCCTCGACATCGGCCTGGACCTGCGCGAGGAGGCGGCGTGACGCCCACCGGAACCCGCCGCCCCCCGCACGCCCTCCTCCCCGGGACCACCGCATGCTGCTGACCATCGACGTGGGCAACACCCACACCGTCCTCGGCCTGTTCGACGGCGACGAGATCGTCGAGCACTGGCGCATCTCCACCGACGCCCGGCGCACCGCGGACGAACTGGCCGTGCTGCTGCGCGGCCTGATGGGCATGCACCCGCTGCTCGGCGGGGACCTGGGTGAGGGCATCGAGGGCATCGCCATCTGCTCCACGGTCCCCGCGGTCCTCCACGAGCTGCGCGAGGTCACCCGCCGCTACTACGGGGACGTCCCGGCGGTCCTGGTGGAACCGGGGGTGCGCACCGGCGTGCCCGTCCTGATGGACAACCCCAAGGAGGTCGGCGCCGACCGCATCGTCAACTCGCTGGCCGCCGTCGAGCTGTACGGCGGGCCGGCCATCGTCGTCGACTTCGGCACGGCCACCACCTTCGACGCGGTCAGCGCCCGCGGCGAGTACGTGGGCGGCGTCATCGCCCCGGGCATCGAGATCTCCATGGAGGCGCTCGGCATGCGCGGTGCCCAGCTCCGCAAGATCGAGCTGGCGCGGCCCCGCGGCGTCATCGGCAAGAGCACCGTGGAGGCCATGCAGTCCGGGGTCCTCTACGGCTTCGCGGGCCAGGTGGACGGCGTGGTGCGGCGGATGGCGCGGGAGCTGACCCAGCGCCAGGACGACCCGCTGGCCGACGTCACCGTCATCGCCACCGGCGGCCTGGCGCCCATGGTCCTCGGCGAGGCCGAGGTGATCGACGAGCACGAGCCCTGGCTCACCCTCATCGGCCTGCGTCTGGTCTACGAACGGAACACGGCACGCCGCTGACCCGCTTTCCGCACCTTCCACCGGGCGCCAAATATCCCTCTTGGGCGATTTGGATGCTTATTATCGGCTCATGCCCACGCCCTACGGAAACCGAGGCGGCCTGGCCCTCAGCGCCGACGAGCTGCGGGTGGTGCGCCGCGCCCTGTCCCGGGTGCTGACGGGAACCCGGACCTGTGAGACGCCCACCGCGCTCCACCGGCCGCGGCCCGCCCGTGCCGGGGCGCGCGAGGTCAGGGAGTGCCTTGACCTGGCGGAGGCCCTGGACACCGCGGCGGACGAGGGGCGGCGGCTGCGCCGCTTCCAGCGGGCCGACCTCGACCGCCACCGCGCCGCACTGCCCGGCGCCGCGCTCGGCTACCTCGACCGCCTCCAGGAGGCTCTCGCGGCCGGTTACCTGCCGGTGGCCGCCGACCTGGTCGCACTGCGCACCCTCACGGCGTCCGATCCCGCGGGGGGCGCGGGGACGACGGGGCCGGAAGGGGCGAGGGGCGCGGGGCCGGCCGGGTTCGAGCGTCGGCGATCGGCGTTGCTCCGCCGCTGTGAGGCCGTCGCCGAGCGGTCGGTCCGGGTGCGCCTGCGGGCTGTGCCCGGCGGCCGGGGCGGAGCCGTGGCGGCCGACGGGCCGGAGCGCGACCCCCGCCCCTCCCCGCCGCCTGCTCCCGCGCCCCGCCCGGAGCCGGGCACGGACCCCGGGACCGGGGACCGGCCGCAGCCGCCGCGCCGCCCGACGCGTCCGGTGCCCACACCGGGCGAGGTCTTCCCGCCACGCCGGAAGCCCGCCGCGCCCCCCGGGACACGTCCGGCCTGACCCGCTGCGTAATCTGGAAGGGTCGCAACCCTAGGAGGGTCCTCGTCATGGACTACATCGCCGCGCTGGTGCCGCCCCTCGTGATGGCCATCGCCTTCACCGCGCTGATCAGGACCATCGTCAAGAGCCAGGGTGGCGCCAACAAGGCCAAGGAGGACGCGGCCGTCGACGCTGCCCTCGCCCAGGCCGAGGCCACCCAGCAGGCCAGGCCCCAGGGCGCCTGACCCCGCCGCGGACCACCCGGCCCGCACCTCCTTCTCCGGCCCGGCCCGCCGGGCGCCCCTGCGGCGTCCCGGCGGGCCGGCGTGCTCCGGGAGGAGTCCCTCGTGGCCGTCCGCCGGGCGGGGCCGGCCGCTGCATGGGGAAGCGGGGGACGGGAGTATCAGCGGGGAACGGCGCCGCCTCACCATTCCCTTCCCCGGCGCCTCCCGATCGCCGCGACTGCCTTTTGTCCTAATTGCGGCAAATTGGCACAATCCACCACTTCGGCCACTAGAGTGCAGGTGTGCCGAGAAGACTGGGTGAGCTGGAAGACGCGGTGATGACGCGGATCTGGGAGTGGAACCGCCCCGTCACCGTCCGAGAAGTGCTCGAGGATCTCCGGAAGGAACGCTCGATCGCCTACACCACGGTCATGACCGTATTGGACAACCTCCACCAGAAAGGCTGGGTCCGGCGGGAGGCCGAGGGGCGGGCGTACAGATATGAGGCGGTCTCGACGCGGGCCGCCTATGCGGCCGCACTGATGAACGAATCCTGGTCGGCCAGTGACAACCCCGCTGCAGCTCTCGTGGCCTTCTTCGGCATGATGTCGCCCGAACAGCGCGAAGCGCTGCGCGAGGCCGTGCACATGCTGCGGATTGAGGAACCGGCGCCTTCCCCGGACGCCGGGCCGGCAGCCGGAAGCGAACAGGCCGAAGACCGCAGGGCGGCGACGGGGAACTCGGCCGGGGACCACGCGCCCGCGCAGGGGGGTTACGGGACGGGCGGGAGCGAGGGTTACGGCGGCGCGGCGGAAGCCCCCGACGAGCGAGTACCGGATTCGGCGGAATCGGCGGAGGGTGAAAACGCGGCGGCCCCGGGCGGGGCGGAGCCCCACCGCTCCGCCCCGGAGTCGGAGCGATAGCGTCGCCCTATGCCGAGCTCTCCGTCTGCCGACTCCCCAGCCCCCTCCACCTCCCCCACTACGGGCGGTGTGACCGTCCGCAGGGCGAGGACGACGGACGTCCGCACGGTGCGCCGGCTCATCGACTCCTATGCGCGTGACGGCATCCTCCTCGACAAAGCGATGGTCACGCTTTACGAGGACATCCAGGAGTTCTGGGTCGCGGAACGGGCCGGGGGCGCCGACGCGGGCGCCGTGGTCGGGTGCGGTGCGCTGCACGTGATGTGGGAGGACCTCGCGGAGGTCCGCACCCTGGCCGTCGACCCGGCCGCCCGGGGCATGGGAGTGGGGCACGCACTGCTCGACCGGCTGCTCTCCACCGCCGGAGACCTCGGGGTGCGACGGGTTTTCTGCCTCACCTTCGAAGTCGACTTCTTCACCCGCCACGGCTTCGTGGAGATCGGTGAGACGCCCGTCGACGGCGACGTGTACACCGAACTCCTGCGCTCCTATGACGAGGGCGTCGCCGAGTTCCTCGGTCTCGAACGAGTGAAGCCCAACACCCTGGGCAACAGTCGCATGCTTCTGCACCTGTGACCAACAGCGCTCTATGTCCGAATCGCTCCCCTATCGTGCCCTCGCTCCCCTCGCGCGTTCCCTGCTTCGAGCCTAACCGAACCCGGCCTGGGGTTTGTGTTTTTCGCAGAAAAGGGGTTTCCTTTCCGTCGTAATCCACATTCGATGAAAGGGTTTCCGGTGGCACAGAAGGTTCAGGTTCTTCTTGTCGACGACCTCGAGGGTGGCGAGGCCGACGAGACCGTGACGTTCGCGTTGGACGGCAAGACCTACGAGATCGACCTCAACACCGCCAACGCAGAGAAGTTGCGGGAGTCTCTCGCCGACTTCGTGAAGGCGGGACGGCGTACCGGGGGCCGGTCCACGGCCGGTCGCGGCAGCGGGAAGTCCCGCGCCTCTTCCGGTGGTAACCCCGACACCGCCAAGATCCGCGCTTGGGCCAAGAAGAACGGCTACAACGTCAACGACCGCGGTCGCGTTCCCGCCGACATCAAAGAGGCGTTCGAGAAGGCCAACGCCTGACCGGTCTCGGCCCGCCCAGGCGGCACATTACGACAGCGCGCCAACCAGGCCCGGTGGCATTCCGTCGCCGCCGCGCCCACCAGCCGCACGAGTCCGGCGTGCCCGGGCGGCCCCATGAGCGGGGTCGGCCCGCCGTCCGCCCGCCGGCCCCCGGCGGGCGCGGTACCCACCGGACCTCCCTGCCCGGGAGGCCGTACCCATCGGGCGGCCTCCCCGGTGCCACCACCGGCCGGCCGGCCCCGGCCCTCGCAGCCCGCCACCCCCGCGCCGGCCACCGCTTCCCCGGCCCCGGCGGGCACGGACAGCGACCGGGCCGGCAGCCACTCGGGGGCCGGCATGCGCTCGCCCGCTCCGAGCGCCGCCAGCTCCAGGGGCACGTCCCCCCACTCCAGCCACTGCAACAGCCCGGGCAGCTCCTCTGCGCTCCCCGGGGCGACCAGGGCCAGCAGACGCGGTCCTGCCCGGCCGCCCGTCGCCAGCGCCACGGGGCCGGACACCAGGCCGCGGCCGAGCAGCGCCGCCCCCGCGTCCGCGGGGAGGCTGAGCACGTCGAAGCAGAGCCCGGTGAGGAGCTCCAGCGGCTCCGTGCCCGAGGTGGCCCAGCCCAGCCCGTCCTCGTAGCGGCGGCGCCGGTCGTCCACCCGGTCGGCGGCGGTGGCCCCGGACGGGGCGGACGGGGAAGAGGCCATGCCCGGGCAACGCGGACCGGTGCCGCGGCGTCACGGCCACCGCGGCGCCCGGCCCGGAGCGTGGAGACTGCCCGGGCGGTCGGGGCGGACAACTGCTCGGGCGGTACGGGAGAGCGTGACCCGGACGGGCCGGGCCCGGAAACGGGGTCCACGGGAAGGGCCCGGTGTTCGCCCTCGGCGCACGCAAGCAGCCGGCCGGGGCGCAAGGGTGTTCGCCCGTAGCGGATGTGGTGGGGGTATGCCGCATGGAGTGCGGGGCGGGGCGGGTACAACATCCCCAGGGAGACGTCGGCGGCGGACAGGAAGCCGGGCACACACCGCGCAGGGTGCGTGCGGCGCGTCACGACAGCGCGACGAGCAGGACGGAAGTGCACCGCACCACCATCGGTGACCCCTTTCGGTGGCGGCGGTGCGAGCGGCGCGGAGACGGCGTCGCGGGGCGGGGCGGGGCGGCTCGGACCGGGCCGGTCACGCGGGGCCGGGGCACCACGGACCTGGCAGACGTTCGCCACGGGCGTAGCGGTGGTGGGCGTATATGCCTGGCCTGCGGGAACATCGTCTCGCACCATCTGGTTGGAGCAGGTGTCGGCTGACCGGGGCGGGAATCCCCTGTCGCAGTGGAGGGACGGGTCCCGGGTGTCGGCAGTTGGAATGAGCGGTCCCCGCTTGCGGGACTAAGCTGCGGAAGGACAGAGAGGGGACCGACCCCTTACTGCCTGACCGCTCTGAGGAGCGATACACGATGTTCGAGAGGTTCACCGACCGCGCGCGGCGGGTTGTCGTCCTGGCTCAGGAAGAAGCCCGGATGCTCAACCACAACTACATCGGCACCGAGCACATCCTCCTGGGCCTGATCCACGAGGGTGAGGGTGTCGCCGCTAAGGCCCTGGAGAGCCTCGGGATTTCGCTCGAGGCGGTCCGCCAGCAGGTGGAGGAGATCATCGGCCAGGGCCAGCAGGCCCCGTCCGGCCACATCCCCTTCACGCCCCGAGCCAAGAAGGTCCTGGAGCTGTCGCTCCGCGAGGCCCTGCAGCTCGGTCACAACTACATCGGCACGGAGCACATCCTGCTCGGCCTGATCCGCGAGGGCGAGGGCGTCGCCGCCCAGGTCCTGGTGAAGCTGGGCGCCGACCTGAACCGGGTCCGGCAGCAGGTCATCCAGCTGCTGTCCGGCTACTCGCAGGGCAAGGAGGCCGCCACCGCCGGTGGTCCCGCCGAGGGCACTCCCTCGACCTCCCTCGTCCTGGACCAGTTCGGCCGCAACCTCACGCAGGCCGCCCGCGAATCCAAGCTCGACCCGGTCATCGGGCGCGAGAAGGAGATCGAGCGGGTCATGCAGGTGCTCTCCCGCCGCACCAAGAACAACCCGGTCCTCATCGGTGAACCCGGCGTCGGCAAGACGGCGGTCGTCGAGGGACTGGCGCAGGCCATCGTCAAGGGCGAGGTGCCCGAGACCCTCAAGGACAAGCACCTCTACACCCTGGACCTCGGCGCGCTGGTCGCCGGCTCCCGCTACCGCGGTGACTTCGAGGAGCGCCTGAAGAAGGTGCTCAAGGAGATCCGCACCCGCGGCGACATCATCCTGTTCATCGACGAGCTGCACACCCTGGTGGGTGCGGGTGCCGCCGAGGGCGCGATCGACGCCGCCAGCATCCTCAAGCCGATGCTGGCCCGCGGTGAACTGCAGACCATCGGTGCCACGACGCTCGACGAGTACCGCAAGCACCTGGAGAAGGACGCCGCGCTGGAGCGCCGCTTCCAGCCGATCCAGGTCGCCGAGCCCTCGCTGCCGCACACCATCGAGATCCTCAAGGGCCTGCGGGACCGCTACGAGGCGCACCACCGCGTCTCGATCACGGACTCCGCCCTGGTCGCGGCGGCCACCCTCGCCGACCGCTACATCTCCGACCGCTTCCTGCCGGACAAGGCGATCGACCTCATCGACGAGGCGGGCTCCCGGATGCGCATCCGCCGGATGACCGCGCCGCCGGACCTGCGCGAGTACGACGAGAAGATCGCCGACGTCCGCCGCGAGAAGGAGTCCGCGATCGACTCGCAGGACTTCGAGATGGCCGCCGGTCTGCGCGACAAGGAGAAGCAGCTCCTCGCCGCCAAGACCAAGCGGGAGAAGGAGTGGAAGGCCGGCGACATGGACGTCGTCGCCGAGGTGGACGAGGAGCTGATCGCGGAGGTCCTGGCCACGGCCACCGGCATCCCGGTCTTCAAGCTCACCGAGGAGGAGTCCTCGCGTCTGCTGCGCATGGAGGACGAGCTGCACAAGCGCGTCATCGGCCAGCGCGACGCGATCAAGGCGCTCTCCCAGGCGATCCGCCGTACCCGCGCCGGCCTGAAGGACCCCAAGCGTCCCGGTGGCTCGTTCATCTTCGCCGGCCCCTCGGGTGTCGGTAAGACCGAGCTCTCCAAGACGCTGGCGGAGTTCCTCTTCGGCGACGAGGACGCGCTGATCTCCCTCGACATGTCGGAGTTCAGCGAGAAGCACACCGTCTCGCGGCTCTTCGGCTCGCCCCCCGGCTACGTCGGCTACGAGGAGGGCGGCCAGCTCACCGAGAAGGTGCGCCGCAAGCCGTTCTCGGTCGTCCTGTTCGACGAGGTCGAGAAGGCCCACCCGGACATCTTCAACTCCCTGTTGCAGATCCTGGAGGACGGTCGTCTGACCGACTCCCAGGGCCGGGTCGTGGACTTCAAGAACACGGTCATCATCATGACCACCAACCTCGGCACCCGGGACATCTCCAAGGGCTTCAACATGGGCTTCGCGGCCACCGGTGACGTCCGGACCGGCTACGAGCGCATGAAGGCCAAGGTCAACGACGAGCTGAAGCAGCACTTCCGCCCCGAGTTCCTCAACCGTGTCGACGACACCGTCGTCTTCCACCAGCTGTCCCAGGACGACATCATCCAGATCGTCGACCTGATGATCGCCAAGGTCGACGAGCGCCTCAAGGACCGTGACATGGGCATCGAGCTCTCCACGGAGGCCAAGAAGCTGCTCGCCAAGCACGGCTACGACCCGGTGCTGGGTGCCCGACCGCTGCGTCGCACCATCCAGCGCGAGATCGAGGACGCGCTCTCGGAGAAGATCCTCTTCAACGAGCTGCGCCCCGGCCACATCGTGGTCGTCGACATTGAGGGTGACGGCGAGGAGGCCAAGTTCTCCTTCCGTGGCGAGGAGAAGTCCCCGCTGCCCGACACCCCGCCGGTGGAGTCCTCGGCGGCTGGTGGCTCCGGCCCCAACCTGAGCAAGGACTGACCGCAGTCGCACACCCCCGCCGGGCGGCCCCCGTGGCCGCCCGGCGGACGTGTGTCCGGACCACCTTCGAGCGGTCCGGCCCCGTGACTCAGGCAGAGTCGGTGCGCGACGCTCCCGGGGCCTCCCCGCCAAGCTCCGTCCCGCCGGTCGCCGCGCGGGCCATGGCGGTGAGGGTCGCCCGCATGTTGGCCCGCAGCGTCGCCAGGCGCTTCTCCAGGGCACCGGGATCCCGGAGAGCCGCGTCCCGCGCCCCGCTCATTCCCGGGCCGTGCACGAAGGTCTGCCGGATCAGGGTGTGGCCGGCCTCCGCCGCCGGGCACAGCTCGTACCGCCAGGTCGACTGCGGCCGCTCCGCCGGGCCCGCCCCGTCCAGCACCTGCCAGGCGAACACCGACGGCCGCTCCACCTCCGTGACCACGCAGAGCACGCGGCTCCCGAAGCCGTCCGCGTAGCTGTTGCGGCCCTCGAAGCGCGCCCCGGCCCGGGGGCCCGGGGCCTGCGGGTCGCACCAGGCGCCGAAGGTGCACTCCGGGCTCCACTCGCCGTAGCGCGTCACGTCGGTCACCAGCCCCCAGAGCCGCTCGGGTGGCAGCGGCAGGGTGAGGACCACCTCGGCGGTGGCCCCGGTCACCAGGTCGGACGGTGCGGTCATCGCGTTCCCCCAGGCAGGTGTGCGCAGCAGCCCCGACCGCCGGGAGGCCGGGGCCGGTGGTGACCGGCAGGTTACCGGGCCGGGCCGGGGGCGTGAGGGGTTCGGCCTCTTCCGCGGGAAAAACCCGGAGCCGTCTGTTCGCCCGCAGTGCGCCGGATCACTTTCCCGGACGCATTCCAGTTGCGTCTCCCCGGCGCAACCGGTCGGTACTCGGGGGGCTCCCCGCGGAAAAGGAGGCGGGGGCGATGTGCCTTTCCCGGTGACGTGTGGCACAGCCTCGCGCCGCCTTACTATGCACCTTAGGAATAATGCCGGAACTCCTGGGGCCGCTTTCCGTCGGACGGGCATCAGCGTCGTCGCCGGCGGGCGGCCGGTCGCCCCGCACGATCACGAGGTGAGCTGGTCGTGGCCCAAACGAGTGGTGGGCCCGGGGTGTCGCCGCGGGGACTTCGGCGGGAGTGTGGCAGGGTCCGCGAACGTGAGCGGAACCCCTCCCGGAAGGTTTCTCTACGCCTTTGCCTAGTAGGTCACACGGTTGGCTGTGTTTCTCGGGCCGGTTACCAATGAATGGCGCTCCCGGTGTCGTGCCGGGGTTCTTCGTGTTTCCTGCCTGGAGGTCCCCCCATGCATCGCAACATCCTCAAGAAGCCGCATCTTCGTAAGCGTGCCGCGCTGCTCGCCACCGGTGTCGGCGCGTCGGTCGCCCTGGGCGCGGGTATCGCCGCCGCGGCCGACAGCGGTGCCGCCGCCGCGCCGCTCTCCTCGCTGTCCCCCTCGACCGACCACGCCCTGGCAGCGCAGGCCGACGCCCAGCAGAAGGCCGCCGACCAGGCCCGTGCGAAGGCCGCCGAGGCGGCGAAGAAGGCCGCCTCCTGGACCGCCCCCGTCGACCGGGTGCAGCTCGGCGAGCCCTACGGCGCTGCCGGCAGCCACTGGAGCCACCGCCACAGCGGCCAGGACTTCGTCGTCCCGACCGGCACGCCGGTGCACGCCGCCCACGGCGGCACGGTCGTGAAGGCCGGTCCCAACGGCGGCGGTGACGGCCCGGCCTACGGCAACGCCGTCGTCATCAGGAACGCCGAAGGGGTCTACACCCAGTACGCCCACCTCTCACGGATCGACGTGGGTGTCGGCCGGCACGTCACGACCGGCCAGGAGATCGGCCTGTCCGGCTCCACGGGCAATTCCACCGGCCCCCACCTCCACTTCGAGGTGCGCTACGGCCCCGACTACGGGCAGAGCGTCGAGCCGACGACCTTCCTGCACGCGCACGGCGTCCGCATCTGACGCCACCGTGCGCCCGACCTCACCCGGCAGGTGGTGAAGCCCCGGCGCAGCACCGCGGAGCGCATCCGGCCCCCTCCCCACACCGTGGGAGAGGGGGCCGGCGCGTGGGGTGGGGCCCTCAGGCGCGGGGGCGGTGCGCGGCGGCCACCAGCTCGTTCGCCACCTCGACCAGTGCCGCCTGCTTGCGCTCGGGGGTGTCGTCGATGTGCTCCGCCGCGAGGTCGTCGAAGAGGCTGATGACGATGTCCTCCTTGGTCCGGAAGTGGTAGTACAGCGCGGCCTTGGTGACGTCGAGCTGTTCGGCGATCTCCCGGAGCGAGGTCTTCTCGTAGCCGTGCTCGGCGAACAGCCCCAGGGCGACCTCCTGGATGCGTTCCCGCGTGTTGCCGCGACGCGCCTGCGCTGTGCCCATGGTGCTCACTCCTCGTGGTGCGGGCGTGCCGGACGCAGCGGCAAAGGCTCACTCGTCGCCCGGCTGGTGGCGGTCTGCCCGCGCCATCGTAGGCACTGGCCGGGCGACAAGTAAGGGGGTGGCCTCCCGGCAGGGAAGCACCGCCGGGGCGGCCCGCAGGCACTGCCCGAGGACGCGCAGCCGCAGACGCCGGCCCCCAGGCGGTCCGAGGCGCGCAGAGGCCTGAGCCCCGAGCGACCCGGCCCCTGAGGGCTCGCCGGGCCCCCGGGCTGTCCGAGCCGGACGGCCGAGCGGGCGGCAGACACAGACGGCGGCCCCGTCCCGGACCTCTCCGGGGCGGGGCCGCCGACGTCTGCGGACGTCGCCTCGGCTCAGGACGGCAGCCGGTACACCCCGCCGGGCAGCGGTTCGACGAGGCCGTCCGCCACCAGGCCGTCCAGTGCCCGGGCGCGCTGCACCGGCTCGTGCCAGACACCGTCCAGCCGGCGCTGCGAGACGGGGCCGGTGGCCTCCCGCAACACCGCCAGCAGCTTGCCGCGGACCTGGCGGTCGGTGCCCGCGTAGGTCTGGGTCCGGCGCGGCGGGCCCTCGTGCGCGGGAGAGCCGGCCAGCCGCCAGGCGCAGTGTCCGGCGATCGGGCACCGCACGCACTCCGGGCTGCGGGCGGTGCAGACCAGCGCCCCCAGCTCCATCGTGCCCGCCGCCCACCGCGCCGCGGTCGACTCGTCCTCGGGAAGCAGGGCGCGGGCCAGCTTCCGTTCCGCCGCGGTCGTCGCGTTCGGCGGGTACTGCCGTCCGCCCACCGCCCGGGCGAACACCCGGCGCACGTTGGTGTCGAGTACCGCGTGGCGCTGACCGTAGGCGAAGGAGGCCACCGCCGCAGCCGTGTACTCGCCCACCCCCGGCAGGGCCAGGAGCTGGGCGTGGTCCCGCGGCACGTCGCCGCCGTGCCGCTCCCTTATGGCGCAGGCCGCGGCGTGCAGCCGCAACGCGCGGCGCGGGTAGCCGAGCCGGCCCCAGGCCCGGACCGCCTCACCGGGCGGCTGGGCGGCCAGGTCCGCGGGGCGCGGCCACCGGCGGAGCCACTCCTCGTACACCGGCAGCACGCGGTTCACCGGGGTCTGCTGGAGCATGAACTCACTGACCATCACCCCCCAGGCGCCCGCTTCGGGGCGGCGCCAGGGCAGGTCGCGGGCGTGCTCCGCGAACCACGCGGTGACCAGCTCGTGCAGGACGGGCGCGTCGCCCGGCGCCGCCGTCGAGTCCGGGGTGCGCCCGGCCAGACCGCCGGCGGGACGGGTGGACGTCGCCACGGAGGGCACCACCGCGGTCAGCGGGGCCTCGTCCCCGGCCTCGGCGGGCGGGGGGGAGTCCTCCGGCCGGCCGGAGCCCGAGGGCGTGGCGGTCGGGGGAGCGGAGGCCGGGACCGCCGGGCCACCGCCCGGAACGGTCGCCCCCGGCACCCCGGGGGCGACCGCCCCCGGAGCGGACCCGCCGGCAGCCGGCACGGTACGGACCTCGCCGGCGGCCGGGGGCGCACTCACCTCGCCGGAGACCGGCGTCGCCCGGACGGCACCCGCAGCGGACAGGACGGTGGCCGGCACACCCGTGCCGGCAGGCGCGGTGTTGCGGGGCGCGGGCGTCGTGGGCTCCCCCGAAGGGGAGGACGGCGCAGCGGTGCGGCTCGGGGACGACGGGTCCTGCCGGCTTGAGCCGTCGGGCACGTCCGCCGCGTGCGGCTGCGCACCGGCCGTCGCGGCGATCCCGTGGGCGGACGCCGGTGACATCGGCGATCCGGTCGAAGTGGTCTCGGTCGAAGCGGACTCGGCGGGGGAGGCAGGAGTGGAAGTCATGGCTCTTTGATCCTGGCAGATCGGCAGCCGCCCCGGAAACGCACCGGGCACGCGTCGCCCCACGCCCACCCACTCGCCCTACGCCGAGCCCCGCAGCACGCCCGACGGGCAGGGCGGGGGAGGGGCGGAACGTCCCCGGCGGACGGCAGGGCGCTGACGGCCCACGCCCCCGCCGGGCGGACCGGAACGCCCGGCCGGACGCAGTGGCCGGCCGGGGGGAGGACCTGAGGTCAGGCCGGCCGCCCCGAACCGGCCGAGGCCGTCGTGGCGACGGCCCGCAGGTAGCGGGCGGCGCCACGGGCCTGGCACCACCGGGTGACCGGCCGCCCCCACCGGGCGTAGCGCGGTCCGGGCCGGGAGAAGGCCGTCACCTCGAACCACACCACGTCCTCGGCGTCCCGGCGGACCACGAACGCCTCCTCGCCGCGGAGCGGATGGCCCGGCAGCGTTCCGTAGGCGAAGCCGACCCGGTCGGCCTCCCGCACCGTCCACACCACCCGGCAGGGGATGACCAGCCGCGGAAACGGCAGTCCCGGGGGGCGCAGGACCACCAGCGCCGTCAGGCCGGGGGCCGCGGGCGCGCCCGGGTACACCTCGAAGCCCGCACCCCGCTGGGCGCCCCAGGCCAGGACGTACCCGCCGGCACGCTCCAGCGCCTCTCGCCCGCGGCCCACCCGGACCCGCCGGTGCGTCCGGTCGTAGCCTTCCGGCAGCGGGCCGGCGGTGGCGCCCACCTCCCGGTAGGTGAAGGAGGCGGCTGCCGCCCGGTGGTAGGTGGTGCGCAGGTCTGACGCCATGGGCAGACGGTACGACGAGGGGCGGGGGCGCAGCCGCACCCGGTGCCGGGCACCATGGACGGATGACCGACCAGCCCTGCCCGGACGCCATCCGACGGGCCCTGCGCGCCCACACCACCATGACCCTGGCCTACGGGGACGAGCACGGCCCCGGCGCCTGCGCGGTGCTCTACGCGCCCACCGACGAGGCGGCCCCCCGGCTGCTCTTCGTCACCGCTGCCGGCACCCGGCACGGCCGGGCCCTGCCGGACGCGGCCGTCGCCTTCACCGCGCAGCGCGACGGGCAGGAGTGGTCGGCGCTCACCGGCCTCCAGGGCACCGGGGTGTGCGCCGAGTTGACCGGCGCCGCCCGCGAGGCGGCCTGGCCCGTCTACCGCGACCGCTTCCCCTTCGTCGACGCCGACCAGACGCTGCGCGCGGCCATGGCCCGCACCGGGCTGTGGGAACTGCGCCCGACCTGGCTGCGGTTCATCGACAACGGCCGGGGCTTCGGGCACAAGGAGGAGTGGCGGGCCCCCTGAACCGGCACGGCCCCCGGTCCGCGGGGCCGGCGGGTGCTGGCCGGGGGCCGGGGGCGCATGACCGCCGCTGGGCCGGCACGGTGACGGGAAGTCACCGAACGGGTGCAGTCGTGCCCGGAGAGGGAAGGGCGCCCGGTTGGTGGCGGGTGCCCTCGCGGAAGGCGGGTTTCCGGGCGGTGGTGGCGCGGCGAGGGACGCGTCCATCAGCCGTGGCGTGGGCGGCCGTTGCACCCGGACGCACCAAAGGGCAGATGATGTGAAGAGTTGCGGCCCGGTGCGGCGGGTGGTGGCGGGTACGACAGCTGAACTCTCGTAGAGTTTCCGCGTGGGATCACTGCGCAATCCGATCGGGCCGCTTCCCTCTGCCATCTACTGGCGCCGGAGGGCGGTCGCGCTCGTCGTCCTCGCCCTGCTCGCCGCCCTGGTGGTGTGGGCCGTCTCCCTCGGCGGGAACGACGGCAGCGACGACCGCGCCAAGGGCCCCGGTGGCGGCGGCCCGGCGCCGTCCATCACCCCCGGACCCTCCGGTTCCGGCACCACGGGCGGCGGTACCGGTGGCGGTGACACCGGCGGGTCCGGCGGCTCCGGTGGGTCGGGCGGCGGCAGCGGTGGCGGCGGCGGAGCGGGTGGCGCGGCCTCCGGCTCGGGCGGCGGCAGTGGCAGCGGCGGTTCCGGGACGGGCGGCGCGGCAGCGGGCGCGGGCGGCCCCCTCGGTGTACCGCTGGGCAAGGCCTCCGGGGACGTCACGGTCGTCCCGTCCGACTCCTCGCTTCCCGACTGCGGGCGCGCGGACACCACGGTGAAGCTCACCAGCCGGCACGCCTCCTACCACCCCGACCAGAAACCGGTCTTCGAGGTGACGGTGGCCAACCGCGGTGACAAGGCCTGCAAGGTCAACCTCGGCCGCACCTCCGCGACCCTCACCATCAGCCCGGCCGACCACGACCAGGCGTTCTGGGACTCCGGCGACTGCCCCTCCGACACCCGCGCGGCGCTGGTGCGCGTCGCCGCCGACGGCAGCGTGAAGCGGATCGTCACCTGGGACCGCGCGGCCAGCGACAAGCGCTGCTCCACCGCCTCACCCGAGAAGGCCGCACCCGGCCACTACCGCGCGAAACTCAAGGTCAGCGGCATGACGGCGGTCACGACCACCTTCACCCTCACCGGCGACTGACGGACGGGAGCCACCGGGCGGCTGCACAGAGCGGCCTGGCGGTGCGGACGGGGCGCGGGGCAGCGGAGGCGCCCGCGGGGACGGCCGACGGGCGGCGGCCCCGGGGACCCCTCAGACGTAGCGTTCCAGGATGGAGGACTCCGCCAGTCGCGAGAGCCCCTCGCGGACGGACCGGGCCCGTGCCTCCCCGACACCCTCCACCGCCTGGAGGTCGTCGACACTCGCGGCGAGCAGCTTCTGCAGGCCGCCGAAGTGGTCGACGAGCCGGTCGATGACCAGACCCGGCAGCCGGGGAACCTTCGCCAGCAGCCGGAACCCGCGCGGCGAGACCGCCAAGTCCAGCGTCTCCGGCGCCCCGCTGTAGCCCAGTGCCCGCGCCACGACGGGCAGTTCGAGCAGCTCGGTGTGGGTGAGGGCGTCCAGCTCGGAGAGGGCCTCGGCGACCGTGCGCGATCGTTTCGCCGTCGGCTCGGGCACGTAGTCCCGCGCCACCAGCTCGCGTTCCGGCTCCACCCCGGCGATCAGCTCGTCCAGCTGGAGCGAGAGCAGCCGGCCGTCGGTGCCCAGCTCCACCACGTACTCGGCGATCTCCGTGGCGATCCGGCGCACCATCTCCAGGCGCTGCGCCACCGCGCTGACGTCCCGGACGGTGACCAGGTCCTCGATCTCCAGGGCCGAGAGCGTCCCGGCGACCTCGTCCAGCCGCAGCTTGTAGCGCTCCAGCGTGGCCAGCGCCTGGTTGGCGCGGGAGAGGATGGCCGCGGACTCCTCCAGCACGCGCCGCTCGCCGTCCACGTAGAGCGCGATCAGCCGCATCGACTGGCTGACCGAGACCACCGGGAAGCCGGCCTGGATCGACACGCGCTGCGCCGTGCGGTGGCGGGTGCCGGTCTCCTCGGTGGGGATGGAGGCGTCGGGGACGAGCTGGACGCCGGCGCGCAGGATCTTGGTGATGTCCTTGTCCAGCACCAGGGCGCCGTCCAGCTTGCACAGCTCCCGCAGCCGGGTCGCGGAGAAGTCCACGTCCAGGACGAAGCCGCCGGTACACATCGACTCGACCGTCTTGTCGAAGCCCAGCACGATCAGTCCGCCGGTGTTGCCGCGCAGGACGCGTTCGAGACCGTCGCGCAGCGCCGTTCCGGGAGCCACCGCGCTCAGTGAGGAACGCATCAGACGCTCGGTGCCGGAACCCCCGGACCTGCCGGGCGACGTCGCCCGGTCGTTGGCTGCCACTGCACTCCTCCGTCACACAGTCTGTCGGTGCCGCAGCCCGCCCCCGCAGACGTGCGGGGCGGACGACGCACGAAGCGCGCCACGTGCCCGCACGCCGGGTCGGCGAGCGGGAACGCCGCCGACCCCACCGGGGTACCGGCTCACCGGTCACGCGCCGGCGCGTCCGTCACCCACCCGTCGGCCGCCCGCGACGCCGGCCGGCCGGACGCCGGTCCGTGCACCGCCTGGCGCCTGCGGACAGGCGGGACCGGGACAAAGTCTACCGGCGTCCGCCGCGTCACACCGGGGCCTGCCGGGCCGAGCTCTCGCGCGGCGCTGCTTCCCGGCGCGGCCGGGCGGGCAGCACCCGCAGCGCCTCGCCCACGTCGGCCACCTCCTGCACCCGCATGCCCGCCGGGACACGGCCCGGATCGGAGGGCACCAGGGCGTGGGTGAAGCCGAGTCGGGCGGCCTCCGCCAGCCGCCGCTGGACACCCGTGACGCGGCGGACCTCGCCGGCCAGCCCCACCTCGCCGATGGCCACCAGGTTCTTCGGCAGCGGGGTGTCGCTCGCCGCGCTGGCCAGGGCGAGAGCGACCGCGAGGTCCGCGGCCGGCTCGGAGAGCTTCACCCCGCCGACGGTGGCGCTGTAGATGTCGCGCTTGCCGAGCGCCGAGATCCGGCCCCGCTGCTCCAGCACGGCCAGCATCATCGAGACCCGCGAGGTTTCCAGGCCCGAGGTGGTGCGGCGCGGCGAGGGGATCTGGGAGTCGACGGTGAGGGCCTGCACCTCGGCGACGAGGGGGCGGCGGCCCTCCAGCGTGACGGTCAGGCAGGTGCCGGGCACCGGTTCGGCCCGCCTGGTCAGGAACAGGCCGGAAGGGTCGGCCAGCCCGGTGATGCCCTCGTCGTGCAGCTCGAAGCAGCCGACCTCGTCGGTGGCGCCGTAGCGGTTCTTCACCCCGCGGACCAGGCGGAGCCGGGCGTGGCGGTCCCCCTCGAAGCTGAGGACCACGTCCACCAGGTGCTCCAGCAGCCGGGGCCCGGCGATGGCGCCCTCCTTGGTGACGTGGCCGACCAGCAGGGTGGACATGCCGCGCTCCTTGGAGGCGCGGATCAGCGCCCCGGCCACCTCGCGGACCTGCGCCATGCCGCCGGGCGCGCCGTCGATCTCGGGCGAGGCGACCGTCTGCACCGAGTCCAGCACCAGCAACGAGGGCTTGACGGTGTCCAGATGGCCGAGCACCGCGGACAGGTCGGTCTCCGCGGCGAGGTAGAGGTCGTCGTCGAGGGCGCCGATGCGGTCGGCCCGCAGCCGCACCTGGCCCGCCGACTCCTCCCCGGTGACGTAGAGGGTGCGGTGGTCGGCGGAGGCCGCCTTCGCCGCCACGTCCAGCAGCAGCGTGGACTTGCCGACGCCCGGCTCACCGGCGAGCAGCACGACGGCGCCCGGCACCAGGCCGCCGCCCAGGACCCGGTCCAGTTCCGCGACGCCGGTGGAACGGGCCGTGGCGCGGCGCCCGTCGACCTGGCCGATGGGGAGGGCCGCGGTGGTGACCCGCCCGGGCGCCGTGGTGCGGACCGCCGGGCTGCCGCCGGTCTCCTCGATCGTGCCCCACGCCTGGCACTCGGGACAGCGGCCCAGCCACTTCACCGTGGTCCAACCGCACTCGGTGCAGCGGTAGGACGGCCGTTCCCTGGGCGCAGTCTTTCGGGTTGCCATGGGGTCACGGTACTTCGGCCCACCGACAGCGCCGCCGCCCCGCCGCCCCGCCGCCCCGCCGCCCTGGCGGGAAGGCGGGACGGGGCTCTGCGGCCGGTCCCGGACGGGCGCCCGGGAAGGACGGCGGGAAAGTGCTCTGCTTGGCCCTGCAAAAGGGCACGTTCGTCCGGTATCGGCTACCTTCCTGTCCCCTTTCGAAGGAGAACGTCACCCGTAAGGCTTAAAAGTCAGGGAGTGCTACGAGACGCCCGGCACTGTCCGCCTACCTTCGCGGAGTGATGAGCAGCAGGTCCGACCAGCCACCGCACACCACCGGCACGCACCGTGCCCACTCCGGGCGCGACGCCGAGCCGGCACCGCGACTGCCCGAGCGGTACGCCCCTCTCCTCGACGGCCTCTACACGTACTGCCTGTCGGTGCTGTGCGAGCACGAGGCAGCGGCGAACGTGCTGGGCGAGGCGCTCGCGCTCGCCGAACGCCACCACGGCCGCCGCCCCTCGGACCCGGACCTCTTCCGTCCCTGGCTCTACGCCCTCGCCCGTTGGGCCTGCCTGCGCAGGCTCGCCGAACGCGCCGCCCGGACCGAGGCGGCCGACCCCGGCGAGCCGTCCCGGCCCGCCGGCCTCCCCCGCACCGACGGCCCCGCCCGCCCCCAGCAGCCGGCGCAGGGCCCGGCCCACCCCGCGGACCCGGTCCGCCCCGCGGACGGCGAGGCTCCCGCCCGCCGCCCGCCCGACAGCACCGCCGCGGACGACGTCGCCGCAGCCTTCGGCCACCGCGCCCGCCCCACCGCACCACCCGCCACCGACCCCCCGTACGGCCCCGGCCCCTCCACGGGGCCCGGCACCGGCACCGGCCACGGCACGGGGGCGGGCCGAGGCGGAACCACCGCCGACCGCCGTCCCGGTGAGGGACCCGCCCCCGGTGAGGGACCCGCCGGCCGGGACGGGGACGGCCACCGCGAACTCGCGCTGCTCGCCTGGCCGGAGGCGGCGGGTACCACCCCCGAGCAACGGGAGGCGCTCGAACTGGCCACCCGGCACGGACTGTCGGCCCGCGAGGTCGCAGCGGTCGTCGGCAGGGAGCTCGCCGCCACCCGCACCCTCATCGCCGCCGCCTCCTGCGAGGTGGAGCGGACCCGTGCGGCGCTGGCCGTCGTCGAGTCCGGCCGCTGTCCGGAGGTGGCCCGGTTCGCCGGGGACTCCCACGTCCTGCTGGGCGCCGGGCTCCGGCGCGAACTGGTGCGCCACGTCGACGAGTGCCCCGAATGCCGCCGCACCGCCGAGCGGGCGACCGCCCGCGGCCCCTG
Organism: Streptomyces sp. NPDC059740; assembly: GCF_042733155.1. NCBI lineage: Bacteria > Bacillati > Actinomycetota > Actinomycetes > Kitasatosporales > Streptomycetaceae > Streptomyces > Streptomyces sp. NPDC059740. The sequence continues at coordinate 14,676 of NZ_JBHWGP010000001.1, read as the reverse complement.
GCCCGGCACGGCCCCCGCCGGCTCGGCCACCCTCCCCGTCCTGACCGCCCCCCGGGACGCCGTCGCCGCCGCGATGATTGCCGCCCAGACCTCGCGCACCGGCCGCGCCGAGGCCACGTCCCGGCGCGCCACCCGGCCCCGCCGCGGCCCGCGCCACGCCGCCGGCGCCGCCCTGGTGGGTGCCGCCGCGGTCGGCAACGCGCCGCGCTACGACCGCAGCGGCTTCCCCGTCGGCCCCAAGGACCGCACGGCGCGCCGCCGCCGGCTCCGCAACCGCGCACTGACCACCACCGTGGTCGCCGCGGTCGTCGCCGCTCCGGTGCTCGCCCTGTGGGCCGCCTACCGCGGCGCACCCGTCCTCGGTGAGGGCCGGCACTCCACCCGCGCCTCGGCCGACGACCACGAGGGCAGGGACGAGATCGACGGCCGTCCCTACGAGAACGCGGGCAGCGCCCACACCACCCCCACCGCCTCCGACGGCCGGGCCCCGGACGTCACCGTGCAGGTGATCGGGGCCGACGGCACACCGCTCGCCCCCGGCGACGCCGGCCGCCCGGCCACCGGCCCGGGCCGCCTGACCCTCACCGCCCGGCCGAGCGGCGACGCCACCCTGATCACCCTCACCGCCTCCGGCGGCACCGCCGTGCACTGGAGTGCCGCGGCCAACGCCGACTGGCTCCGGATGAGCGCCAACCACGGCACCCTCCGACCCGGCCGGTCCACCACCCTGCGCGTCCTCATCGACCCGGCGCGGGAGCCGGCCCGCCACTGGGTGGCACGCATCGCCGTCGACCCGGTGGGGGCCGTCGTCACGCTGGAGGGCCACGGCTCGGCCGGGCCCGGCCACGGCTCACACCCCGGGGGCCACCACGGCCACGGCGGGGGACACCACGGGGGCCACGGCGGGCACCCGTCCGTGCCCCCGCACCCGCTGCCCTCCCCCGTCACCTCCACCCCGGGCGACCCGGGCACGCCCGCCCCGACGCCGACCCCCTCCGCCACCGACACCCCACCACCGGCCGGCTCCACCCCGGCCCCCGCACCGGACGGCGCAGCAGGCTGAGGCGTGGACCGGACGCAGGACGCAGGACGCGGCACAGCGGCGGACGGGACCCGGGCGGCCCCGCCGGGACGGGCCACCCGCACCCGGCCCGGCGAGCCGGCGGGCGCGTCCGCCGGGAGCCGTCAGCCGCAGGCGCGGGGGGTGGTCCGGGCGGGCAGGCCGGTACGGCCCGGCGGTCAGACGGCCGGCGGGTCCGCCGGGTGCGGGGCCATGGGAAGCGTCGAGGCGAGCCGCTCCTCACACAGCTCGACCAGCCGCGCATACCCCTTCTCGCCCATCAGCTCCCGCAACTCCGGCGCGTAGGAGCGGAAGACCGGCTCACCGGCACCGTGCGCGGACGTCGCCGAGGTGCACCACCAGTGCAGGTCGTGGCCGCCGGGCCCCCAACCGCGCCGGTCGTACTCGCCGATGGTGATCTGGAGCACCTGGGTGTCGTCCGGCCGCTCGATCCAGTCGAAGGTGCGGCGGACCGGCAGCTGCCAGCAGACGTCCGGCTTGGTCTCCAGCGGCTCGCGGCCCTCGCGCAGCGCCAGGATGTGCAGGGCGCAGCCGGCGCCGCCCTCGAACCCGGGCCGGTTCTGGAAGATGCACGACCCCTTGTACCGGCGGGTCTGCCGCTCCCCGTCGTCCTCGTCGACCTCGGTCCAGCCGCTCCTGGTGCCCACGTCGTGGAACTGCCAGACCTCGGGCGTGAGCCGCGCCACGTGCCCGGCGACCCGCTCCTCGTCCTCCTCGTCGGAGAAGTGCGCGCCCAGCGTGCAGCAGCCGTCGTCGGCCCGGCCGGCCTGGATGCCCTGGCAGCCGCTGCCGAAGACGCAGCTCCACCGGGAGGTGAGCCAGGTCAGGTCGCAGCGGAAGAGCTGCTCCTCGTCGGAGGGGTCGGGGAAGGTCACCCAGGCCCGCGCGAAGTCGAGATCGACCTCGTCGCTCACGTCCACCGTGAGGACCTCGCCCTCCTCGGCGGCCTGCCGGGCGCGGTTGCGCCCGGCCTTCCTGAGGGCTTTGTCGCGCTTCGCCTTGTTCGTCGTTGCCACCACCCCAGCGTAAGGGCGACGCCCCCGCCGGCCAGCGCCCCAACAGGTGACGTCTGCCCCGTCGTGGCGCCCGACCCGCCCTCTCCGCGCACCGGACCGTAACCCGAGCACGCCCAGGACGAGGGTTTCCGCCCGGCACACCCGGAGCACGCACCGGGCGCCGCTCCTCGACGGGCGGACGTCACCTGCCGGGGCGCTAGGTTTCCGCCATGAGACTCGGTGTCCTCGACGTGGGTTCCAATACCGTCCACCTGCTCGTCATGGACGCGCACCCCGGCGCGCGCCCGCTCCCCGCCTACTCCCACAAGGCGGACCTGCCGCTGGCCGAACTCCTGGAACCGGACGGCACCATCGGCGTGTCGGGCATCGGGAGGCTGGCGGAGGTGGTCGCCGAGGCGCGGCAGGTCGCCGAGGACAAGGGCGTCGAGGACCTGCTGCCGTTCGCGACGTCCGCCGTGCGCGAGGCCCCCAACGGCCCGGCGGTGCTGCACGAGGTCGCCGCGGAGACGGGCGTGGAGCTGCGGGTGCTGTCCGGGGAGGACGAGGCGCGGCTCACCTTCCTGGCGGCCCGCCGCTGGTTCGGCTGGTCCGCCGGCCGGCTGCTGCTCTTCGACATCGGCGGCGGCTCGCTGGAGATCGCCTACGGCCTGGACGAGGACCCCGACGTGGCGGTCTCGCTGCCGCTCGGTGCGGGCCGCCTCACCGGCAACCACCTGCCCGGCGACCCCCCGGACCAGGCGACCGTACGGACCCTGCGGCGCACCGTCCGGGCCGGGATCGCCCGGGTCGTGAGCGACTTCACACGCCACGGCACCCCGGACCACGTGGTGGCCACCTCCAAGACCTTCCGCCAGCTCGCCCGGATCGGGGGCGCCGCCCGCTCCGCCGAGGGCCTCTACGTGCAGCGGAGCCTGAACCGGAACGCACTGGAGGAGTGGCTGCCCAAGCTCGCGGCGATGACGGCGGCCGAGCGTTCCGCGCTGCCGGGGGTCTCCGCGGGCAGAGCGCGCCAGCTCCTGGCCGGAGCGCTGGTCGCCGACGCCGCCATGGATCTCTTCGGCGTCGACGAGCTGGAGATTTGCCCGTGGGCGCTGCGCGAGGGGGTCATCCTGCGCCACCTGGACCAGTTGGCGCCGGGGTAGCGGGCCGCACCCCGCGGTGGGGCGGCGGCGCCGCACCGTATGCCGCCGGTGTCCGCGGGGCCCGTACGCTGGGTTGCGTGTCAGAGCCAGTGGTGCGCATTCCGGATGTGAAGGTCGCCCTGTCCACGGCCTCGGTCTACCCCGAGTCGACGGCCACGGCCTTCGAGATCGCCGGCCGCCTGGGATACGACGGCGTCGAGGTCATGGTGTGGACGGACCCGGTGAGCCAGGACGTCGAGGCGCTGCGTCGGCTCTCGGACCACCACGGCGTCCCGATCCTCGCCATCCATGCGCCCTGCCTCCTGATCACCCAGCGGGTGTGGTCCACCGACCCGTGGACCAAGCTCCAGCGGGCCCGGACCGCCGCCGAGAAGCTGGATGCCTCCACCGTCGTCGTCCACCCGCCCTTCCGCTGGCAGCGCGGCTACGCCAGGGAGTTCGTACGCGGGATCTGGCGGATGGAGAGCGAGACGGACGTGCGCTTCGCGGTGGAGAACATGTACCCGTGGCGCTACCGGGACCGCGAGATGCTCGCCTACGCCCCGAACTGGGACCCCACCGAGGACGACTACCGCCACTTCACCGTCGACCTGTCCCACACCGCGACCGCCCGCAGCGACGCCCTGACGATGGCGGACCGCATGGCCGACCGCCTGGCCCACGTCCACCTCGCCGACGGCAACGGCTCCGGCAAGGACGAGCACCTGGTGCCGGGCCGGGGCAGCCAGCCCTGCGCCGAGCTGCTGGAGCACCTCGCGGTCTCCGGCTTCGGCGGCCACGTCGTGGTCGAGGTCAACACCCGCCGGGCCATGTCCGCCGCGGAGCGCGAGACCGACCTCGCCGAGGCCCTGGCCTTCGCCCGCCTCCACCTCGCCGCCCCCAGCCAGAGCCCCGGCCTGTGAGGACCTCGCAGGCCGCACCCCGGCCCCGGCCGCGCTGGACCGGGAACGCCTGACGGGAGAGGGCGCACGGCCGGGCCCGCACCCCGTCCGCGCAACCGGTCATATGTCTCACATGCCGGAGGGCCTGTCCGGATCCTGGATGAGGGGCGTAACCTCGTGACCGGTCGGCGTGTCCCGCGGCACGCGGAGAAGGCTGGCTGACGAAGACGTGACGCCCCGCACGGCGCAAGCGGCCCGCACGGCCGCACCCGCCCGGAACCGCGCGTCACGCGCAGACGAACCGAGGAGTGTTCACCGTGCCCGAGCTGAGGTCCCGCACCGTCACCCATGGCCGCAACATGGCCGGAGCCCGCGCCCTTATGCAGGCCTCGGGCGTAGCGCGCGAGGACTTCGGCAAGCCGATCATCGCGGTGGCCAACAGCTTCACCGAGTTCGTCCCCGGCCACACCCACCTCCAGCCGGTCGGCCGCATCGTCTCCGAGGCGATCAAGGAGGCCGGCGGCATCGCCCGCGAGTTCAACACCATCGCGGTCGACGACGGCATCGCCATGGGCCACGGCGGCATGCTCTACAGCCTGCCCTCCCGCGACCTGATCGCCGACTCCGTCGAGTACATGGTCAACGCGCACTGCGCGGACGCCCTGATCTGCATCTCCAACTGCGACAAGATCACACCGGGCATGCTGATGGCCGCGATGCGCCTCAACATCCCCACCGTCTTCGTCTCCGGCGGCCCCATGGAGGCCGGCCGCGCGACCCTCGTCGACGGCACCGTCCGCAAGCTGGACCTCATCGACGCCATGTCCGAGGCCGTCAACGAGTCCGTCTCCGACGCCGACGTGCTGCGCATCGAGGAGAACGCCTGCCCGACCTGCGGCTCCTGCTCGGGCATGTTCACCGCCAACTCGATGAACTGCCTCACCGAGGCCATCGGCCTCTCGCTGCCCGGCAACGGCTCGGTCCTGGCCACCCACACCGCCCGCCGCGCCCTGTACGAGAAGGCCGGCGCCACCGTCGTGGAGATCGCGAACCGCTACTACGGCGAGGACGACGAGAGCGTGCTGCCGCGCAACATCGGCACCCGCGCCTCCTTCGAGAACGCCATGGCCCTGGACATCGCCATGGGCGGCTCCACCAACACCATCCTCCACCTGCTGGCCGCCGCCCAGGAGGCCGAGCTCGACTACGACCTGGCCGACATCGACGAGGTCTCCCGCCGCGTCCCCTGCCTGGCCAAGGTCGCCCCCAACGTCGCGCCCGGCGGCACGTACTACATGGAGGACGTGCACCGCGCCGGCGGCATCCCCGCCATCCTCGGCGAACTCCACCGCGCCGGGCTGCTGAACGAGGACGTCCACAGCGTCCACAGCCCGAACCTCGCCGACTGGCTCAAGACCTGGGACGTGCGCGGCGGCTCGCCCTCCGCGGAGGCCGTCGAGCTGTGGCACGCCGCCCCCGGCTGCAAGCGCTCCGCCGAGGCGTTCTCGCAGTCCGAGCGGTGGGCGTCGCTGGACACCGACGCCGCCGGCGGCTGCATCCGCGACCTGGAGCACGCCTACTCCACCGACGGCGGCCTGGCCGTCCTCAAGGGCAACCTCGCCGTCGACGGCTGCGTGGTCAAGACCGCCGGCGTCGACGAGTCGATCCTCACCTTCGAGGGCCCGGCCGTGGTCTGCGAGTCCCAGGAGGAGGCCGTCGACCGCATCCTGAAGAAGCAGGTCAAGGAGGGCGACGTCGTCGTCATCCGCTACGAGGGCCCCAAGGGCGGTCCCGGCATGCAGGAGATGCTCTACCCCACCTCCTTCCTCAAGGGCCGGGGCCTGGGCAAGGCCTGCGCGCTCGTCACCGACGGCCGGTTCTCCGGCGGCACCTCGGGCCTGTCCATCGGCCACGCCTCCCCGGAGGCGGCCGCCGGCGGCACCATCGCCCTGGTCGAGGACGGTGACCTGATCCGCATCGACATCCCCGGCCGCACCATCGAGCTGGTCGTGGACGAGGAGGTGCTCGCCGCCCGCCGGGAGGCGCTCGGCGGCGTCTACGCGCCCCGCGACCGGCAGCGCACCGTCTCGCAGGCCCTGCGCGCCTACGCGGCCATGGCCACCAGCGCCGACCGCGGCGCCGTCCGGGACGTCAGCAAGCTCGGCTGACCACCGCCACGGCACGTCGGCCGCCCGGCACGGCCGAGGTGCCGGGCACGCAGCACACCGCCCGGGGGGGCGGGCGCGGGGACAGACCCCGGCCCGCCCCCCCGGGGGGCCCGCCGCCCCCCCCCCCGGGCCGGCAGGACCCCCCGCCCCCCCCCCGGCCCCCGGCCGGGGA
>NZ_JBHWGP010000001.1:0-8206 GCF_042733155.1 Streptomyces sp. NPDC059740 | reverse complement strand
CCCGGAGACACCCCCGCACGGCCCCCCCCCGCCCCGGGGCCCCCCCGGGCCGGCGTGCGGGCCCGGCACCCCCCCACCCCGCGGGGGGCGGTCGGGCGCCCGCCCCCCCCCCCCCGGCCCCCGGGCGTCCGCGTCGCCCCCGCCCTGTTCCCTTCGTCACCGCCGGCCCCGGACACGGCCGCGGGCCGGGATAATCGGTGACATGAGCGAGAAGCGAAGCGAGCGCGACGCGGCCCCGCGCGAGAGCGCCCCCGGGAAGACGGCGGCCGGACCGCAGCCCGAGGAGATCCGCTTCTTCGGCACCACCTGGCTGGAGCACGACGGCGGCTACGCCCTGCGCCGCGCCGCCCTCGCACTGGGCTCGCTGCTCCTCGCGGTCCTCGGCGCCCTGCTGCTGCGCTTCGGCTTCGAGGGGCTGCGGCTCGCCGCCGTCGGCTCCCTGGTGAACGTGCTCGTCGTGGCCTGCTTCGGCATCTGCAGCGCCCTCGCCTTCCGCCGCACCTGGGACAGGTTCGTGCGCCGCCCCGACCCCGAGGCACCCACCGCCGCGGACCGCTCCTCCCAGTCGATGATGACCATCGGCTTCATCGGCTCCCTGCTCGCCTGGTTCTGCCGCAGCCTGGTCGAGGCGCCGGGCGAGCGGCTGCACCGCGCCGAGTACGAGGAGGCCTGCGCCCGCTACGCCCGTCGCCGCGGCGCCCGCACCGGCAACCCCGCCGCACGCCGGGGCGGCACCGCCGGGAAACGCGCCGCCCGCAGCTGACGGGCCCGCCCCGCAGACCGGCCGCCGCCGCCCACCGGATCGGGCCCTCCCCCCTGGCCGTCCACGGCAGACCGGACGAGGATCGGCGAGGGACGCATCACCCGTCACCCTCACCGTCGCCTCGCGGAGGGACCCGAACGCCATGGCCTTCACCCACGTACTGGCGGTGGCGCCGGTGAGCGACATCGACACCGCCGTCGACTGGTACCAGCGGCTGCTGGGCCGGCCCGCCGACGCCCGCCCCATGCCCTCCCTGGCCGACTGGCACGTCACCGGCAGCGGCTGGATCCAGGTCTTCCTCTCGCCCGAGCACGCCGGCTCCACCCTCCTCAACCTCGTCGTCACCGACCTCGACGCCACCCTCACCACCCTCACCGGACGGGGCCTGCCGGCGGGCGAGGTCCAGCAGGGCAGTGGCACCGTCCGGTTCGCCGCCCTCCACGACCCCGACGGCAACCGCGTCACGCTGGTGGAGAACCCCGTGACGTGAACCCGCCGCCCCTCGGTCCACGCCGTCCCCGGGGCAGCATGTCCCCATGACCTCCCCGCACCGGCCGGACCCCGCCCCCGCGACGGCCGAGAACGCGGCCGGGCACACCGCCCGCGCCCGCTCCTTCGACGCCGTGGCCGCCGACTACGCCGCGAACCGCCCGACCTACCCGCCGGCCCTCTTAGGGGGCCTTGCCATATGCCCGCCCGGGCCGCGTGGTCTGGCACCGCATCTCGCGGCGTTGTCGAAAAGCCCTAGTAGCTCCGCTACGAGGACTCTCCGGCGCCTTGCGATGCACGGCACCGGACCACGCAACCTCATCGGACGCTCATATTGCAAGGACCCCTTAGGCGCGCTGGAGTCGCTCGCCGCACGCCCCCCTGCGCGGCGCCCGGGTGCTGGACGTGGGCGCCGGCACCGGTATCGCCACCCGGCTCCTGCAGGCCCGCGGCGCCCGGGTCACCGCCGTCGAACCGGGTCCCGCCATGGCCGCCGAGCTGCTGACCGCCGGCCCCGGCACCCCGCTGGTGCGGGCCGTCGGCGACGCCCTGCCCTTCCGCGGCAGTGCCGGCTTCGACTACGTGACCTACGCCCAGGCCTGGCACTGGACCGGCCCCGCACGCTCGGTCCCCGAGGCACTGCGGGTGCTCCGCCCCGGCGGCGCCTTCGCGGCCTGGTGGAACGTGCCCGACACCGCCCGCGACTGGGTCGAGGCGCAGGAGCAGCGGCTGGAGGAGCGGCTGCCCGGCTACCGCCGTCACGGCCGCCCCCGCGAGGCACCGGACCTGATCCGCCGCCACACCGTGCGCGGCGCAGAGCCGGTCGTCCGCGAACTGCACTGGGTCCGCCACGTGCCCGTCGAGGTCCACCTCGCGATGCTCGGCAGCCGCTCCCGCACCGCCGTGGAGGGCCCCCGCCGGGCCGCCGAACTCCTCCGGGAGGAACGCGCCGCCCTGCACGAGGTCTTCCCCGACGGCATCGTCGAGGAGCCGTGGTCCGTCCTGCTCACCGTCACCCTCAACCCGTGGTGACCACCACCCCGCGGGCGCGGTCCGCCGGGCCGGACCGCGGGCCGCCGGCCGGTCAGTGCGCCCCCGGCTTCCCCCGCCCGTAGAGCCAGGTGCCGAAGACCGCGTCCAGGTCCCGGTCGGTGCGGCGTCGGCAGAAGTCCTCGAACTGGCGCGTCCCGGCGTTGCCGTGGCGGTGGGCGGCGGGCCACTCGCGCAGGATGCGGAAGAAGGCCCGGTCGCCGACCGCCTCCCGCAGCTTCTGCAGCACCAGCGCCCCCCGCTTGTAGACGGAGTCGCCCAGCACCTCGACGGCGGTGCCGGGGCGCCCCGGCGGAACGGACCACAGCGGTGAGGCGGCATCGCTGTGCAGCAGCCGTTCGGCGGTCTCCCGCGTGGAGGGGCCGCCGGTGTGCGCGTCCCACAGCCACTCCGCATAGGTGGCGAAGCCCTCGTTCAGCCAGATGTCCTGCCAGGTCCGCGGCGTCACCGAGTCGCCGAACCACTGGTGGGCCATTTCGTGCACCACCGTGGGGACGTCCGGCGCCTGCGAGTACAGCGGCTTCGTCTGCACCTCCAGCGCATAGCCGAAGCCCGGCGGGGCCCGGTCCACCACGGCCCCGGACGAGGCGAACGGATAGCGCCCGAACAGGCCCCTCTCCCACTCCAGCACGTCCCCCAGACGCGCCAACGGGCCCGCGGCCAGGGCGGACTGTGACGGATCGACGGCCACGTACAGCGGGATACCGTGCACCCGGGACCGGCTCACCCGGAACCTGCCGACGGTCGCGGTCGCCAGGTAGGTCGCCATCGGATCGGAGTGCTGCCACCGGAACGTGGTGCGGCCGTGTGCCGTACGCCGCCCCCGCAGCTCCCCGTTGGCTATGCCGGTGTACCCCGCCGGGACGGTCACGGAGATGTCGAAGGACGCCTTGTCCGAGGGGTGGTTGTTGGACGGGAACCAGGTCATCGACCCCGCGGGCTGACCCGCGACGAACGCCCCGTCCCCGGTCCGCGCCCAGCCCTCCGTCGAACCGTCGGCGTCCGTCATGGCGTGCGGCACCCCGTCGTACCTCACGGTCGTCACGAACCGCGCCCCCCGGTGCGGCCCGCGCTCCGGCACCACCCGCAGCTTGTCCCTGGAGCGGCTGAACCGCGCCTGACGGCCGTCGACCTCCACCCGCCGCACGGACAGCCCCCGCAGGTCCAGGCTGTAGGAGGCGAGGTCCTCACGGGCCGTGGCGGTGATCCGGGCGGTGCCGGTGAGCCGGCCGCTGCGCACGTCGTAGCCCAGGTCGAGGCCGTAGTGGCGCACGTCGTAGCCGCCGTTGCCCAGCTTGGGGAAGAGCGGGTCGCCCAGCCCGCCGGCCCCGGCGGCCCCCCTCGGCGCGCCGCCCGCCGCCACGTCACCGACCACGGACGAGGTCAGCGGCAGGAGCAGCGACAGGGCGGCACAGGAGACACGGAGGCGGGAACGGTCCACGGGATCGACTCCTCGAAAAGGGGCAATCCTGCATCTCTCGGACCATAAGGGTGGTGCCCGACGGATGCCGCGCGGCACCGGTGACCCCCGGTGCCGGCCCCGCCACCACCCGCACCGGGCGCCCCGCCGGCCCCCGCTCACCACCCTCGACGGACCCGCCGCCACCCGGCGCACGACCGGACGGCGACGGGCCCCGCCACCTTCCTACTCGGCCGACCGGGTGACGCCGGAGCTCTCCCCGGCCGCCTCGCGGCCCGCGGGGACACCCGAGGGCTCAGGCGCCGCCGCCGACTCCGGCCGCCGGCTCTCCGCCCACGTCGCCAGGGCCAGACCGCAGGCGTGGTCGAGGTGGCGCAGGCCCGAGAGGTCCAGCTCCACCGGCCGGTCCTCGGGCAGCGCCGAGAGCTGGTCGAGGAGCTTGGGCAGCCGCAGGAAGGTGGCGTTGCCGACCGCCCGTACCCGCAGCCCGTCCTCACCCTCACAAACCTCCAGGTGGACGTGCGAGGTCTCCCACGCCGCCTTGGCGACCGCCGTCAGCAGACCGAGCAGCACACCCTCGAACATGTTGGTCGCCACGATCGCGACCGCCGTCACCGACAGCACCACCGCCTCACCGCGGTGCTCCCGCCACAGCGGCACCAGCTCCCGCAGCGGCAGCAGCTTCCAGCCGGCGTGCACCAGCACCCCGGCCAGCGCCGCGAGCGGGACGACACCCAGCGCCGCCGGGAACGCCGCCGCGAACAGCAGCAGCCAGACACCGTGCAGCACCCGGGAGAGCTTGGTGCGCGCCCCGGCCCGCACATTGGCGGAGCTGCGCACGATGACCGCCGTCATGGGCAGCGCCCCCAGCAGACCGCACACCGCGTTGCCGGCGCCCTGCGCCATCAGCTCCCGGTCGTAGTGGGTACGCGGCCCCCGGTGCAGCCGGTCCACGGCCGCCGCGCTGAACAGCGACTCGGCGGACGCGATGAGGGTGAACGCCAGCACCGTCCCGAGCGTCCCGAACTGCACCAGGTGCGCGAAGTCGCCGGCTCCCGGAGGCTGGATCGCGGCCAGCAGCCCGTGCACCTGGACGCGCGCCACCGGAAGGTCCAGCAGCCACACCGCGAGGACCGCCCCGGCGACCGCCACCAGCGGCCCCGGCAGCACCCGTGCGCCCCGCTCCCACCGGGGCCACAGGACCAGCACCGCGATGGTGCCGAGGCCGACGCCGGCCGCGGACAGTGCCGCCGGGGAGGACAGGACGTCGGCGACCAGCCGGGGCAACCCGGCGAGGTTGGCCGGCCCGTTGCCGGGCGCCTTCGCGTCGGCCATGGCGTACACCTGCCCGGCGACCAGCACCAGCCCGATGCCGGCGAGCATGCCCTGCACGACGGCGACGGAGATGGCACGGAACCACCGGCCCAGCCGCAACGCCCCCATGGCCAGTTGCAGCACCCCGGCCGCCAGCACGAGGGCTCCGAGTGCCCCGAGGCCGTACTCGCGGACGGCCTCGAAGACCAGCACGGTCAGCCCGGCGGCCGGCCCGGACACCTGCAGGCTGCTGCCGGGGAGCAGCCCGGTCAGCAGGCCGCCGACGATGCCGGTGACCAGCCCCAGCTCGGCGGGGACCCCGGAGGCCACCGCCACGCCCACGCACAGCGGGACGGCGACGAGGAAGACGACCAGGGAAGCGGTCAGGTCCGCCCGCAGCACGGCGGGCGAGGTACGCAGGGAGGAGCGCAGGGACGCTCTGACGGAACGGGCGGTGGGACGGTGACTCAACAGCCTCTGCATGAGGGCCTCCAGCAGGAGTGCGGCGCGCGCGACCTGCGCGGATGTGCGCCGCTGACGGAAGGTGTGCCGGATCACGGCCGGACCGCGTCGCGGCAGGAGCACCGCGGCGGCCGGCTGGAGGCACCGCTCAGCAGCGGAAGACGCCCAGGGTGACGGCGAGCGCACCGGAGCGCCTCGCGGGGGTGGCGCGGCTCCCGGTCAGGGGCGCGGCCAGGATCGCGGGGGCCGTGGCCGCCTCGTCGACGGCACAGGGGGTGACACCCCGCGCGCTGGGCGGGAGCGGGGAGATGCGGTGACGACGGGGGTGGCAGGAACGCACGTCACCGTCACCGGGGGACTCCGCGTCGGACGGGGCACCCGCGGAGCCCAGGAGCGGCCCGGGCACCTCGGCGGGGGCCCGCTCCGGCGGGGTGTTCCCAACCGGGGCAGGGGACGGTTCGGGTGCGTCGGCCGGGGGCGCCCGCGGCACCGTACGGTCCTCTTCGTCCGCCGACGGGGCGCCTTGCACCGGCGGCCGGTCGCCACCCGTGTCCGCTGCCTCCGCGAGGCTCTCCGCGCCGGCGTGCGCCGCGGGGCGAACCGTTCCCTCCCGCACCGGGTCGACCGCGGCAGCCGTCGAGGGACCGGTCGGGACAGCGACCGTACGCGCCGTCCCCGTCCCCGTCCCCGTCGCCTCGCCCGCCCCGCCGACGGCCAGGCCGGTCAGGGCGATCGCCAGCGCCAGCAGCGCGAACGCCCCGCTGTGCACGGCCCGGACGAGGACCCGGCGCAGCGCATGGGCACGGCCTCGCGAGGCGGCCGACCGGGGGGAGGCGGGAAGCGGCCGGACGGGCGGTCGCCGGACGGCGGGGCCGCGCACACCGGACGTCGGTCGGTACGACGACACCGTGGCCCCCTCTCCCCTCGCCCTGCCGTACCGGACACCACACGCCTGGGTTCTCCGGCCCCGCGGCGGCCACTGCCGGGCCGTGGCGGAACGGTCAGCTCCATTCTTGCGGGAACGGCCGGGCCCGCGGCAAGTGGAGAGGTAACCGTCTGATGAACACCGGTGCACTGACCGGTAACCGACCCTCACCCCGCTCCGGCGCGTCCCGGGGATGCACACGACCGGACGCGCGCCCACCGCTGACCGGCCGAGCGCCCCGCTCGCGCACCGAGACGCCTCGACGTCCGGCCCCGCCCCGATGCAAGGATGACCGAGGACGGCAGGACGGCGGTGGACCACCGGCCGGACGCAGCTCCGCAGGCGCAGCCCCGGCGCGAACCGCCCCGTCGCCGTGACACCCGCACCACCGCCCGCGGCCCGCCCGCGGCCCGAACCGCCCCCACGGCGAGGTGAGCCCATGACGAAGAAGGTCGCCGTCCTCGGCACAGGCAAGATCGGCGAAGCCCTGCTCAGCGGCATGATCCGCGGCGGGTGGGCCCCCGAGAACCTCCTGGTCACCACCCGCCGCGCCGAACGCGCGCGGCAGCTCAGTGACCGCTACGCAGTCACATCCGTCGGCAACGAGGAGGCGGCCAGGCTCGCCGACATCCTCATCCTGGCCGTCAAGCCCCAGGACATGGGCGCCCTCCTGGACGAACTGGGACCCCACGTCACCGCCGACCACCTGCTCGTCAGTGCCGCCGCGGGCATCACCACCGCCTTCGTCGAGGAGCGGTGCGCGCCCGCAACCGCAGTCGTACGCGTCATGCCGAACACCCCCGCCCTCGTCGACGAGGGCATGTCGGTCCTTTCCGCGGGGAGCCACGCCACCTCCGAGCACCTGGCCCAGGCCGAGGAGATCTTCCAGGCGGTCGGCAAGACCCTGCGCCTGCCCGAGGGACAGCAGGACGCCGCCACGGCCCTGTCCGGCTCGGGCCCCGCGTACTTCTACTTCCTGGTGGAGGCCATGACCGACGCCGGCATCCTGCTGGGACTGCCCAGGGACAAGGCCCACGACCTGATCGTCCAGGCGGCGGTGGGTGCCGCGACGATGCTCCGCGACAGCGGGGAGCACCCGGTCACCCTGCGGGAGAACGTCACCTCGCCGGCCGGCACCACCATCAGCGCCATCCGCGAGCTGGAGAACCACGGGGTGCGGGCCGCGCTCATCGCCGCGCTGGAGGCGGCCCGCAACCGCAGCCGGGAGCTGGCCACCGGCCAGGGCTGAGCCGTCCGCGGCCCCGGGCACCCGTCGCCCGCCCCGGAAAACCCGTTGCGGGCTGGAGGTTTGAAACCCTCACGGCCGTCGTGTAGTGTCCTCCGGGTTGCCAGGGGCCGCAGTGCCCCCGCGCACACACTCGCCGCATCGGCGGCACCCACCACAGCACGACCCCTTCTGGGACGTCTTTCGGCATGCAGAAATTTGCTCGCTGATTCGCACGCTTCTCGAACGAAGGCCGGAAAGCTCGATTATGAGCCGGACGGAAAAGCCGCTACTGTGGTGATCACGCCGGAAGGCGCCCCCTCCGACGGGGAATCGGAAACACTTTCCGAGTTCGGAACGGCCAAGCGGCCGGGACGGAAACGGAAAACGGATCTGATAGAGTCGGAAACGCCGAAAGGGAAAGCCCGGAAGGGTCGGACCGGAAAGCGAACCCCGCTCCGACAGGGGGCCGGAACCGGAAAACGGATCTGGTAAGGTTGGAAACACCGAAGGGAAGCGCCCGGAGGGCCCGAAAGGGACCGAAGGAAGCGTCCGTTC